>JAIKZX010000115.1 GCA_024681935.1 Fretibacterium sp.
ATCCTCATAATATCTTGCGCCGGTCTCTGTCTTGTATATCTTTGTTCTTTCAACGATCTTTGAAAGGTTTCCGTCTATCGTTTCACATACGCCTCTTGCCACGCTTCCGTTATCTGTAAGAGTGTTTCCTACATGATAACCGATCATGCAGTATTCGTCATCCTTGTCTAGGAGATCACCCATCCGGATTATGAGGTGAAAAAATCTTTTCTTGCCCGCGTGCGGAAAATCATCGAGCGGGAGATGTCCGGTCCCTTTGCGTGGGTGGGGGACCTGAACGTGGCCCCCACGGAGCGTGACCTTACAAACCCAAAAGGCAAGAAGGAGCACGTCTGCTTCTGTCAGGAGATAAGGGAACTTTTTGCCCGGGTGAGCGAGGGACTTGTGGACACACTAAGGAAATTTCACCCGGAAGATGGGGTGTACACGTTCTTCGACTATCGCGTGAAGGACTCGGTGAACCGGAACATTGGCTGGCGCATCGACCATATCCTCACGTCCCCTGCCCTGGCGGAGCGTGCGCGGGACTGTTTTGTAGACCTGGGGCCCCGCAGGGAGGAGCGCCCCTCGGACCATACGCCCCTTGCGGCGGAGTTTTCTGATTAAGTAAGCCTGTTTTAGTGCGGCGGGATGGGGGGATAATGGGTTCTGTCCCGCATTATCCCTCCATCCCGCCGGTTTATTATTCCTGGGCGAAGCGCGAGAGGAAATGTCGCGTCCGTTCCTCCCTTGGGTTTTGAAAGACTTCCTGCGGCGTGCCCTGCTCGCAGATGCGTCCGCTGTCTATAAACAGCACCTGGCTGGCGACGTCCCGGGCAAAGGCCATCTCGTGAGTGACGATAATCATGGTGGTTCGCTGGTCCGCCAAAGACCGAATGACGCGCAGCACCTCGCCGGTGAGCTCCGGGTCCAGCGCTGAGGTGGGCTCGTCAAAGCACAGGATATCCGGGTGCAGGGCCAGGGCCCGGGCAATGGCCACGCGCTGGCATTGTCCCCCGGAGAGCTGGTGTGGATAGCTGTTCACCCGGTCGGCCAGCCCAATCTGAGCAAGGAGCCTTCGTGCGTTGGCCTCGATTTCCGCGTGAATGGCCGCCTTGTTGGCGCGGTAGTCTGGTCGCTCCTTCGCCAGCAGATCCGGGGCCAGCCGGACGTTTTTCAATGCTGTGTACTGTGGAAACAGGTTGAAGGACTGGAACACCAGCCCAAAGTGCAGGCGCTTCCTTCGTATCTGAGACTCTATCCGCGTTTTGGCATCGTCCGCATCGAAAAGGACAGAACCGTTCACCCGAATCACGCCCCGGTCCGGCGTCTCCAAAAAGTTCAGGCAGCGCAGAAGCGTGGTCTTTCCTCCGCCGGAAGGCCCGATGATGGCAAGTACCTGTCCCTGCTCCAGGGAGAAGCTGATGTCCCTCAGAACCTCCGTGCGGTCAAAGGATTTTTGGATGTGCTCAACCTCCAGAATAGCCATTTTGCTTCTCATCTCCTCCCTCATACGGTTTGCGCCATGAGCGGTTAAATACGGAAATAGTCAAGGCTCTTCTCCAGTCGGGTCAAAAGCACTGTCAGAATGCCGTTAAAAATAAGATAGTAGACCGCTGTGAAGAACAGGGGCCAGATTGCGCCGGAGATGCCGTGCGAGCCCTTCATGAAAGCCTGACCGGCCCAGATGACCTCCTGGAGCGCGATAATCCGTGCCAGGGATGTGTCCTTCACCAGTGTGATGACCTCGTTTGAGATAGGCGGAACGATGCGTTTTACCATCTGGAGCAGCGTCACGCGGAAGAAGATCTGCCGCCGCGTCATGCCCAGAACCAGCCCCGCCTCCTGCTGCCCGATGGGGACGCTTTGAATGCCGCCGCGGTAGATTTCGGAGAAATAGCAGGCGTAGTTGAGGACGAAGGAAATCGACGCGGCCAGAAAGCGCCCGGACTCGCCGCCCCCCCAGATGGGCTGATGCAGCACAAGGCCGGGAAAGTAGTATATGATTAAAAGCTGGATCATCAGCGGCGTTCCCCGGATGACCCAGATGAGGAGCCGGGCCGAGAGGCTCAGAAGCCGTATCCGGGACATGGAGCCAAAAGCAATGACCAGCCCCAGGGGGAAAGCTCCCAGCAGCGTGACAAAGAATAGCTTGAGCGTTTGAAGGAAACCGGTGTTCAGCGCGCCGACGACAATCGGGAGCTGTTCTAAGATAAGATCCATACTAAAAGCTCCGTCAAAAAAATTTTAAGCGCGGCATCCTGTTGCGGATACCGCGCGTCTCTTTCAAAGAATGAGCCTACCGTGCAATCAGAGCCGCCTGAATCTTGTACTTCTCAGCTGTTTTCTGCACAGTCCCGTTCGCGTACTTCGCCGCAAAGAATGCGTCAAGCGCGGCAGCCAGATCAGAGCCCTTGCGGAACCCGACACCGTACTCCTCGCTGTTCAGTCCGATGGTATAGGTCAGAGCTTCATAGCTTGTCCCCTTGCCCACCATGGCGGCAGCCATCAGAGAATCAATCACGGCAGCGTCCGCCGTCCCGGCTGCGACCTCCATCAGCGCCGTCGCCTGATCCTGCACGGGGGTGATCTTGAACCCGCGTGCCTTTGCCTGTTCCTCACCGGCGCTGCCCTGCTCCACGGCGAAGTTCAGTTTCATCAGTGCCACTAAATCCTTAGCTTTATCCGCCATTGCCGCGGGGACAACGACAATCTGTGCATTGTTGCAGTAGGGCTTTGAACACTCCATCGAGGCAAGAACCTCGCTGGTCAGCGTCATACCGTTCCACACGCAGTCGATATTTTTGCCGTTCAGCTCAAGAATCTTGTTGTTCCATTCAATCTCCTGGAACTCAACAGCCACCCCCAGGCTCTCCGCAAAGGCCTTCGCCATGTCAGCGTCAAAGCCAATCCACTCGCCCTTTTCATTTTTGTAATCCATGGGGGCAAAGTCGGTGATGCCGACGACCAGCTTCCCCTTTGCCTTCACATAGGCCATATCGCTCTCATCCGCAAGGGCAGCTCCGGCAAACAGCAGGAGAGCCAGGGAAAAAGCAAAAAAACTCTTCATGCTTATTCTTTTCACTTTTAATTCCTCCAAATAGTAACATCCTTATACGCTTTCCGCGTACAAGTTTATACTATCAGTTTATTATGGCAAAGTCAAGAAAAAAGAAGTTCATCTGGAGAAAATGAGTGTATTTAGTGTATAATAATCACATCTTGTCATCTGACCACGATTATGTGGAGTACGAAGGGGAGGACATTTGACTATGGCAAAGGCAAAAGAGGCAACAAAGGCGAAGGACATGAAGAAGGACCTCGCTATTGCACGGGAGAACGTAAGAAGAACCGGCAAAATTAAAGCGAGGACATCCCTCAGAAGAATGCTGACCCTGTTCGCCTTAGTCCCCACGCTTCTGGCGGTTATCGTTTTAGGCTTCTTCCTTGCCCGAACCGCGATTTCGGACCTGGAGCAGAGCACAATGGGTACGCTCAAAATGGCTACGTTGTCTCTGAAGCGTTACTATGAGATAGCCATGGAAGTGAATCTTGACGTCGATGAGGAGGGGTTCCCCAAGTATAACACGGACTATATCGACTCCATGAAGGCGGCGGGCGTGGACTTCACAGTTTTCAAGGGGCATCTCCGCTTCATGACCACAATCCTGAACTTCGATGGCAAGCGAATTGAGGGCACTCCTGCCTCTGATGCCATCTGGCAGGCCGTAAGCGCCGGAAGCGATTATTCAGCCTCCGGTGTGTTGATAAACGAAAAACCCTATTATGTTTACTATATGCCGCTGAGAAAGGGCTCCAACGTTGTGGGTATGGCCTTCTCCGGTAAGCCCGCTGCAGATATCATAGCGTCCGAGAGGGCTATCTACACAACCGCCGCTGTCGTCAGCATTATTGTGGTGCTGATTGTTGTCATAGTTATGCTGTATGCGTCCCGCAAGGTGGCGGAGCCATTTACAGACGCGACCCAGGGCATTGAGAAGCTCTCGCACGGTGAGCTGGGGGTCGTTATCACATCGAAGAGTGGCATCAGGGAAGGAGTTCAGCTTGTTAACGTCTCAGGGAAGCTGAGCGAGGTGATGACGGGCGCTATCGGGGATATTCATGAGACGGCGTTCTCTCTGATGGACACGGTGAAGTCGACAGTGACCCTTGCGGATCAGTCTTCCGACCAGACCGCTGCTGTCGCAGGGTCCATGCGGTCTCTGGCCCAGGCCACCGTAGGGATTGCCAAGAGCGTGGAGGATATCCACGACACCGTGGCGGACATGGGGAAGGTCATTGAGGACGCCGTGCGAAACGTTGGCAACCTGAACACCAATTCATCCAACATGAATGAGGCCAATAAGGTGGCAAGAAAGTGCATTGAGGATGTTGCCGGTTCTTCCGTGAAATCTGCGGATGCTATCCAGGTCATTACGGACAGAATCAATGCCACCAACGGCGCAATCGTCAAGATTGGCGAGATGGTTAAGCTGATCAGCGATATCGCGTCTCAGACCAATCTTCTGTCGCTCAACGCCAGCATCGAGGCCGCGAGAGCGGGCGAAGCAGGAAGAGGCTTCGGCGTTGTGGCCGCGGAAATCAAAAAGCTCGCGGAGCAGTCCGACGATTCTGCAACACAGATCAAGGATATCGTTGACGAGATGGGCATTCTGTCGGGTGAGTGCGTGGAGCAGGCTGAGAGCGTTAAGAAGATTATCGCTGAGGAAGAGGCGTCGCTGAACGTGACCAAGGAGAAATTCAAGACACTGGACAAGGATATCCAGGCCTCCGTGGAGGAGATATCCTCGGTAGCTGAGGTCACAAAACAGCTGGAGAGCATAAAGGACGCCATTCTGAGCGCAGTAGTCAATCTGTCCTCCGTCGCTGAGCAGACCTCGTCGACAAATGAGGACGTGGCGGCCTCCATCCAGACGATTGCGACAAACGTCAAGGAAGTGTCCGAGGATACCAACAAGATTCACTCTCTGGTAAGCAGCTTGAAGGAGACGGTTTCGCGCTTTAAGCTGTAAATCCCCTGACGGGCGGGAATAGTCTTGACATTCCCGCCCGTTTCCCCCATAATGGCAGAAGACATGGAGTCAATAAGGGAAGGCCCGTGGGTCTTCCTTATTTTTTTGTTTGTGCAGATTTTTATGGAGGTTGAATTATAGATGGAAGATGCGCGCGACATACACACTGAAGGCCAGTCCCCCCTTGAGGAAGCAGGGTTCGGCGCCTATGGCCTGAAAGAGGAATTGATGAGGGCCCTGGCCCGGAGGGGCTTTGAGCAGCCCACCCCCGTGCAGCAGAGGGTGCTCGCTTCCAATTGGCGGGAACGGGACATGATTGTAAGGGCCCGGACGGGTTCAGGCAAAACGCTGGCCTTCCTCCTGCCGCTTCTTCAGGATATCCAGGCGGGGGAACGCGTTCCCCGTATTCTGATCCTTGCCCCCACCCGCGAGCTGGCACAGCAGACTGCCCATGAGGCCGAATGGCTGTCGCAGGACCTCCGTTTGTCCGTGACCTCTCTTGTTGGCGGTATGGAGATTGTCCCGCAGCTGAAAGAGCTCCATCATGGAGCGGCGGTCATCGTGGGAACGCCAGGACGCGTACGCGACCACATTGAGCGTGGCAGTCTGAACGTGGAGTGGCTTCAGCATGTTGTCTTGGATGAGGGAGACCTGATGTTGGATATGGGTTTCCGCGACGAACTGGAGGCCATTCTGGGGGCGTTGCCCGAGGGTAGCCGCTGGCTCTTCTCCGCCACCATGCCGGAGGAAATGAAGGCACTGGCCGGGCGTTACCTTAAAGATCCGATGACTCTCTCCCTTGTCGAGGAGGGAGCGCAGCATTCGGATATTCTGCACCGGGTCTATATGATTCCCTCCCACCGCCGTCTTGAGGGACTGGTGAATATTTTGCTCTGGGAGCACCCCGGGCGCAGCCTGGTCTTTTGCCACACGAAGATGGAATCCATCGAAATTGCCCAAAAGCTCCAGGACCAGGGTTTCAGCGCCGCCGCCCTTCAGGGCGACATGACCCAGAACGAGCGCAACGCTGTTCTGGCCTCCTTCAAATCCGGCTCCATTCCCTGTCTCGTGGCGACCAACGTGGCCGCGCGCGGACTGGACGTTGAGGGCGTGACCCATGTCATTCAACTGGGGCTGCCAGATGACCAGGAAACCTTCGTTCACCGCAGCGGACGCACGGGCCGGGCCGGGAACGAGGGAATAAACCTCATTCTCCTCTCGCCGCCGGAGGCCGGGCGTTTCCGTGATATGCTCCGTTCCACGCAGATGAAGGTGGAGTGGCGGGACATGCCGGACCTGGAGAGTATTCGCGCCGTTCAGCGCGAGGTGGCGGAACACAATCTCCTCTCCGCCCCCCTGGATGAGGAATATGCAAGCTGTCGCCTGTGGGCAGAGGACCTCCTTTCCCGTGCGGAGCCCAAGGTGTTGATAGCGAAACTCCTGGCCTTCCTCAGCACGCGCACGGCGAAGGGCTATCCCCTCAGTGAAGAGCTGGAACGGGAGCGTGAGCGGAGAAAGCGGCGCGGGATGGGACAGGCCGCGGGGCCCTACGCCGCTGTGCCCGGTCCCCATGGCGGGAAATCTCCCATCCGGCGGCCCAAGGGAACGATGGTGCGCCTGAGCAGCAACCGGGGGCCCGTACAGGATGTCGGGCACATATTGAACGCCCTCTGCACGGCACTGAAGGTGGAACGCCGTGAGGTGGGGGCAATTCGGCTCAAGGGAGACTACGTGCTGGCGGAACTGTTCCCCTTTGCACTCTCTCATCTGGAGCAGGGGCGCGCGGCCCTTGCACGCTGGGGACTTTACTTTGACGGAGTGTTGCCCCAGCGACACGATGACGGCGCTCCATCAGGGCGGCTTGGTCATTCAAAGCCGGGGCGTTTTCCAAAAGCCGGGGCCAGGAGGAGGTCTGCACGATAAGCCTCCGGCCGGACCCCGGGCTGAAAGAATCTCTTTTGAAACTGGAAGACAGGATGGACTATTCGGTCAAATACAGGGCTCTCTGAGAGAGCCCTGTTATTATATATATTGCTCAGGCAAGGTGGGGGAGTGCGGAGAGGGAGAGTTCGTCTGGGTTGGTTTCCTCAACGCCGACGGCAAGTTCTGCCCCGTCAGTGAACTGCCCCGACAGCATGAAGTCCGCCAGCCTGTCCTCCAGCAGGGACTGAATGGCTCGGCGCAACGGACGTGCGCCGTACTTTGGCTTAAAGCCCTTCTCCAATATCTTGGCTTTCGCGTCCTCGCTGACGTCAAGGCTCAGGCCCTTGCCCTTCAGCCGGACGGAGAGCTCATTCAGCATAGTGTCGATGATGCGCATCAGGTTTTCGCGAGAGAGCGGGCGGAAGACGGCCATCTCATCAATGCGGTTCAGGAACTCAGGGCGGAAGGTCTTGTTGGCCTCCTCAAGAATGACGGACTTTAGACGTTCCCAATCCCTCTGAGTCTTTTCCTCCGCCATGCCGAATCCCAGGGAATTGCCCCGCTGGGCCTCCTTCGCGCCGACATTGCTGGTCATGATGATGACGGTGTTGCGGAAATCCACCTTGTGCCCCTGGCCGTCGGTCAGCCGTCCGTCGTCCAGGATTTGGAGCAGGACGTTGTAGACCTCCGGGTGGGCCTTTTCAATCTCGTCGAAGAGGACGACGGAATATGGCCGGCGGCGCACCTGGTCCGTCAGCTTGCCGCCGCTGTCATGTCCCACATAGCCAGGGGGGGCTCCAAGAAGTTTTGAGACCTCGTGCTTCTCCATGAACTCGCTCATGTCGATGCGAATCATCGCGTCCTCGCGGCCAAAGAGGAAGCGGGCCAGGCATCGCGCCAGCTCTGTTTTGCCGACGCCCGTGGGCCCCATAAAGAGGAAACTGCCGATGGGACGCCTTGGATCCCGGAGGCCCGTCCGCGCGCGGCGGATAGCCCGGGCCACGGCGCTGACGGCTTCGTCCTGCCCGATGAGCCGGGAGGATATCTCCTCCTCCATGCGCAGAAGACGCTCCGTCTCCACCTCCGTGAGCTGCTTCACGGGGATACCAGTTTGCTCCGCCACCACTGCAGCAATATCCTCAGACGTAATCAGCCCCTTCACTGTGGCACGGTGTTCCTGCCACTCCTTCATGGCGATATCCAGCTGGTCGGACAGGGAGTGTTCTGTGTCGCGCAGTTCCGTCGCACGCTCGTACTGCTCGCTCATCACAGCCTGTTCCTTCCGCTTTTGAACTTCGTCAAGTTCCTTCTGGATGGCCTGAACGGATTCCGGCGGATCCATGGAGAGAAGTCGCGTTCGGGCCCCCGCTTCATCAATCAGATCAATGCCTTTATCCGGAAGGAAACGGTCCTGCACGTAGCGGGAGGAGAGGCGCGCTGCTGCGTCAAGAGCGTCGTCCGTGATAGTTACGGCATGATGGTCTTCATAGCGGTCCCTCAGACCCCGGAGGATCTCAATGGCGTCCTCCACGCTGGGCTCCTCCACATGGATGGGCTGGAAACGCCGTTCCAGAGCCGCGTCCCTCTCCACGTAGCGGCGGTATTCGTCCTGGGTTGTGGCCCCAATCATCTGAAAGCCACCCCGGGACAGGCTGGGCTTGAGGATGTTGGCTGCGTCCGTCGTCCCCTCCGCACTGCCCGCTCCGATGATGGTGTGCACTTCGTCCACAAACAGGATGACTTCGCCGGATTCCGTGAGCTCCTTTACGATTCGCCGCAGGCGCTCCTCGAACTCCCCGCGGTACTTTGTGCCCGCGACGAGGTTGCCTGTGTTGAGCTGGACGATGCGCTTGTCCTTCAGTGGCTCCGGTGCGGTACCGGAGGCGATTTGCTGGGCCAGCCCCTCAACCACCGCCGTCTTGCCCACGCCGGGGTCACCCACCAGGACGGGGTTGCTCTTTGTGCGGCGGCAAAGTACCTGCATGACGCGGCGAATTTCTTTTTCGCGCCCGATGACCGGGTCCAGCTCACCGTTGCGCGCCCGTTGGGTCAGGTCGTCGCCCAGCTGGTCCAGCGTGGGGGTTTTCACTTTACCCTTACCCTTGTGTTTATCCCGTTCGGAGGAGACGCTGCTTCCGCGGGGGGTGGGCCCCTGATTCCCGGCTGCGTTCCCTTCTGTGAGGGCTTTCACCTGCTTCTGCACAGCGTCAGGTGTAATTCCCATCGTCAGAAACTGCTGGACGGTCAGGCTGCCCTCGTCCGCCAGAATTCCCAGCAGAATGTGCTCTGTATCGACATAGTTGACCCCCAACTTTCGGGCCTCGATCATGGAAAGCTCCAGCACCTTGCGGAGGCGGGGGCTCAAGGGGAGGTCGATGGGCCGGGATGTGGGTTGAGAGTGCCCCATGATCTCCCGGATGTGCGCGCAGAGCTGGTCTGGCACGACACCAAGCTCAATGAGGGCCTGACACGCAACGCCGCCGCCCTCCTGGAGCAGACCCAGCAGCAGGTGTTCAGGTTCCACCATCGGATGCCCCATCTTGAGGGCTTCATGGTGGGCAAGCTGGATGACCCTCTTTCCCCGTTCTGTAAAAAACTGCCACATTATGATTTCCCCCCCTTACGCCAGCATCAGTCCGCGCAGCATACGCTTCAGCAGTTCGGCCTGGATGGTGTTTCGCTTGTGCTGGGACAGGTCAAAGTCGCTCTGCCCCATCTCGTCGGAGTGCCGAAGGGCTACCTCAATAAGCAGCCGTTCCCGTGCGGTGAGCAGACCGCGCTCCTGAAGGACCTGAAGAAGACGATGGGCTTCCTGCTCTGAAATGGAGTCTCCCACGATGTCCTCAATATGGTTCATCTTCTCCTCCGGTTCCTCGAAGGCGATGCGCAGGATGCGGATGTAGCCATGCCCGCCGCGCTGGCTCTCCACCAGAAAACCCCGTTCCGGTGTAAAACGGCTGCGAAGCACGTAGTTTATCTGGCTGGGCACACAGCCGAAGGACGCCGCCAGTTCTTTTCGCCGCAGCGAGACGGAGGGGGCCTCCTCGGACTCCAACAGATCGTAAATGTACTTCTCAATGGCTCGTGTTAAATTGGGCATATTTCCTCCCTCATTCTGATAAACCTGTGCCCTGCGGGCAACGCCGCTGAAGAGGGCATCGCCGCATTGTCAGTTTTCAATTTTATAATGAAGGTCAAGGATAATCAATAATGAAAAATAAGGAGAATCCGCGTCAGTATTGCCCGTATTTCAGGGAGACTGCAGATGTGTTATTATGACCAAAGGATTGAAAGAAAATGGGCGAAAGTCCTGTGCCACTGAAGCTGAGGGGAGATAGTGTCATGCCAATCAAAATACCCGGGGATCTGCCGGCCGCGCGGACGCTGGAGGAAGAAAACATCTTTGTGATGACGGAGCGCCGTGCCATGACCCAGGACATCCGTCCCCTCCGTATTCTGCTTCTGAACCTCATGCCGACGAAGATTGTGACGGAGACACAGCTTGCCCGCTTACTGGGCAACACGCCGCTGCAGATTGAGATGGAGCTCCTGACCATGCGGGGGCATATGCCCCGAAACACGCCGCAGGAACATATGCTGGCGTTCTACAAGACGTTCGACCAGGTGAGCTCCGAGTACTTCGATGGGATGGTCATCACCGGGGCCCCTGTGGAACAGATGGCCTTCGAGGAGGTGGATTACTGGCTGGAGCTCTGCGAAATCATGGAATGGAGCAAGCGTCATGTACACAGCACGTTCCACATCTGCTGGGCGGCTCAGGCCGGAATGTATCATCACTACGGTATCCCAAAGATACATTTGCCGAAGAAGCTTTTTGGCGTGTTTCGCCACCGTGTGACCCACAAGAGATCCATCCTGTTCCGTGGCTCGGACGACACGTTCATGGTGCCGCACTCCCGCCACACGACGGTGATGCGCCAGGACGTGGCGGCGGTCCCCGCGCTGAAAATTCTTGCGGAGAGCGATGAGGCCGGGCTCTACGCTATCTCCACGAACGGCGGGCGTCAGGTGTTCATTATGGGGCACTCTGAGTACGACCCAGACACTCTTGGTCTGGAATACTGGCGCGACAAAAAAGCCGGACTGCCCGTCCGCGTTCCGAAAAACTACTACCCCAACGACGATGCCACACAGACGCCCTGCTGCACATGGCGCTCAAGCGCAAACCTGCTCTACTCCAACTGGCTGAACTATTTTGTCTACCAGAGCACGCCCTACGACGTTCACTCCATTCA
>JAIKZX010000121.1 GCA_024681935.1 Fretibacterium sp.
GGGTTACTTTAACGGACATGCCCGAACGGCATTTGTAATGGCGCAGGGCTTAGCGCAGACCTTCCTTGTCCGCCTCCCTGTGTCCTGGTACATGAGCATTCAGCCCAACGCGTCCCTGACGATGATTGGGCTGGCTGCTCCTGCTGCGACGGTGTTTGGAATTTTTATCAACGTCCTGTTCTTCATTAGGTGTCAACGGGGGTTGCGCGTTTCAACAAAGCCGCCAGTTTTTTAAGCGTATCGCCGATGTCCCCGTTGATACAAAGGGAACGCTCCCCAAGTTCCGCAGGAGCAAACGCCTCACCAAGGTTGACGCAGGCGTAGATCGCGTTGGGCCACTCCCGCGTCATCCGCCAGAAGGGGAACTTGATGATGGAGGGCGTGTTCATCCCCGTGCCCAGCTCCAGGAAAAGCGTCCGGCACTCCCGGCGGGTGTTAAGAAAGTCTGAGTAGCGTTTCGCTGCGGCGTGCCAGCCCTCGTCCTCCACAAACGTATCGTCCGCGCGAAGGTTCATGGTCATGGGCTCCCCGCAGACCGGGCAGTGGGGGATAAGCCCAGAGGGGACGCGCATATCCTTCTGCTCATCAACCATGCGCCGCACAACCGCCTCGTTGTCGTAGGTTTTCTGATGGCAGGGAACGCTGCACTGCCACAGGCCGAAATCACCTTGAGTGTAGAACAGCCGCGTCTTGTCGAAACCCGCTTTCTGGAAACAATGATCCACGTTCGTCGTAAGGACAAAATAATCTTTATCCTTCACCACTCGCAAAAGATTATCATAAACTGGAAGCGGCGCGTCCTCGTAGCGGTTGATGAGGATGTAGCGGCTCCAATAGGCCCAATTCTCCTCAGGAGTGGGGAAAGGGTGGAAGCCCCCGCTGTACATATCTCGGAACCCGTATTTTTCCCTGAAGTCGTGGAAGTGCCGCTCGAACCGTTCTCCCGAATAAGTGAACCCCGCGGACGAAGACAACCCTGCCCCCGCGCCAATCACAATGGCCTCGGCCCTGTCCAGCGCGTCCCTCAGGCGATCTATCCCGTCCGGCGTGTCGTGAGGCGTCCCCCGCATGAAGCTCATTCGTTCATCCCCAGTAATTGGCTGTAAATCTCAAGATCAATATCCTTGAACACGTTGAATATGACCCGCTCAATCGAGGAGGGGCTCTTCAGGAAATCCCTGACTGCGTTCACGGCAATCTCCGCGGCCTTTTTATTGGGAAAATGGAACTCTCCCGTCGAAATGCAGCAGAACGCCATGCTCCTCAATCCCTTCTCCGCGGCTATCGCAAGGCAGGAACGGTAACACGACTCCAGCTCCTCACAGTGATGTTGTTGCAGTGCTCCGCTTACGATGGGGCCAACGGTGTGGAGGACATAACGGCAGGGAAGATTGTAAGCCTCCGTTATTTTTGCCCGGCCTGTGGGCTCTTCATATCCCTGTTCCGCCATGAGCTTATGGCACTCGTCGCGGAGTTGCAGCCCCGCCGCGGAGTGAATGGCGTTGTCGATGCAGCCATGACAGGGGACGAAACAACCCAGCAGGGCGCTGTTTGCCGCGTTGACAATGGCGTCCGCGTTGAGCCGCGTGATGTCCCCCTGCCATACGTACAGGCGCGTGTCGGAAGGCACATGGGGCAAGGACATGACATCAACAACGCCCCTGGCCTCCCGTTCTTCCGAAAGAAGCGAGTCCTGAACCTCCAGAAATTCAGGAGAGAGCGGACGGGGCGGGCGGACGTTCATCAACGCCCTGAGAAGCCGCCGCCGTTCGTCGGGCGGCACTTCGGCAGCCTGGGATTTATACTCCGGCATTTCATTCAAAAGCGCGTCGATGAGATGACGTATCTGTTCATCGCGTGTCATTGTCCCGTCTCCTCGTTCTCGATGGCTTTTCGTGTGTCGCGCGCGACATCCGCCACGGTGATTTTCCTCAGCTCATCCTCCATGGCCCGCTGCACCTGTTCCAGCCTTGCGTCCAGTGCCTTGTGGATGTTGCGCCCCACGGGGCATTGAGGGTTCGGCCCATCATGGAAATGAAACAGCTCCCCATCCTCGACGCACTCCACGGCCTTGTAGATATCGAAGAAAGTGATTCCCTCCAGCGGCCGCGCGGCGGACATGCTTCCCCGGCCCCGCGAGATTTTTATCAGCCCCGCCGCCTTGAGCTGAAGCAGGATCCGGCGCACAGTGACGGCGTTGACGTTGATGCTTCCCGCTAAAAACTCGCTCGTGATGGCATACTCCCCCTGAAAGTAATCAATGCAGGCGAAGATATGTACCGCTATCGTGAACCGGCTGGAAATCTGCACCTCTCCATCTCCCTTATAACAAAAGGGCCGCCGGGAATGAGCCGGCAGCCTCGACAATCCCTCTGAGAATTATACAGCGTGCTATTCCGCGACGACACTGATCCTCTGCCGGATGTGATTACCCTTTTCTGCCTCGTCAATCATGGCGATGGCGTAGTCCGCATAGCTGATGACGCTCTCTCCCTTAGAATTGAGCTTAAGCTCCTCTCCGGCAAGAATGTACTTCCCCATCCTTACCCCCTCAGCCTGGAAGTCCCCCGCAGGGCTGATGTACGTCCATTTAACATCGGTCCTCTGGCGAAGCTCGCCCAGTGCCTTTGCCATTGCCGAGGCCAGAGGCTTGAAAGCGTCGGGGAAATTTGGGGCCTCGGATACAGTGGCCGTATGCTCCGGGTTCGTGAAAAGGCTCCCCGCTCCACCTACGACCAGCAGCCGCGTCTCCGTCCCACTCAGCGCATCGCAGAGAGCTTTCAGTGAGGTGCTGTGCATGGGCAGTGTATCCGGTGTCCAGGCTCCGAAGGCATCCACCACAACGTCAAAACCCTTCAGATCTTCCGCTTTAAGGTCAAGGATATCCTTCTGGATGACCTTCTTCGCGGCGCTTCTGTTCTCGCCCCGGACGACAGCCGTAACGTCCATACCTCTCTTCAAGGCCTCATCGACAATCAGTTTCCCCGCTTTTCCATTGGCGCACACAACCGCAATTTTCATCTTAGCCGACCTTTCTGTAGGTTTTATTGTTACAATAAAGCCATTCTATCATGGTCGTTATGTAATGTCAATAGCTACATTAAAGTTCGATGTAATGATGTTCGTCTTACCGGCGCTTTTTCCCTCCGGGAACGGGCTTTTTCGCTGTCAGCGTCTGCCACAGCGAGATATACTGCTCGTGCAGGAAGGCGGGATAATCCTGTGTCAGGGGAGGACGCTGGAGGAATAATACCCCGGCCTGTCCCGCCAGAGCGCGCCGGATGGGACGCGGCGTTCCTCCGTCCGCTACGATTATCATCCCTTCCTCCCTTTTTCGGTTGAGGAAATCCCGAAGGGCGGCGGTGTTCTTTGACCACTCCCCCAGCCGCTCCGGCCCCGGGCGCTCGATCTTGCAGCAGGCTGCCTGAAGCAGCGCCCCGCTGGCCCCGGTGAGATCGCAGACAGCCATTCCCCGCAGCACCTGTTGCCCGGCAAGGACGGAACTGGAAAGCCGCGCCTGGAACTCCGCCAGCCGTCGTTGATAATAGGGGTAGTTTGAGGAATCCCAAGCGGAAAGGACCGTCAGAAGCCTCTGGGCAACAAAAGGCAGCACGGAGGGGTCTGACAGGGAAGCGTCCACGGCGGAGGCAGCTAGGGGGAAGGGGGCGTACAGGCAGCGAAGGTTGGAAAAAACTTCCTTCTTAAGGCCTGCATCTGCTGCGTCTCCAGGGTCTAAAGCAATGATATACTCATCTTTTGTAAGAGCGCGAAGCACTTTAGCAGTGGGGGAGACGAGTTCCCCCTCGGCATTCCATTCCTGGAGGGAATGGACCTCCACGTTGGAGCCGCCGATGAAAGAGGCAATCAGAGCCAGCCAGGGCTGT
>JAIKZX010000051.1 GCA_024681935.1 Fretibacterium sp.
ACAAAGGTCATCGACACACTGAAGTTTTCATCGAAACATGTGATGTCTGCGTCCATTCCGGCAGCAAGCTCTCCCTTACGGGACAGGCCCAGGAGACGCGATGGGTTGCGCGTGGCCATACCGACCACCTCGGGAAGCGGAAGCCCCGTTGCGTGATGGAAGTTGCGGATGGCCTCGTTCATCTTGAGCGAGCTGCCCGCGATAGTTCCATCGGGCTGGACAGGCAGACCGTCCCTGACGAGGACCTGCCCTCCGCCGAAGGCGTAATCGCCGTCCGGCAGGCCCGCCGCACGCATGGAGTCCGTGATGAGGATCAAACGCTCCGTCCC
The DNA here is from genome assembly GCA_024681935.1 of Fretibacterium sp. Taxonomy (GTDB): domain Bacteria; phylum Synergistota; class Synergistia; order Synergistales; family Aminobacteriaceae; genus JAFUYV01. The sequence continues at coordinate 330 of JAIKZX010000051.1, forward strand.
GATCAAACGGCAAAGCGGCGCGAAGAGCTCTGAGCGGACATGCCGCCCGTCGGCGATGAGCTCGCACATCACGTTGGTCACAGCGGCTGCGCCAATCATTCCCGGAGCCCTGTGATGGAGGCCCATCTGCGCATTGAAGAAATGAGTGATAGATTTGGCTCCTGCCTCAATGGCAGAGCGCGCCTCCTCAAAGCCCGCGGTGGTGTGTCCCAGGGATGGGACGATGCCCAGCTCAAGGAGCCGCCGGAGGAAACGGTGTTCCGGGTCGAGGGTGGGGGAGAAGGTCACGGTGCGGATGGCGTCTGCCCTGTCCGCCACCCACCCGGCGTCAGGATGGGAGCCGATGAACGCCTCCGGGTGAGCGCCCTTCATGGCAACGTCAATCCAGGGGCCCTCCAGGTGCATCCCCAGGACGGCCGCGCCGGGCAACACGCGCGCCATGCCCCGCCGGACGGCCTCGACCGCCGCCTCCGTGTCCTTCCAGGATGCCGTAATGGAGGTGGGGAGAAAGGCCGTCGTGCCCTGTTGGGCCATGGCAAGGCTCAGGCCGTCAATGGCCTCGTTGGTTGCGTCCATGAGGTCATGCCCCATGGCCCCGTGGACGTGGACGTTGACAAAGCCGGGGGAGACACACAGTCCCGCCACGTCGATGCGCTCCGCCTCAATGCCCTCCGTGCGCTCGTTGGGCAGGCAGGCGAGAATTTTATCTGAGAACAACAGGGCGTTCCCCTTTCTCAAATCTCCTTCCCAAATGACGTCCCCGCCGGTTAAAAGTTTCAGCATGCTATTTGCCTCTCCATTCCCCATAATATGTCTTATATTATAAGACAGGGTTGTCCCCTATGCACAGAAATGGAAAAGACGTTATACTTTATCTGATACATCAGTTTGTCTCAGGAGGTTATCTCAATGAAGTTGAATAACATAATGAAGCAGGCTCAGAAGATGCAGTCCCAGATGATGCAGATACAGGAGAAGCTGGCGGAGGAGACCGTAGAGGCCAGTGTGGGCGGCGGCATGGTGAAGGCTGTTTTCACGGGACAGGGGGATCTTGTGGAGATTAAAATCGATCCAGAGGTCATCAGGCCTGAGGACAAGGAGATGTTGGAGGACCTCGTCACGGCGGCGGTTAACGAAGGGCTTAAGATGAGTAAAGATCTGATGAGCGAGAGGATGGGCAGCATCACCGGCGCTCTGGGGGCCATGGGGCTGGGGATGTAGGCGGCCTTGGACCCCATAACGAATCTGATCTCCTCCTTCACCCGCTTCCCCGGCGTGGGAGGCAAGAGCGCGAGGAGGATGGTCTTTTACCTCTTAAAAAAGGATCCAACAGAGCTGAGGGAGCTGGGTGACCGTATCGCTTCGCTGAAGGACGGCCTGCATAAGTGCAGCGAGTGCGGAAACATCTCGGTGGGGGATCCCTGCCCCATCTGCTGCGACGCACTGCGGGATCGGGGGACGCTTTGTATTGTTGAGGACATTGAGGATCTTGTCTCCTTTGAGCAGGCAGGTGTTTACAACGGACTTTATCACGTCCTGGGAGGGCGGGTCTCCCCCTTCGACGATGAGGAGCTGAGCGAGGAGAGCGTGGAGTTCCTTCTGTCCCACATCCGGGAACTCAACGCGCGGGAGGTCATCATCGCCACGAACCCCAAGATGGAGGGGGACCTGACCTATTACACACTTTTGGAGGCCCTGAAGGAGGCTCGGGGGTTGCGGGAGGACCTGAGGGTCACGCGCCTGGCCTTCGGCTTGCCGGTGGGGGGTTCCATTGAGTTCGCCGATCGAATGACGCTCCATACGGCCCTGGAGTCCCGCGTGGCGGCCCAGTTAGGAAAAGGAGAGACGCTGTGAAGAAATTTTCCTTCGTCATCGTCGCCGGAGGAAGCGGCAGCCGTATGGGGGGGCAGCGTAAACAGTTCCTCCCTCTGGATGGCTGGCCACTCTGGCGCTGGAGCGCAGAGAGGGCTGTGTCTCTGGCCGACTCGGGCATCGGAGAGGTTGTTCTGGTTCTCCCGCGGGGAGAGGCAGAAACTCAGCCCTGGAATGAATCTGCCCCTGTTCCGCTTCGTATTGCGGAGGGAGGAGCGTTAAGGGCGGACTCCGTTCTTAACGGGCTCCTTGCCTCGTCCTTCGATTATGTTATGGTCCATGATGCGGCGCGCCCCTTTGCCGGGGAGGCTCTGCTGTTGCGGCTCATGGAGGCCACGTCCGAGACGGCGGGGGCCATCCCTGTCCTCCCCGTGGCCGACGCACTGAAGCGCGTGGAGGGAGAGCGGGTCTCCGCGGTGGACCGGGAGGGGCTTTTCATTACCCAGACACCGCAATCGTTTCACAAGACCACTTTGATCAGGGTCCTGAAGGAATGTGGATGCGCTGTCAAAGATGAGGCAGAGGCCTGGCTGGCCGCGGGGCTGGAACTGCGATGTGTGGAGGGGGAGCGGTTGAACTTTAAAGTGACCTGGCCGGATGATCTGCGCATGGCGCGGGCATTGTCCGAGAGGGATGAAGTGTCCCGGAGGACGGGACTGGGGTATGACGTGCATCGGCTGGTTCCGGACCGGCCGCTGATTCTTGGTGGTGTCCGTATTGAGGACTCTCCCTTGGGATTGCTGGGGCACTCCGACGCAGATCTCCTGGCCCATGCCATCGCCGATGCGCTCCTGGGGGCCGCCGGGCTGCCGGACATTGGCAACCTGTTCCCGGCCAGTGACCCGGCGTACCGGGGAGCGGACAGTATGGAACTTCTGGGGGAGGCTGTGAGGAGGGTCCGTGGGGAGGGCTGGTGCGTCGCCTGGGTGGACGCCGTGGTTCAGGCCCAGGTCCCCCGGCTGAATGCCTATCTGCCGGAGATGAAAAGACGCCTCTCTGCCATTCTGGACCCAGGCGGGCAAAACTGTGTCAACCTCAAGGCAAAGTCCGCGGAAGGGACGGGAGACGAAGGCAGAGGAGGGGCCATGACCTGCTGGGCCGCGGCAACCCTGTACCGGTCTCCCGATAAGAGGGAAAAATCATGATCTGCACCCGCTTCGCTCCCTCTCCAACAGGGGAGTTGCATATCGGGGGGGCACGGACCGCGCTCTTCAATTATTTGTTTGCCCGCTCGGCAGGGGGGCAGTTCTTCCTTCGCATCGACGACACGGACGCGGAGCGTTCCCGGCGCGAGTATGAGGGGAAACTTTTGGATGATCTGCACTGGCTGGGCCTGAAATGGGATGCGGGGCCGGACATTCCCTCAGACACTTTTTTCCGTCAGAGCGAACGGAAGGAGATTTACGCGCAGTGGATGAACCGTTTGCAGGAGGCGGGTTTGGTCTATCCCTGCTTTTGTACGGAGGAGCGACTGGCTGTCCTGAGGGAGGAACAGACGGTCCATGGGGAACCCCCGCGCTATGACGGGTGCTGCCGGTCCCTTTCTTTTCAGGAGGCACAGCAGCGCATGAAGGCGGGGGAACGCCCCTGCTGGCGTCTGGCTCTGCCGGAGGATTACTCCGCTGTTTTTGACGATGCCGTACGCGGACCCCAGACTTTCCCCGCGGGGACGATGGGGGACTTTGTTGTGCAGCGGAGTGACGGAAGCCCGACGTACCTTTTTGCCTCCGCTGTGGACGATTACCTGATAGGTATTACCCACGTCATTCGGGGAGACGAACACGTCCCCAACACCGCGAGGCAGTTAGCCATTATCGATCTCATGGGTTGGCCGAGACCGGTCTTTGCTCATATCCCGATGGTGCTCTCGATGGACCGCCGCAAGCTGGGC
>JAIKZX010000149.1 GCA_024681935.1 Fretibacterium sp.
CACAGCCTCTCCATTACCTTCACGCGATGTAACTCTTTCCAACTCAATGTCACTCGCTCCTGTTCCATACTCCCTATTATCCTTGATGTGACATTTTCTCGGAACACTTACCTGGTGACATTATCACTGAACAGTGACACAGATAGTTAATGAGGGGTTGACAAATTTTTTTTTCAAGATATAATACTGAGCCATGTTACCGATGAAGGAGGGCTTACAGCTCCCCTAAGGGTAATGTATCCTGTCAAAAAGGGGGTAGTGTGATGTCGTTCGTAAGCGCCTGGAAAAATGATGCACGTCTTTTGTCGGATGCGCTTGGTTACACCGACGGCATTGACACGCCCTTCCTCCAAAGTGTTCCAGAGGCTCCCTTGTGCCCTTTGGGACGCGTTCCATTCTAAAGCGCAAGATGAAAAGTGAGACCTGAGCGGCGGCAAGGCCGCTGCCCAGGTTTTCCCTATCCCCTTTTTACTTTTCTTGTTCTTCTGTGATGGAGGCTGTTTGTGGTCCTGAGGTGTCCTTGGGTTCCTCCGGCTCTGCAGATTCTTTCGGCTCTGCAAATTCCTCGGGTTTTTCAGGTTCTTCAGGTTCCTCCGATTCTTCCGGTGCGATTCCCAGATGTTTTGACAATTCCTCCAGCTTTGCCGTCACGGAGTCCAGTTTGTAAGCAAGCTGAAGACAGGTGAGCACAAGAAGGATTTCCTGATCCATGCCGCGAAACGGCACCTGATCGCAATTCCCCGGGTGCGGACTCGCCTGGTGAATCAGCCTTTTCACACGATCCATGTCCTCTTCGTTCAGAGGTGTCCTGATGCTGTAGCTCCCCTTTCCAATGGAGAGAAAAACATCTTTCAGCTTGTCCACTGTCTTTACCCTTGTTCCGACGGAAGCCCTTCGTTGGAGGAAGCGACGAGTTCGATCAAACGGTCGTTCAGGTGTTGCAGCTTCGCTTCAATCTCGGACCCGTCGTGTTCCATGCGCTGATTCTCCTCCGCGGCAGACTCGAGAAGCTGGTCCATTTCCTGCTTCATCCGCACGCATTCCTTGTCGCACTCGGCGGCATAGGCGCTGAGGCGTGCGACTTCCTGCTTCAGGGTATCTCTTTCCTGTATCAGAGTTTCGACGGCCTCCGAAAGATTGTCCACAAGTCCCTCGATGCTCTTCATTCCCATGAAAAATCCCTCACATTCTCAAAATAGGCCCCGTCGGAAAAACTCCGGCGGGGCGAAGGCATCAACGTATGTTGTAGCCTTTCTGTGACAGGCTTTCCCTCACGCGGCTATGGATAGCCTCAACTTCCTCGTCCTTGAGGGTACGGTCCGGCAGGCGGTAACTGAGCGAATAGGCCATGCTGCGAAAGCCCTCCGGAATTCCCTTGCCCTCGTACACGTCAAAGAGACGGAGCGACTCCAGTATTCCTCCATCCCTGCCTATGCCCACGGCCTGAGCAGCCTCGTGGACAACGGCCGCGATATCTGCGGCTACGGTGTCCTGTCCCTGGGCGTTTGAGACGAGCAGGGAGATATCCCGAAGCGAGGCGGGGAAGGAACTCACTGGATGCAGATTCGGGCGTTTCGCTTCCTCCAGTGGGGCAAGGTCCAGCTCGAACAGACAGACCGGACTGCTCACATCCAACTCCTGCTCCAGGGCAGGTTTTAGCCTTGCGAGCCAGCCGATTTTCCGGCTTTCGCCACTGTCAGCGGCGATGCGAACCTCGGCCGTCTGCCCCGCATGGGCAAAGGGCTCATACCCCGGGACGAAGACCGGACGGAAACCCCGCTCCTCAATCAGAGCCGTCACGTCCGCCTTGACGGAGTAGAAATCCTCCTCCTGACCTTTCCAGGGCGTGCGGGGGTCAGAGCCGTTGAAGGCCAGGCCCGCCAGCCTGTCTATCTCAACGTGAGCGGAGGAATCCATCGTCTCCCTCAGGAAGGCCCGTCCCTGCTCGAATACCCGCACCGGACCGCGCCAGCCGGAGGCCAGCGTCGCCTTTAAACTCATCAGGAGCCCCGGCACAAGTGTCGTCCGCATGGCGGTCTGGTCGCGGCTGATGGGGTTGGCCAGCATCAGCGGGTGCGCCCGCAGGTCGTCCCTGGGTAAACGAATCCGGCTGGGGAAGTCCTCCGGGAGGAAACTGTAGGTCATGACCTCCACATAGCCCCGTGCAATCAGGGCCTGGCGTACGAACGCGGCCAGGCGCGTCGGCCCGCCGATGTCCGCCCTGTGGGCCGGCTCGCCCGGCAGACGGCTGGGAGCATCGTTGTAACCGCGGAAGCGCCCCACCTCCTCAATGAGGTCTTCCTCAATGGCGATATCCGGCCGCCATGTGGGGGGCAGGAAGGTGCGCTCGTCCCCGCCGCCAAAGGTGTGTTTGATGCCGAAACCCTCGATGATCCTTGTGGCCTCGTCCATGTTGCCCCAGGAGAGGTAGGTCGAGAGCTTCTTCTTCGTCAGAGTGACGTCCTTTGGGACCGGGTACTCGTTCTCCGTGGCCATGGGGCGGTAGTCCACCTCCGCGCCGCACCAGTCCCTCATGAGCGTCAGGGAGGCCGACAGGGCCGTCCGGCTCAGGTTCGGGTCCACCGTGCGGGCAAAGCGGAACGCCGCCTCGGAGCCGATGCCCAGACGGCGCGACGTGTGTCCCACGCGGACAGGGGAGAAGCAGGCGCTTTCCACCACTACCGTATGGGTGTCGTCGTTGATGCCGGTCTGCTGGCCGCCCATCACGCCGGCCAGGGCGATGGCCTCGCCCCCGCTGGTGATGAGCATGTCCTGAGGCGTCAGAGCGCGTTCCTTGCCGTCGAGCGTCGTCATGACTTCGCCCTCATGCGCGGCACGCACCGTGATCTCGCGGGCGGGCAGAGTCCCCAGGTCGAAGGCGTGGAGGGGCTGGCCCAGAGTCAGCATGACGTAGTTGGTCACGTCCACAGCATTCACGATAGGCCTCATGCCGAGATGGCAGAGGTCAATACGCGCCGTGAGGGGCGAGGGCCCCATCTTCGCGCCCGTGGCAAGCCCCAGGCGGTAGCACAGACAGCCCTTATCCGGCAGAGAGATGGTTCCGAATTTCTCTGCCCAGTCCCTCTCCTGCTCAAGGGGCCGCAGCCAGTAGGGCATGGTGAGCGTAGAGTTGGGGAAAAGCCCCTTGAGCTCACGGGCTATGCCCAGCACGCTCAGCAGGTCGCCGCGGTTGGGCGTGATGGAGACGTCCAGGATTGTGTCTCCGATGTGATAGAGCGCGGAGGCCTCCGCGCCGACAGGCGCGTCAGACGGAAGAACGAGAAGGCCGTCGGGCGAATCCACGTCCGGCAGGCCCAGCTCTGCCGCGGAGAGCATCATTCCAGCGCTCGTGACCCCGGAGAAGTTCCGGGTCCCCAGTTCTGTTCCGTCCGGCAGTATGGACCCCGGCCCCGCGTAGAACACCAGGTCGCCCTCTTTCACATTTTGGGCGCTGGTGACGCAAATGTGGGGATGACTGCCTCCGGAGTCCAGATGCGCCACAAGGAGATGTCCGTCCGATGGGTGTTTTTCCAGCGTCTCAATCCTTGCCACAACAACGCCCTTCAGTTTCCCCTCCGGGCGCGTCATGGATTCCACCTCCGTGCCGGAGAGCGTCAGTCGCTCCGCGGCCTCCTCAGGCGAGATGTCCAGCTCGATAAAATCCTTCAGCAGTTCCCAGGATACGAACATTTACGCATCCCTCCCTGATAAGAAATAAGAGACGTTTCCATCAAAGAACAGGCGCAGGTCGCTGATGCCGTACTTGAGCATCGCCATGCGGTCCAGGCCGAACCCGAAGGCAAAGCCGTTATACACGTTGGGGTCAATGCCCCCGGCGCGGATGACCGCCGGATGTATCATGCCCATGCCGCCCACTTCCAGCCAGCCCGTGCCCTTGCAGACGCGGCAGTGGGGGTTGCGCCCGCTGCACTCCACACACTCGATATCCAGCTCCATTGAGGGCTCCGTGAAAGGGAAGTAACTGGCGCGGAATCGGTTTTTCAGCGGCCGGCCAAAGAATGCGCTCGTCATCTCACTGATGGTACCCTTGAGAACGGAGAAGGAAACGTCCTTGTCGACCATCAGGCCCTCCATCTGGTGGAACATGGGAGAGTGCGTCGGGTCGTTGTCGCGGCGGTAGGTCTTTCCAGGGCAAACGATGCGCAGCGGCGCACCGTATTTCAGCATGGAGCGTACCTGTACGGGCGACGTATGCGTCCGCAGCAGGGAACGGCCGCCCTGGCCCTCGCCGGGGAAGTAGAACGTGTCCTGCATATCGCGGGCGGGATGCCATGAGGGCATGTTCAGGCAGTCGAAGTTGTAGTGTTCCTCCTCCTTCTCCGGCCCCAGCGCCACGGAGTAGCCTAAACCCTGCATGATGTTCACCAACTCGTGCAGCGTCTGGAACACGGGGTGGAAGGCCCCGGCCGGCCGGCCGCGCAGGGGAAGGGTGACGTCAATCCTCTCCTCTTTCTCGCGGCGCTCGTTCTCCGCGTCCCGGAGTTCGCCCCTGCGGGCCTCGAGTTTTTGTTCCATCTCGTCGCGCAGAGCGTTCAGCTCCTGCCCCACAGCGGGTCTTTCCTCAGAGGAGAGCTTACCCAGAGATCTCAGTAAAGATGTCAGCTCGCCCTTCTTTCCCATGAAACGGACGCGGGCTTCCTCCAGCGCCTCCGTCAGGGAAGCCTTGGCCAGTGCCTCCTCAAAGGCCGTCCGCACCCCCTTTATCTGTTCCTTTATATCCGCAATCACAGGGTTCAAATTATCCTGCCTCCTTAAAAAACAGGGGCGCCGGTCCTGCCACCCCTATTCGGGTACAGGCGTGCGCCCCGCCCCGGGGTTGTCCCCTGGCGTCTTGTCCTTCTACTTCGCTGCAGACTTCGCCTGCTCCATCAGACTGCAGAAAGCCTGCATATCGTGGATAGCGAGCTCGGAGAGCATCTTGCGGTTCATCGTAATCCCGGCCTTCTTCAGCCCGTTCATGAAGGCGCTGTAGCTCATACCCTCGGAGCGGACCGCGGCGCTGATACGGGTAATCCACAGGCGGCGGAAGTCACGCTTCTTGCGCTTGCGGTCGTTGTAGGCACGGGACAGAGCCGCCAGATACGCCTCACGCGCGCGGCGGTAGGCGTTCTTGTGCTGGCCCCAGTAGCCTTTTGTGATGGTAAACAGCTTTTTCCTCTTTTTATTGCTGACGGATGCACCCTTGACGCGCATTTGTCATCATCCCTCCTGAAGTTTCGTTCTTAACTTTCTAAAATTTCCCCGTCGGCCTTACTTGCCGTAGGGAAGCAGATGGTTCATCTGCTCCATGAGCGTGTCCGTGACATATCCCGTCTTGCGCAGGGAGCGCAGGCGCTTGGCGCCCTTGTGGACCATAATGTGGGAGCGGCCGCATTTACGGTAGGCCAGCTTGCCAGTCGCCGTGCGGAAAAAGCGCTTCTTTGCACCGGAGTGCGACTTCAGTTTCATCTTGGGCATAAGACATTTCTCCTCACTGTACTAATTTTATATTTATCGTTTATGGCGGGTGATTCCCCGCCTTAAACATCAGCCTCCGGAGCAGCGGCGTCCTTCTTGTCTTCCGGCCGCTCACGATGCGGAGCTGGAGCGGATTCGGACGCTGTTTTGGGCTTTGACTGGGACTGGGGCGTCACGAGGATCCGCATATAGCGGCCCTCCATCTGCGGGGTCCCTTCGCACTTGCCCGCGTCGCTGCACTCCGCGATGACGCGGTTCAGCACTTCCTCACCGCGGTTCAGAAACGCCATCTCCCGGCCGCGGAAGAACACCGATACCTTCACCCGGTGCCCCCCGTCGAGGAAATTCCGGATGGCCTTTATCTTGAAGTCGAAATCGTGTTCGTCGATCTTCGGGCGCATCTTGATTTCCTTTAATGCCTGAACCTTTTGTTTCTTGCGGGCGTCCTTCTCCTTTTTCTGGAGCTGGTAACGATACTTGCCATAGTCCATAATACGGCACACGGGCGGATTTGCCAGAGGGGCAACCTCCACGAGGTCCAACATCCTCTCCTCGGCCATACGAATGGCTTCCACGGTATCCGTCTGGCCCACCTTCACCCCGTTCTCGTCAACCAACAGCACCTGCGGCACGGTGATTTCCTCGTTGACCCGCGGCGCGCCCTCCTCATTCCTGGGCAATATAAGCCTCACCTCCGAATTATTAAAAAAAGGGGACAAGCTCCCCTTGTCCCCGCACAAATTTCGTATTCTATGCTCCGCACCCTTATCTGCGGAGAGAACCGTCTGCTTTGCGGCCTGGCAGCAATCCCTTTTGGGGACGCCGCTCAGGCGAGAGGACCTCTGCTTTGTATAACCCTGCCTCCAGCTTTTACCGCGAGCAGGGCGAAAAGAAATATAGCATAATTTCGCGCCGGGGACAAGAGCCGGGGTCAAAATCCGGCGCAGCCCGCTCTAATCGCTCTGTTTTTCCTCCTGTTCCCGTTTTGTGGGGCGCGTGAGAAAAAGCCAGCCCTGCCAGAGTCCAAAGACGGCCGCCAGAGGAAGGGCGGCGAAGGACAGCCAGGAGGGATATTCGTTGGCCTCAAGCCAGCCGGACAGCCAGGCACCAAGGAACGCGTAACCCGCCACCACCAGCCCGACGGAGAGTACCCGGCCAAACATCGCGACATCCTTAAGCCCGTTACGCATTTTCATTCTGTTCCCTCCCTGGCGCCATTATATCATGGGGGAGCGCAGGCCTGTCTGACGGAATGTCTGTTTTCCTCCCCCCGATGAACTTCCGGAAAAACAACGCCAGATTCAGGAGCCTATTCAGCATAAACTGTTTGCCTTGCGCTTTTTGCGCCAACCTTGGCCCCCCGGCGCGGATAGGCTATAATCTTGGGGAGGGACTCTCCTCCCGGGCAGGACCGCAGGGGGGAGAGTCTATCGGAGATTATTATAGGAGGTTTTTTGCTGTGTGGATTTTTCTTGTTATTGTGACCGGGGCCGCAGGTGCCCTGGCGGGCTTTTATGCCTGGACGGTCTTTCAGAAACTTCTGGAGAACCAGATTGGTCATCCAAAGGTTAAAGAGCTTTCAAACATCATCCATGGCGGGGCCATGGCCTTTTTGAAGAAGGAGTACACGTGGCTTGCCCCGTTTGTGGCGGTGGTCGCCCTTGTGCTGGTGGCCAGCCTTGGGGTCGGGGCCGCTTTTGCCTTCATTCTTGGTGCCCTGTGCAGCGGCACGGCCGGTTACATCGGCATGCACGTGGCCACTCAGGCCAACGGCCGCACCACCTTCGCCGCTTATGACTCCAAGGGCGGCAATACGGCCGGCAACGCCCTTGAGTCAGCCTTCTCCGGCGGCAGCATCGTCGGCATGGTCGTCGTGGGGCTGGGGCTTCTGGGCCTGGCCGTCGCGTACCTCTTCCTCAATGATGTGAACACACTTACGGCCTTTGGCATGGGCGCCAGCAGCATCGCCCTCTTCGCCCGTGTGGGCGGCGGCATCTACACCAAGGCTGCGGATGTGGGGGCGGACCTTGTCGGCAAGGTCGAGGCCGGCATCCCGGAGGACGATCCCCGCAACCCCGCCGTCATCGCAGACAACGTGGGCGACAACGTGGGCGACATCGCCGGCATGGGGGCGGACCTGTTTGAGTCCTATGTGAATTCGATTCTCGCCGCTATGGCCATCGGTGCGGCCTACACCTTCACCCCCGGCGTGGCGGACAGCAACCTGGGCCTGTGGGGCATTGGCTATCCGCTCTTCCTTGCCGCGTGGGGCATCGTGGCCTCCATCATCGGCTGCATGATGATTTCCCGCAAGGCCCTTTTCGCAAAGCAGATTGTGAACGTGTTCCGCCTGATTCCCGGCATGGGCAAGGTCATCGACCGCATCGATGAGGGCGACGCCGCTTTCGCGCTGCGGGTCGGCACCTTCGTGGCCGGCGGCCTGATGATTTTTGGGACGCTGATCCTGAGCATCCTCTTCTTCTTCTCCAACTGCTTCAACGTGTTCCTCTCCGTCACCTCGGGAGTCCTGGCCGGCATTCTGATTGGCTACGTCACTGAGGTCTATACCTCCGGTGATTACAAATTCGTCAGGAATGTGGCCGAGTCCTCTCAGAAGGGCGGCGCGGCGCTGGTGATTCTGTCCGGCCTCTCGCTGGGCATGCAGTCCACCGGCATCCCCGTCCTTCTGATCTGCCTCTCCACCCTCATCAGCTACTATCTGGCCGGTATGTTTGGCGTGGCCGTGGCCGCCGTGGGCATGCTTTCCATCACGGGCATCTCCCTCAGCGTTGACGCCTACGGACCCATCGCGGACAACGCCGGCGGCATCGCTGAGATGAGCGAGCTGCCTGAGGAAGTGCGCAAGGTCACCGACCACCTGGACGCCATCGGCAACACCACCGCCGCCATGGGCAAGGGGCTTGCTATCGGCTCCGCGGCGCTTACCGCGCTTGCGCTGTTCGTTGCCTACTCCCAGGCCGCGCATATCGAGAAGATCGACATCATGAATCCCAACGTCATCGTCGGTCTCCTCATCGGCGGAATGCTGCCCTTCATCTTCTGCGCCCTGTCCATCGACGCGGTGCGCAAGGCCGCGCAGGCTATGGTTGAGGAGGTCCGCCGTCAGTTCCACGAGATTGTGGGCATCATGGAGGGTACGGGCAAGCCGGAGTACGACAAGTGCATCGCCATCTCCACTCACTCCGCTCTCACCCAGATGATCGCCCCCGGCGTGCTGGCTATCGTAGTGCCTGTCCTGGTGGGCTTCGTCCTTGGCAAGGAGGCCCTTGGCGGCCTGCTGGGCGGCTCCATCGTCACGGGCGTCATGATGGCGATTTTCATGTCCAACTCCGGCGGCGCGTGGGACAACGCCAAGAAGTACATCGAGGAGGGCAACTTCGGCGGCAAGGGCTCTGAAAACCATGCTGCGGCTGTTGTGGGCGACACGGTGGGCGATCCCTTCAAGGACACCGCAGGCCCCAGCCTGAACATCCTCATCAAACTGATGACGGTCGTGGCGCTGGTTCTGGCTCCTCTGTTCTAGTTATAATTCGGGGTTAAAGAATATGCAAAGAGCGGGAGGTCTCCTTCCGCTCTTTGCTTTAAACTGAACACAAAACTCAGCCACAAAGGAGGTCTTGAAATGAGAGCAAAAAAGCTGTGGGTCATGACCATGATAGTTTTTACGCTTTTGCTGTCCAGTCTGGGGAACGCCTGGGGGGAGATCAGCACTGAGGTCGTGGAGAGAGCGTGGACGCGCATCGCAAAAACAGACGGGTTCAAGGTGGTCCCCATCAACTACGAAGGGGACTCAGCCCCCAACGCCTGGGTGAAGTTCAAGTCTCAGGACAACTTCAGTGTCCACGTCACGCAGGGTCTGATGAAGATCCTCAATCGCGAGGAAGAGATTGCCGGAGTGCTGGGGCATGAGATTGGCCATGTCCGCTGCGGGCACTACAACGAGGGCGTGCAGCGCAACGTCGGCTGGACCATTCTCGGAGCAATCCTGAACCGTCAGGGCGAACTGGCCAGGGCTGCCGGAGCCATCGGCATGAATCTGGCCGAGAGCGGCTTCAGCCGCGGGCAGGAGGTCGAGGCCGACGACTACGGCACGGACCTCCTCGCCAAGGCGGGTTACAACCCCTGGGGGCTTTACAACGCCATGAAGCGCTTCAAGGACAACAACCTCGTTACGCAGCCCAACGGCTTCAACTCCCATCCGCCCACAGAGCGGCGCCTTCAGCACCTCGCGGACAGGGCGAAATCCCTTGAGAAGGCTCAGGGCAAGACGGCTGTGAAGGATGCTCCAAAGAAAAAGAAGGAAAAGGTGGACCGCGTGGCGCAGTTCCGCAAAAAGCCGAAGGAGCAGACAAAGAAAAAATGAGCGGTGTTCGCAGAGGTACCGCCGCCCGATGGTGGAGTCAGGATGAGAAGGG
>JAIKZX010000151.1 GCA_024681935.1 Fretibacterium sp.
TCCATCATGCCGCGCTTTTGCGCCAGGAGAATCTGACGGTCCGCCTCCGGCCCCAACGTGACAGCCATGAGATAACAGTCTCTTGAACGGGTCATAAGTTTTGCCAGGTCCGCACTTCGGAACTCCGCCCCGGCAATGTAAAGTTTTTCCCCGGCAGAGGAAACGGGAAAGCGGCCCCACGTCCACCGGGGACGGATATGCCCCTCCAGTTCCTCAAACGCAGTCTGGACGGCGGCGGTCAGCTCCGGGGTCCGCCCCTCAGGGGGGACCCTCATGAAGCGCAGCGCGTCGCCCACCATTTGAGGAGATGGGGTCACGCTCAGGCCCTCTTGACCCTCACGGAGTAGAGGATGGAGCGGATGCCCTCGTCAATGCGACGGACGACATCCGGCTGGTTCATGGTGTAAAGGTGGATGCCGTCCACACCGCGGGCCAGAAGATCAATGATCTGCTCCGTGGCGTAGGCGATGCCGGCCTCCCGGACAGCGCCGGAGTTGTGCCGGTAAGCGTCCACAAAGCGCTGGACACGTGCGGGCACAGAGGCCCCGCAGAGTGTGACGATCTTGTCGATCTGATTGGCGGACGTGATGGGCATGATGCCGGCAATGATGGGCTGTTTGATGCCCGCAGCGCGCGCCTGGTCCCGCCAGCGGCAGAAGATGTCGTTGTCATAGAATAGCTGGGTAATGAGGCCCTTCACCCCAAGATCACACTTCTCCTTGAGGTACCGCAGGTCTTCCTCTAAGCTGGAGGCCTCCAGGTGCTTCTCCGGGTAGCAGGCGGCGAAGAGGTTGAAGGTGTCCCCTTCCTCTTTTTTAATGAAAGAGATCAGCTCCGAGGCGTGATGAAAATCGCCCAGGCTGGCCTCCCCCTCCGGCAGGTCGCCGCGCAGGGCCAGTATGTTGCTGACGCCGTTGGACTTGAGCAGTCTCAAGATAGCCCAAATGTTCTCACGCGTGCTGCCCACGCAGGTCAGGTGGGCAACACCGCAGATGCCGTACTTGTTCTGGATGCCCGAGGCAATCTCAACTGTGTTGTCACGGCTGCTGCCCCCCGCGCCGTAGGTGACGCTGATAAGGTCGGGACTGAGGCTGGCCAGGTTATCGATGGTGGCGTAGGTCCCGTCCAGGCTCTTAGCCCCCTTGGGTGGAAATATCTCAAAAGTGTAGCTCGGTACAGGGAGCTCAAAAAAATCCTTCATGGCGGTTCATACTCCTCTCGATTTTAATCGCTCACGGCGCGTGCCTGAGTCAAACGACAATTCAGTCAAACCTCAGCCCCAACGTGCCTATGCTGCAAGGCCACGGGTCTTTGCCTGGCGCTTCATGGCATCAGCTTCGATGATTTTGGAGCGGTTGGCGTTCTCAATGGCTACCTTCGCCATGAGATCCGTCTGTTGTTCACGACGCTCCTGGTTCTGACGCTCAATGGCCTCCTTGCGGTCGCGAATCTGGCGAAGTTTCTGGGACTTCTCCACCATGTCGGTGTGCTTGTCCCATGTGCGCATCGTGGAGTTATAGGCGTTCTCCTTCGCCTCCTCCACACGCTCCAGGCCCTCCTCGACCGTGGTGGGAACTTTTCCTCGCCCCAGTGTGGTCTCAGTCCTGGCCGCTTCGCTGTTCGTGTGGGAACTCATCAGGTCGAAAAGCGAACCGGCCCCGCCTTCGCTGCCAATCCTCATTGCCCTCACCTCCTGCGCGCCGAACGCGTAAAAAATATACCTTTTATTATACCTCTTTATGCCCCGAACTCTCAGGAAATCTCACCCCGTCGGAGGCCACACGCCAAATGAGCTGCATTTCCCGCATGGCCTCTTCGTCGATACCCTGTCCCCTGAAATAAACCCACCGGTCCTCTTCCGTAATTTCGCGGATAACCCTGCAGGGGTTTCCGGCGGCAACGGTCCAGTCGGGAATATCATGGGTGACGACACTGCCCGCCCCAATCACCACATTGTCACCAATACGCACTCCAGGGCAGACGACGGTGTTTCCGCCAATCCAGACGTTGTTGCCGATGATGACCTCAGCGCCGTACTCGAACAGGGTGTTCCGGCTGGCGGGATGAATCGGGTGGCCCGCGGTGTAGATTGACACGTTGGGGGCCAGCTGGCAGTTGTCACCGATGATGACCTTCCCCACGTCGAGGATAGTGCAGTTGTAGTTCGCGAAGAAGTTTTTGCCCACCTCGATGTGCTTTCCGTAGTCGCAGTAGAACGGCGGGTTGATCGTCGCGCCCTCCGACCTGCCAAGGAGCTGTTTGACAACGGCCCTCAATCCCTCGAAGTCCGCCCTGTCCATCGTGTTGAGCTTCTGCGTCAGCCGTCTCGCCGCGGCCTGTTCCTGCATCACGGCCTCATCGCTGATGTACAGCAGCCCTTTGTCCCGCCTCTCACTGTTTGTCATGGTCCCCGTCCTTTCAGCCTGTGACCTGCTGATAATTGTCATTTCGATTAAAGTACCTTAAACTTTATTTATATGTCAACAGGCCGCATGACATCGAGGGGGACAAGCTAACATGGACACCTTCAGAGTCTCTATCAAGGGCGTTTTACAATCTGACGGGAAACTGCTGCTGCGAAAAAATGAGCGGCAGGAATTTGAGCTGTTAGGCGGTCATTTGGAAAAGGACGACATCTCCCCGGAGCAGCGCCTCATCACCGAATTTCTGGAAGAATCCGGCATTTCGGTGGAGGTGGGGAAAGCAAGGGAACCCTGGCTCTACGAAATCGGGACAAGGAACGTTCTTATCCTCCCATTCCTGTGCCGCGCGGTGAAGATTCCGGAACACCTGTTCGACATGGATGGAGGGACCCTGCATTGGATTGCGCCGGAAAGCCTGGGGGAAATTCGCATGCCGCAGGGGTATAAAGACACCATCATGGGAGCAACGCCGCATACAAGCACCTCCGCCGCGCCCGTCGGAAGCAATGCCGGTATTCCCGCACCGCAAGGCAGTTATTTCGTCAAGGTCTGCGTTAAACAGGGACTGAACGTCCTGGCCTGTTCACCCCTGAAGGCCCGCTGCTCCCCAGGGGATATCGCCCGGACCATGCTGGGGAAGCATGAAAAAGATGCCCGGCTCACCTTTCAGTTAAGCGTTGTTGATCAGGAGCAAAGAACGGTGACGTTATTCTGGGAAAGAGACGCCTGCCCCCCAAAAAAAGAAAGTCGGCCTTAAGGCCGGCTTTGTGTTATTCCTTGTTTTGCCTTGCCTAAAGTTTCAGCGCTCCCAGGTCGCCCACTTCCTTGAAGAGCGCGTTGCAGC
>JAIKZX010000158.1 GCA_024681935.1 Fretibacterium sp.
TTGCGGGAAAATCAGGGAGACTGTCTGAAACACAGTCTCCCTCTTTTTTTTCAACAACGAGGGCCGATGCTGAATTTTACGGGCCCGGCACTTCCTCCGGCCGGGACGCGTCAGGTACGAAAACGGATGGAAGGTCATGGAACGGGGACAAGAGGCATGACCGTCATTAGAACGGGTATTCCCTGTGCCCGGATTCAGCGTTTCGCGGGGCCGGAGGATTTCATCAATAATGATATTTCCCGCGCAGCGCCAGCAAAAACGCGCTGCCGACAAGCGCCGCCATCATCTCCGCAAAGACGGCGGAGCCCCATATCCCGTCCACGCCAAACAACACTGGCAGCAGGAGCACGGCTCCAAGCTCGAACACCAGCGTCCGCAAAAAGGAAATCAGAGCTGACACCAGCCCGTTGTTCAGCGCGGTGAACAGGGCGGAGCTGAAAATTGCCGTGCCCATGAACAGAAACGCGATGGAAAAAATCCGAAGCGCGCGCACGGTATCCGGAATCAGCAGAGGGGTTCCGCGCAGAAACAGAGAGGAAATGGGGCGGGCAAGCGCCTCAGGAAGCAGAAACATTGCCAAAGACATAATCAGGATGATTCTCAGGCTTCTGTGGCGCAGATTTTTGAGCTCCCCGTGATTTCGCGCGCCGTAATGATAACTGAATACCGGCCCCACCCCGTCCGAATAGCCTGTGAACAGGGCGGAAAAGATCATGCTGATATACATCAGCACGCCATAAATGGCAACGCCGTCTTCCCCCGCGTATTTCAAAAGCTGCACATTGCAGATAATCCCCACAAAGGACATGGTTATCCCCGCCATGAATTCCGAGGACCCGTTGGCGCAGCACCGAACGAGCGCCCTGCCATCCCAGAGGGGCTTCACCAGCTTCAGGAGACTGTTGTTTCTGCGCCCAAAATAGAGGAGCGGAAACACGCCCCCCGCGGCCTGGCTCAGGGCTGAGGCCGCCGCCGCCCCCGCAAGGCCCCAGCGGAAACCGATGATAAACAGCGCGTCCAGCGCGACGTTGCCAAGTCCGGCGCATACGGTCACAGCCAGGCCCAGCCCCGGTTTTTCCGCCACGATAAAGAAAAGCTGGAACTCATAGAGCCATATCCAGGCCGGCAGGGCCAGAATGAAGATCCGGCCGTACAGCACGCTGTTTTCAAGGAGTTCTCCTTCCGCTCCCAGCATTGCCAGGGCAGAACGCATGAAGACAAAACCCAGCACCGTCATCAGGAGGCTCAGAACAGAGGACATCAGCACAAACAGGGAAAACAGCCGGTTTGCCCTTTCCGGATTCCCTTCCCCCAGCGTCCTGGCAATCAGAGCGCCGCCGCCCGCGCCAAACATATAGCCGAAGGTTCCGAGTATATACAGCACGGGCATAACCAGATTGACGGCCGCAAACTCCGTCTTTCCCACAAAATTTGCAACAAGCCAGCCGTCCGCAATGCTGTAAAGCGAAGTGAAAATGGTCATCACAATGGTCGGCAGCGTAAAACAGATCAGTTTGCCGTAAGTAAAATGCTCCGACAAATGGATTCGTGACTTCATAAGCTGCTCCTTATATTTCTGACTCCCCGGCGGAAATTTCATCCCCCTCCGAGAACGCTTCTTTAAGCGCCTGAGCAAAATACCCGATAGCTTCAATAAACTCCCCTGAATAGCGTTCAATGGTTTTTTGAATCGCCTTTTCCTCCGCCTGATAAATAAAAGCCAAAAACTCCTCAGCGTATTTTCTGCCCGCCTTCGTCAGCAGAATCTGCATTTCTCTGCGCCGGCCGGGGATTGGCTTCTGCACCAGAAGCCCCTCCTTCTCCCAGCGCTTCGTTATTGTGTTGACCGTCTGCCTGGTGATCAGCCACTGCCGGGAAATTTCCTTCTGGGAGTGCGGCTCTCCGTCATCCAGCGCGTACATCAGGCATAATTCATTGAATAAACACCCGCTCTTCATCGACGGTCAGGGAATCCGGCTGAACATTACAGCCAAGAAAAATCACATGGACTCCGGCGGCTTTTGCCTCTTCCAGGGCTTCTCCAAATTCCGGGTGCGTGTCAATATTGGGCCGGACTTCCGTAACCTTCAGCATCTGGATAACGAAGGCCACGCCGCACCAATAGCCCTCGCTCCGTGCCCTGATGAGCGTATGGAGGTGCTTCACACCCCGCTCCGTAGGAGCGTCCGGGAAATAGCCTATACCATCCATTTCCAGCGTACAGCCCTTGACCTCCAACAGATGTTTTTGCCCGTCCTTCTCCATGTAGAAGTCTATTCGGGAATCGGCATAGACATATTCGCCCTGGATTTTATCGTAATGCCGGGTATCCAGCCATTCACGCGCCACTTTGTTGGGAGCCTGACTGTCGATATTGACCCAGCCAAGGCCCTTCTTCTTCACGGCAATGAGGTCATACTGCGTCTTGCGGTTAGGATTGCCGGATTTTGCAAGGATCACCGGCACATTAGGGAGCAGAAGTTCTTTGCACCGTCCCGTGTTCTTCACATGGACAGTTTCAATCCCCACGCCGGTGTCCACCCTGGCGATGAAGCGATTGGGGCGTTCCAGAAACTTCGCTTGCAGTATCTCAGGATATACCATTGTCTGAAGGCTCATCGCCAAAGTACCGGGTGCCCTTTTCCTGATACCTGCGTTTTCTCACCGTCGGGTATTTCGAGACAATCTCCCGGTAGCGTTTGCAGTTCTTATCATGGTCGTTGATGATTCCACAGGCCTGCAGATGAGAATAAACCGTGACGGTTCCCAGATACCTGAACCCGCGCCGTCGCAAATCCCTGCTTATCTTATCCGAGAGGCCATTGCTGACGGGGATCCAGCCAAGTTCGTGCTGGTTGTATAAAATGGTCTTTCCGCCGGAGTAAGCCCAAAGATAGTCGCTGAAACTGCCGAACTCAGCGCGTATCTTCTGGAAACAGCGGGCATTATTGATAACGGCTTCTATCTTCCTTCGAGAGCGGATCATGCCTTCCGTGTTCATGATTCTGTCGATGTCCCGCTCGCCGTATCCGGCAATCCGGTCATACTCAAAATTATCAAAACAGGCCCTGAATATTTCCCGCTTGCGTATCATCAAATCCCAGTTAAGGCCGCACTGCATGACCTCCATCATCAGGAACTCGAACTGTCCCCGGTCGTCGTGAAGCGGGATGCCCCATTCTGTATCATGGTATCGGATATTAGCCTCCGACGTTGTCTCCCAGCTGCAATATCCCATAACTCTCACTCCGAAGTATAAACGGTTCTGAACCCCCGCTCGGATTCATTAACCGGAAGGATTTGCACGTCCATGCCCTCAATCCTCACAAATGTTCCACGCCCGACATACGAGATTACCTTATCAATCTGTTCTTCCGTCCCCTGTATCTCCATCGTTACGGAGCCGTCCCATTCATTCCTGACCCAACCGGTACAGCCGTAAAGTCCGG
>JAIKZX010000191.1 GCA_024681935.1 Fretibacterium sp.
TATGACTTACAAATTCTTCCGCTTAAGACGGAAGCGGTAAAACACCCATCGTTAAAAAAAGCGCCCTCCAAATGTGTGATTTGTGAGGGCGTTTTTTATTTATTCATACAGGAACGTTGTGCGTATGTGTTTGTGCCGGGCAAATTTCTGCACATCCTCCAGGCGTTCGCCACCTTGCAGGGCCAGCTTCATTGCCGAGACCTTCAGAGACTGCGCGGTCAACAGGGCATCATCAAACCCCGCCTTCCTTAGAGCCTCCTTCACCACCCGGCTGACGGACCCCGGCGTCATGTGCCCGTTCTTCCCTTTGTTGCGCGGGCTGACGCCGATAAAAAGCGGCGACTCCGCTCCGTATCCATCGTCCCGGATCTTTAGGTAGGCCGTCAGGGCCTCCATCACGCGAGGAGGCACCCTCACGGGCTCTCGCCTGTCCCCCTCCCCATCCCGAACGTAGAGAAGCGCTCCCTCCGGGGATTCGCGGAGGTCCCCGACGTTGGCGAGGGACACCTCAAGGGCACTGAGCCCCGCCGTCAACATCAACAAAAAGATCGCATAATCCCGAAGCCCCCTCACGCTTCCGCGGTCGATGCCAAGCAGAATCTCCTTAAGCTGGGCCCCGGTCAGGGCTTTTCGGCTGGGAGTCCGTTCAAATCGCGGCAGCGATATCCCCTTCGTGATATCCGGGTACAGTCCCTCCGCCTCCGTCCATCGGAAAAACGCTTTTACTGCCGCGAGGTAACTGAAGAGTGTGCTCTCCTTCCTGCCCGACAAAGCCAGCGCCTCACGATAGGCAGCGATATGCTCTCTCTCCGGCCGCTCAATCTCCTTCTTGGAAAGATACTTGAAGAAATATGCCAGAAATTTTTTATACGACACGATGGAACGAGGGCTCAGGTCAAGGGATGCGGCAAACTGCTCCAGTGTCCGCCGGTCAAAGTGAAACGCCGCCACCCCCGTGTTCAGGCCCTTTTCTCTCATAGTATAGCTGACGCTACCGTGTTCCCGCAGGTCTGGCGCCGGGGCACCGGTGTGCCCCCATAGCGGCGGGTCGTCTCAATATACCGATGGCGGGCAAACTTTTTCACTTCCTCAATGCGCTTGCCGTTCCACAGTGCCAGTTTCACCGCCGTGTGCCTCAGGGAATTTGGCGTGAACGCTGCCGAATCCACTTTGGCCTTCTGTGCGATCTTCTTCACGACAGCCCCTATTGCTCGAACGGACATAGGCTGATGTTTATGTGTCTGTCCCCCGTTAAAAACGGGTGACTCAGGGTTGATGTCCCCTCTTGTGTCCCAGTACTTCCGGAGTGCTGTCTTCACTTCGTCAGGGAGCCTGACGTGCTCAGCGGCAATCTTCAAAACATAGCCTTCCTCTGTCGCCTCAATGTCTTCAATTTTTGCCTTCGACACCTCGCTGTAGCTCAGTCCGCAGAAAACGATCAGGGATAGGAGCGCATAATCTCGCATACCTGCGGCATCGTTGCGATCTATGCTGTCAAGCATCCTCTGAACCTGGCTCTGCGTTAATGTATCGTCCTTGAAGCTACGCTCAACTTTGGGGGGCTCAATACCTTTTACAATATCCCCACATAAACCTTCTGTGTGTGCCCATTGAAAGAAATTACGCACAACGGTGAGGTAGTTCAGGACGGTTACAGGCTTTCTGTGGCTGGAGACCAGTTCGTCCCGCCAGGCTGTGATGTCCTCCTGCTCCGGCCAGTCTCTTCCCCGCGCGTCCAGCCACGCAAAGAAGTACCTCAGCTTCTTTTTGTAAATCGCGGCGGAGTCGAGGTTCACTTCGAGTGAGGCCAGAAATTTTTCAATCAGCGCCGTCCGGTCCCCCCTCGCGCTGAGGGCTTCCAGCCGTTTTAACGTCTCCGTGCCCCGCAGCCAGGGGCTGTCCCACACGATGTCAACGGCCCGTTCCCCATCCCACACGGCATTTGCGTCTGCTCCGCCGTCCAGCAGCGCGTCGATCATTGCCGGGTTTGGGGCCGGTTCACTCACCCTGTTGGAGTTTCTCAGCGCCGCGCCGATTAAGGCTGTCCGCCCGCTGGCGTCTTTCGCGTTGACGTCTGCTCCCTGCTTGATGAGTTCCCTCACGACCCCGGCGTTGGGATTGCGCTCCGCCGCAATCATCAGTGCCGTCGTCCTGTCCGCCGTCCTTAAGTTGACCCGCGCATGGCCACAGCACAGCGCGCGGATCACCTCCGGGTTCGGGTTCGCCGCCGCGGCGAACATCAACGCCGTCCAGCCGTTGGGCAGCGCCGCGTCCACCTTCGCCCCGACATTGATCAGCAGGGGAATCACGTCGGGACGCGCCGTTCTGGCTGCCGCGAACATCAGCGCCGTCAGGCCGTCTCCGTTCCTGGCGTTGGGGTCAGCCCCCGCCTCGAGCAGCGCCCGCATCGTTCTGAGGCGAGGCCGGTCCGAGGCCGCGTAGATAAGAGCCGTGCTGCCGCTGTTGTCCTGTGCGTTGACATCCGCGCCGTTCAATAGCAGCACATTGACGGCCTCCGAGTTTACCTTGTTGGAGACGGCATACATCAGGGCTGTCCGCCCGTTTTTGTCCCGTGCGTTGACGTTTGCGCCATTCACCAACAGAACTCTGAGCGCATCCGGGGTGTTGTTCGCAGCCAGCATCAGGGCGGACACCCCGTCCGGACCGGCTGCGTTGGGGTCCGCTCCGTTCTTCAGTGCCGCCTGTATCTCCGGCCAGGGCCGGGAGGCACAGAACTCAAGAAATTCCGCCGGGGTGATCATGAAAAAATCCCCTTTCCCGTTCAACACGGGCAAAGGCAGAGAGGATAAAGTTTGATATGGTAGAAGAAAGGCAGGCCGCAG
>JAIKZX010000211.1 GCA_024681935.1 Fretibacterium sp.
CGCTTGCGTACTTTCCTGCCCGTCGGATTTCCCATACCAATTCCCTAAAATAAATGAATTGGCAATCTGCCGATTATCACTCATAAAGATTGTACCGTCCGGCGCTTTACTGTTTTTCTGCTGTGTCCCATCGTTAAAAACAGTAAACCATTTTGGGCTTCCGTGATACACCACCAGCGGCTCGCCGTTCTCGTCCACAACTTTGGAGCTATTGTTATTCCAGACATCTTCTGCTAAAATAGATAGCAGAGATTGATGGTTCTGCAAAAGCTCTGTTGTCTTCGAGTTTCGGAGCACAGTTTGCAGACCATCAATTTTTTCTATTGTCGTAAATTCATGGTCGTAATATTTCTTGCCTTGCGCATCCTCATTGACGACCATGAGCATAATGAACCGTTGCCCTTTATACTCCAAAGGTTTCGCCAGAATATACGACGTTCTATCCCCGTCGATTGCCCGAGTTCCGACAAGCTCTGCGCTTTCAAGAATATTTTTGATATACGGCAATACGATAGCATTAGCCTTTCCATCCTTATGATGAAGGCTATTGCGTATAGAGTTGTTTGTGAATCCTATAGCACCAATATTAACGTTGGTGATAGTTTGGGGGATAATGGAGCGCAGGAAATTAAACAGTTGTTTGGACACCCCCTGCACATTTTTACTGTAATCATCTACCAGCTTGCGCCATTCTGTCTCCTTCCCTTCGATAAGGTCGTTCCCGTCGTCCTGCACGGTCACGGCATCGCCATTCACCAGCCGGTCTTTTGTCGCTGCTGCTTCCCAATCCCCAAACCACTGTTTAAACGCGGGCGTCCTCACCTGCAGCCACTGTTTCTCGGTCAGGTTCGTGTCCTTCCCGTTCGGGGCCTTCATGTACTGGCCGGTGCCCTCGTAACGCTTGCGCACGGCATCAAGCTGGCCGCGCGTCATCTCGTCAACCTCAGACTCGGTCATCTGCGCCGGGGCGGACGTGTCCGTCTGGGAGAAACTCTCGCCGCCGTCCAGCGCGTCCATCAGGACGATCTGATCTTCCCGACTCACATCCTCCGTCTCGGACAGCATCTTTTGACGCCGCTCCTCAGCCGTCATGTTCATGCGGGTCTCTACGTTCCGCGCCTGAACTTCACCGGCCAGATGCTCGTATGTCTGATCACCGCTGAACGGGACAAGAGACCGCCATTCTTTTTCCTTAATAAGCCTCCACTTTTCTTCATCCGCCTTTTTATAGGCAGCATTCTTTTCCTTATAAAACTCAGAAGTTTTAGTGTATTCTTCAAAAAGGGGGTAAAACTTTTTATCTGAGCCATTTACATCAGGATAGAGTTTAGAAAAACCGGAAAAAACCTCCTCTAATAATTTGGAAGCCTCTTCACTTTTCTCTTTAATCAAGTGATTGAGCTCATTTACTCTTTTCCAGTTTTCAGCAGAAAATTTTTCACCGATTTCTCTGTTGCCACCCGGTGCGAACCCTTCAGCACTCTGTATTTTATGCTGAATTTCATGTACCAAAACATCTTTAATAAAATTGTCTTTAAGGTCCCAGTTTAAAACAATTTCTCCAGATGGGAGAAGGCTCCCAAATCTTTCCCCAAGGTATTCAAAGGAAATAGGAATATTTTTAAGCTCAGGATAAGCGTTATAAAGCACAGGTGATTTGTAGATATCCCCCAGAGTGTATTTTTTACTTCTTTGATATTTTTCACGAACTTTATCAAGAGCCTCTGAAAGCTCATTAAGACGGTTCTGGTCAGCATCACTAAGTTTTTCTCCGTTATTCTCACGGTGGATCAGCCACTCAAGTTCGCTCTGCTCAGGCTCTGACAAATATCTTCCATCGGGTATTTCAACAGCCCCGTCTAAAATATCATAATTCCATTTTCCGTCCTTGCCCTTCTGCCACCCTGTCGCCAGCCAGATGGCTTTGGCGTCCTTCCCGGCCTCCTCCATCTCACGGGCCACTCCAAGGTTGTCGATACGGTTCCCGGCGTCTGCAGCATCCAGCCGCGCCGCGCCACGCTCCCCGATGATCTGATCGTACTCCTCACCCCTTGGATCGGGCTCCACCTCATCCCATTCCGCCGGATAATTCCCCCGCTCCGACGTGGTGGTCTCCAGCTCTTTGATCTCCTCCGCCGTGTGCTTCATCTCGTCGCGCCGCGCCAGCTCCTCCATCGCGATATTGCCGATGCGCCGCTGTTCTGCTATCTGATCCGGCGTGGCAAGGAGGCGGTCAAACACGTCCCGCATCTCGTCACTGAGCTCAATCCCCAGCGCCTGGACAACGTCGTGATACACCTCAATCATCCACTCGCGGATCCTGTCAAACACCCCCTGAAGCTCCGGCGTGGGGGCCCTGCCCTCGGACAGATACGTCTCCCAGCTCCTGGCAAAGTATTCATGGGCCTGTTTGCGCTTGTCCCGGTCGGTGTCAAACTCCTCCATGGTGACGCCCGCGTGGGTCAGGATAGTGTTCACGTCGGCCTTGATCTGCGCGGACGCGCCCTCCAATTTGGAGATGTCCATCATCAGGCGCAGCATGTGATGCCCCAGCTCGTGGAGGCCGGTGGAAGCATTGGCTGTCTGGAAGAACGTGATCACGGACGGGACGTTCCACGCCTCCTGTCCGGGCTGACCGTGGATCCATCCTGTCGTGGTGCCATTGACAGTTTCGCCGGAACGCTGTTGTTCCTGATAAAACGTCTCATTCCCCGGCTGATTCCTCAGCTTGGCAAGATCAGTTTCGTTTGGTATACTTATACCGTTCTCAGAGGTTGACCCCACGGGCAATTGGAGCCCGGTTTGGATTGACCACTGAGAACTTTTTTCTCGGTCGATATACCGCAGACGCCCTTCATTAACTTGGGTCACAAACCACTCGTTTTTAACTTCCCCGGTCTTGTCGTTCTTCTTCGCATAGACGCTGGACAGCCGATTGACTCTATACTCGTCTTGTTCTTTGTTCAGCTCAATGGGGACAATGACGGTTCCCCCGTCAGCGTCTATAATCTCCGTCATCACGACGATGCTGTTGTCCGGGTGCGTCTTGGAGGTAAAAATTGCCACCGGGTCCGCCAGTGCTCGGGGAAGTTGTTTCACGATATCCTGCGTAATGCCATGCGGTCCATTGACAACCGTCTTGATTTTACTTCCTTCCATGTAGACAGGAAAAATTTTTGCACCAGTCAGCGTAAACACCAGCGGCGTTGTCATGACTTTAACGTGTTCTCGCTCATTGATAGTGCCGCTCAGGACCTTATCAACAGCCTCTCCAAACGCCTTTTCATCCGCCGCCAGCTTCGCCTCGGCCTGAGGTCCAAGCTGCTTCGAAGCGTTCGTCCGCTCCTGTCCGTAGCTCTCCTCATAGCTGTCAAGCAAAATCTGGTCCTCGCGGCGCACGTCCTCAGTGTCCGCCAGCGGGGTATTCCGTCGCTCCTCTGCGGTCATGTCCATGCGTGTGCTGGCATTCCTGGCCTGAACCTCGCCCACCAAACGAAGGTATATTTGTTCCGGCGTTTCTGCCGTGCCATACTTAGTGCGCCATTCCTGAATAATCTGATCCACTAAATTTTTATATTTATCAATATCCTCTGCGATTTCTGGCGCTATGGAAGACTTAAATTCTTCAAGGTCCTTCCAGTGTTGGTCAATGGTTTTCTTGCCCTCGTGCATTTCGCGGACGCTCTTATCGATAAAATCATCAATCCCAGCGTCCTTCTCCGCCCACTGAAGCGCATCCATCATTCGACGCAAATACCCCGAATGTAAGTCATATTCAAGTCTAAACTGTTCCGTGTTCCCGCCTTTTGCAAACCCTTCAATGTGCTGCACCGCGTGCTGGATCTCATGGACAAGGGTATGTTTTACGGCTTGCGTTGCGTGCGTTTTCAAATAATCTCGGCTCAGACTGATATTGCCGGAATAATATTCTCCCTGTCTATCATTCTGTAAGTCACCAAAAACAACAGGCATATCCTTCAGCTCAGGATAAGCCGCGTACAGCTCCGGTGCGTCGTAAATGTCGCCCAACGTGTATGTGTTATATTTCTCCGCGCCCTCGTTCCTGTTGCTTGTTTGGATTTCATCAAGCTCTTCAAGGCGCTTTTCATCGGCTTCGCTCAGCTCCTCGCCTTTGTCGAGCCTTTCCATCAGCGTGTCGTACTCGTTCTTTTCAGCTTCGGAGAGGAGGCTCAAATCAGGCAGCTTAATCTCCCCGTCCAGAATGTCATATCCCCACTTACCATCCGTGCCGCGGTTCCAGCCTGTGGCAAGCCAAATCGTCCTTGCGTCCTTCCCGGTTTTCTCCATCTGTCTGGCAACGGAGAGGTTATCAATGCGCCCCTGACGGTCGACCGCGTCCAGCTTCGCCGCGCCCTTCTCCCCGATGATCTGTTCGTACTGCTCCTCCTGCCGCACCCTGGCGGAGTTCTGCCAGCTCTGCACGACGAAGTTTGTCATGTCATCCAGCGTGGGTTTGACCTTCTGGCCGTCCTTCTCTATGAGGATATCCGGCTCCCTCGCAAGCATGACGATACCCGCCGCCGTGGCGACTTCCGCATCTGCCCGCGCAATGGGCCCGTCCATGCCGCCATTTTCAAACTGCCGGGTCATCCTGTCGCGGGTAGCCTCCGCCTCCTCGGAATGGAACAGCGGGTTCTTGCTGGCTTCTTTGATGATCGTCTCCCGGACCTCTTTGTTCTTCTCCGCCTTCTGCTCCGGGGTAAGGGAGTCCCACTCCTTCTTTACGGCCTCGTAGGCCTCCCGCTCCTTCTTTTCCTGCTTATATTCCATGCGCCCCCTTATGGTGGCTCCAACGCCGCCCGTGATGATCGTGGAGGCTCCTATCGTGGGGGCCATCTCCTTGGCGATATCCCAGAAATTCTTTCCCTCTTTCCAGAGGTTCTTCGCAAAGTCTGTAAGGGTGCCGCCCTGCTCCACGGTCCTGTCCGCCGTGTTGCTGATGACCTCCTGGCCGGACTCCTGCCCTATCTCGAAGGGGACCCCTGATATCACCCTTGCCCAGCCGCGCAGATACGGATTTTTGATTTTGTCCAGCAGGGGGTTGAAAAATCCCATTTTATCCCAGGCGTAGTTCGCCACCATGTTGGTGATGAAACTGAGCGCGGCAGGGGTGATTGACTTGTCATATTCCCCGTTTTCCAGCGCTCTCGCCATCACGTCCCCCGCCTCGCCTAAAGACTCCATCGAGGCACCATACAACGGGTTTGTCAGGACTGAGACTAAAAACGCCAGCGAGGAGCCCACGTTGTGCATCGTCTCCGCTGTAAAGCTCGGGTTTTCTCCGGCCTCCTGGGTGTACCAATCATTGATCGCCTTGCCGTATTCGTTCCCTTTGGCCAGCATCCATTTTGCCGTCTGTTCTATGGCGTTATTCTCCCTGCTGTAAAAGACGGCTGTCTTGTCCGGCGTCAGCCCGATGTCATTCAAAAAGGGCTGCAGCAGTTGGAGCCCCCATCTTATCGTGTCATTGTAAGCGGGGGCTGCCTGTGCCGCCATGAATCCCGTCCCTTTAATAAACGTGCTGTTCAGCGTTTGCCCCGCACCGGCTATCGTGGGGGCCGCCACGTTGCCCCAAATTCCCGGCTCCGCGTTCCACCACGCCTGCCGCATTTTATTCAACCGCTGCTCAAACTCCGGCTTCAGACTGTTATAAAGGTCTTTGTCTTTGATAAGGAAGGACGAGGGCATTCCCAGCATACTGGCGACAAACATCCTGTCCTCCACGTCCTCGCGCTCCAGCCCGGATGCCTGGACATAGGCGTCCGTCATGCGCCGACGCTCCGCAGCCGCCGCCAGCTCCATCCCCTCCGGCGTGCGCTGGAGGTATTGATTCACTTTGTCCTGGCTGTAGTACATCAGCGACATGGATTCCTTCCCGACCATGAAGTTCCGGATCTCCTCGTCGCTGTACCCATACCCGCGCGCCTTCTGTATCTTCTTCTCCCACTTGGGATACTGAAGCGTCAGGATATCGGCATACTGTTCCTTTAACGCCTGCTGAACGCCGGGGAGGGTCTCCACCGCCGCTTTTGTCTCTTCTGCCGTGGGGAACATATTGACGCCGGTGAACACATCCTGCGCCCTCTGCTCCCGGTCATCCGCCGCGGGTGCCGGTCCGGTCTTCTGAGGCGCCGGGTTCTCAAACCGCGCTTCCTCCTGTTTGGCATAAGCGTTCAGCGCGTCCATATCCGTGATGCTTTCTCCGCTGTAAATGAGTTTTTGTGTCCTTTCGTCCATTTATGTTTTCCCCTCCAGGCATTCTCAATTCGTGTGCCTAACAAAAAAGCGGCGGGTCTCATCCCGCCGCCGTATTTTTAATCCTGCTCTTCCCAGATACGATTTAAGCTGGGTACTTTATCCCCGCTCACCGGCTGCTGTGCTGCCTCCGGCGCCGGCTGAGGCTGTTGTGGTGCCGCCGGCTGCTGTGCCTTCTGCCTCTCCCGTTCCGCCACGGTGGGGACCCCAAGCATTTTATAGAACCTCTTGGGATCGACCGCCCTGCCGTCTATCTTCGTTTCAATATGCAGGTGAGGCCCCTTGCTGTGGCCCGTGCTGCCAACCTTCGCCAGCGTTTGCCCCGCCGTCACGGTCTGGCCGTTCTTCACCTGAATGCTCCCGTTCTGGAAATGGCACATGAAGATATCGAATGTATGGCCATTATATTCCCCATTCAGGTGCAGTTTGTTCCCGCTCGTCTTGTCCTTCCCGACGCCGCTGACCGTCATGGGGACCCCGTCAAGCTGCATGGGGGCCGTCACGGGCTTCCCGTTGATCTCTCCGGCCTTGTTCCCCCTGATATCAATGCCCCCGTGCCGGTAGGATGTTCCGTCCTCTCTCTTCCGCTGTTCGCCGTAATCGCTGATTATCGACGTCCCGGACCCGCCCAGCGCGTCAAACCCGACATTATCGCTGCCGCTCCGGCCCGTTCAGCAGCTCCGCCTCCGTCACGTGGAGGGCGTTCGCTATGGAATGAGCTATCTGAATAGAAGGAGCCATTTCGCCACGCTCATAGCGCGCAATCGTATTCATTCCTATCCCGACACGCTCTGCAAGCTCAGCTTGTGTTAGCCCTGCTTTTTGTCTTAGCTCCTTCATGTATTTCATAAAGCTTCCTCCTTTCCGTATTTTCTATCCCGTTAGGGATAATATATCCCAATGCGGATAAAAAGTCAAGGGGAAATTTTATACGGATACGATTTCTTTATTATCCTTTATCGGGCTTGTGATTTCTTATCCTTTCTCGTATAGTAAGGTAAAGTGAGGTGTGAGAATTGATAGGGGCAAGGATTAAGGCTGTAAGGAAAAGTTTAGGTATATCACAAGAGGAGTTAGCCGAAAAAGCTGGGGTGCATCACAATACAATAGCGAGGTGGGAACGAGAAGAACTTGACCCTCGCAGGGCCTCAATCGTTAAACTTGCTTCCGCCCTCCACACCACTGTGGCCTATCTCACCGGCGAGACGGACGACCCCGCCCGCTCTGCCCCGGCAGAACAGCCGCTCCCGGAGTCCAATGTCCGGCCCATTCCGGGGCCATACGTCATGGTCCCCGTGCTGGGGCCGGAATCGACGGTATGCTGTGGGTGCGGCCTCGATAATTCGGACGTATTCCCCACGCCGGAACGGGTCGAGCCAATCCCTGAGTCGTGGCTGACGGGGCCAAAGGGGGATTATCCTCACTACATCACCCACGTTGACGGCGACAGCATGGAGCCGCTGATCCAGGATGGTGAGCGTGTCCTGGTCAATCCCAATCAGGAGCCCATGAACGGGGACGTGGTAGTAGCCACATGGCGGGACCGATCGATGGTGAAAGGCGTCGCCTTTGAGCGAAACGGTGACGTCCACCTTGTCCCTATGAATAAGCAATACCCGGAGATCATCATTAAAGAGGAAGATCGCCCCTATGAGTTGCAGTTTAACGGCGTGGTCATTCGCTATCTTGGAGTGGACCGCGTGGCAAGAGGATGGATGTGAGGGAGGGGGGATGTACAATGACAGCAGCACCTAATATCTTTGAGCATATAAAGCATCTGGACGATGACGGGCGCGAGTATTGGAGCAGCCGTGAATTGTCTTCGGCGCTGGGTTATACGGACTATCGCAACTTTGAAAATGTCATAGCCAACGCCAAGGAAGCGTGCAAAAACAGCTCGCAGACTATATCCGATCATTTCGTTGACGTCAACGAAATGATAAAACTCGCTAAGGGAGCGGAACGAGAGATCAAGACAGTGCTGTTATCGCGCTATGCCTGTTATCTCATCGTTCAAAGCGCCGACCCCAGGAAGGAGGCCGTGGCCCTTGGGCACAGCTACTTTGCCATACAAACGCGCCGCCAGGAGCTGGAGGATGAACGCCGCCTGCAACTGCGTCAGGAGATAAAGGAGCACAACAAGAGCCTTGCGTCCGCCGCCAAACAGGCCGGGGTAGTCCTCCCCATAGATTACGCCATATTCCAGAACTCGGGATATAAGGGGCTCTACGGCGGCCTGACGAAGCAGGACATACACAAGCGGAAAGGGCTCAAGAAGTCTCAGGATATCCTTGACCACATGGGGAGCGAGGAGCTGGCGGCCAATCTTTTCAGAGCCACGCAGACAGAGGCCAAGCTGGCGCGTGACGGAACAAACACGAAGCAGGCCGCGAACGAGACGCATTACGCCGTGGGCAGGAAGATACGGCAGATCATAAAGGATTTTGGGAACACGATGCCGGAGGATCTCCCCACGCCGTCGGAGAGCGTGAAGCAGTTAGAGAGCCGCAAAAAGAAGGCGCAAAAGAAGCTGACATCTGGGGAGGAGTGAGGGCGATTTTATAAAGGCAGACGCAGACAGCATCAGACCATTTTGCCAACGTCGGCAAAATGATTAAAGCCGAGGACAGAGCTGTCAGCCACCGGGGACAAAACCGGGGACAGTCTGTGCAGCGAAAAGAGAATAAAGTTAGGCGGGTGGTGGAGTGATGGCGATAGTTTGAAGCCCCTTATCTCCACCATTTTTTCAGACAAGGCCATGGAGATAGAAAACCCGCTAAAACAGCGGGTTTTTTTGTATTCAGGCGTCTGCGAGTAACCACCTAAAACCACCTCTATCCACATCATCACCGGGTAAAAGACCGGGTAAAAGATAGAAGCGCGTCCTTTTTACCCGGTCAGGACGGACGGAGACTCTGGGGCAGCGTCCTCCCTTCCAGGAAGGAATACCGGGGGTTGAGATATTGAAGACGGGCAGAGCCCCGCTTCGGGCACATCCAGAGGATGCGGGCGTGGTCGAAATGGGGGCATAGCCCAACTAAAGGTCAACAATAATCAGATATTCCTTACGTTTTAGAATAAGA
>JAIKZX010000055.1 GCA_024681935.1 Fretibacterium sp.
GTGAAGAACGTCATGCCCTTCTGCAGGTCCATCAACCGGAACAGCTCCTCGTTCTTCATCGCCTTGCGCATGGATTTCTCGATGGAGTCGGACATACGGTTCATCTCGTTGAGGTATTGAAGATAGGTCATCGCCGTCTTATAAAGGATCTGTAGCAGGAACCGCGTCCGTTTCCATGTGTAGAAGCCGCTGACCCCGCCGGAGGATCCGGGCAGGATGGGGTTCTCCTCCAGACAGACCGTGATGAAGTAGTGCTCCGTGATGACGATGCCCAGGGGAAGCGTATCATAGCTGAAGTTCTCCGTGTGCTTGGGGATGTTGATGACTACCAGGAGAGAGGACGTGTAGCCCGTGTCCTCATCCACTTCCTCAAAATCGATGCGGCTGGACTCCTCAATGTCCAGCGCCGCGCTCAGAAAGTCCAGGGGGACGGACGTGATGCGTGCCACATCCTCCAGCTCCTGGCGCGTGGGCGTAATCATGTTGATCCAGCTTCCGCGGCGCAGAGCGTCAAGGGAGAGTTCCTCATGCTGCCCGGCGTTTTTGTGCATGTGGGTCCTCAGAACCGAAATCATGACAGCCTCTCCCCTTTCATACCCTGCGCCGCGGTCTGGCGGCGGACGTTACTCCTTTTCCATGGACAGCGCCCGGTTAAAGAGCCCCTGCACCTCGTCCGACGGCGCCGGGGAGATGAGCGAAATGGCCACGGCGGCCAGCAGCCCGGCGATAAAGCCAGGGATGATCTCATAGACGCCCGTGTGGGACATCCAGGTCAGCCACGCAATATCCACCCCCGCACCGGCCACAATGCCTGTCGCTGCGCCGGCGAAGGTGAAGCGCCGCCAGTAGAGGCTCAGCAGAATGGAGGGACCAAAGGCTGCGCCAAACACACCCCAGGCGTTGGAGACCAGGGCCATGATGGAACCCGCATTGGGGTGGGAAGCCAGGCAGAGGGCCGCAACAGCAATCACGAGGACTACGATGCGCCCGGCCCAGAGCATTTCACGGCTGCTGGCGTTGTCCCTGCGAATAACGGGGCGGTAGACATCGCTGGCAAAGGCGGAAGCGGCAGCAAGGAGCTGGCTGTCGGCCGTGCTCATGGCCGCGGCAAGCACCGCGGAGAGCAGCACTCCGGACACCACAGCCGGGAAGATGCGGCGCGTCATGACGATGAACACCAGAGAGTCCTTCACAACGGTCTCATCGAAACCAATAAACAGACGCCCGATGACGCCGACCAACGCGGCAAAAATGAGAATCAAAAGCGTCCAGGAAATACCAATCTTCGCAGACTTTCTCAGCTCGGACTGGGACTTGATGGCCATGAAACGGATGATGATGTGGGGCATTCCAAAGTACCCCAGTCCCCATCCAAGCCCGGAAATAATATCCGTCCAGCTCGAGAATACGTCTGAGTAGCCGCTCGGCAGCGAGGCGGATGCCTCCGGCGTGATCATCGTCCACGCAACGAGTGGGACGATCAGCATCGCGCCCAGCACCAAAAGCCCCTGGAAGAAGTCTGTCCACGAAACGGCGGAGAAACCGCCAAGGAAGGTGTAGCTGATGATGATGGCGGCGGCAAGGTACATGGCCTTCGCGGTGTCCAGCCCCGTAACGGTGTTGAACAGCGTACCGCAGGCCTTGATGCTCGACGCGGCATAGATGGTGTAAGCCACCAGAAACACGACGGCGGATACCACCTGAAGCGCGCGGGAGCTGGAAAGGAACCGGTTGGTCAGGTACTGCGGGATGGTGATGGAGTCATCCGCCGCGATGGAGAAACAACGCAGACGCGGAGCCTCATAAATCCAGCTCAGTGTGTAGCCCACGGCAAGCCCCACGGATATCCAGACCTGGCCCATGCCCAGAGCGTAGATTGACGTCGGCAGCCCCATCAGGACCCAGGCGCTCATGTCCGACGCTCCCGCAGAGAGCGCAGCAACCCACGCTCCCACCTGACGCCCGCCAAGAAAATAGCCCTTCTCGCTCTGATTATCGTTCTTCAGAAAGAACCAGATACCGATGGCGAGCATAAAAAGAAGATAAACACTGAAAACCGTAACTTCCCATACATTCATTTAAATAACCCCTAACCTAAAACAAAATATGACGGCCCAGTTGAGGGCTGCTGATGGTGAAATATTATACCGCATATTTCTTTATTTGACTGCTTGTGACGTACCCCTTTGGGTTGACAGGGAACTGTTCCCCATCTAAAATGAGTATATTACTTATATTTAGACAGCAGATGAATGGAGGCACCCGTTTGTATACAACAATGGCCCCGATGCTTGTGCAGGCAAAACAGGAAGGGAAAGGCATTCCCGCGTTTAACATCCACGCGCTGGAAGTCGTTCCCATGATGGCTTTGACTGCGGCGGAGAAGAACTGTCCGGTCATTCTCCAGGCTTCTGTCTCCACGGCGAAATATATCGGGTTTCACCTGCTGACTGCCGTGGTCCGCGAGGTGGTGGCGGCATTGGAAATTCCCGTGGCTCTGCACCTGGACCATGCGGCGAAGTTAGAGGACATCAGCGCAGCGATCGACAGCGGTTTTTCCTCTGTGATGTTTGACGGCTCCATGCTGCCTATGGAGGAAAATATCAGCCGCACGCGGGAAGCGGTTGCGATAGCGCGGAAAGCAAGCGCCTCCATAGAGGCGGAACTGGGCATCGTAGGGCGGGGGGAGGTCACCGGGAGCAATCCCTACACGGACCCGGACGATGCGGCGCGCTTTGTTGCGGAGACGGGCGTGGACGCGTTGGCCGTCGGCATTGGCACGCATCATGGGCAGTATAAGGCCAAGACGAACATCAATCTCGACGTGCTGAAGGCCATTCATGAAAAAGTCTCCATTCCCCTCGTGCTGCATGGGGGAACGGGCGTCCGCGATGAGGACGTCCGCACGTGCATCCGTCTGGGAATGCACAAGCTGAACTTCGGCACGGAGCTGAATGTTTCCTGGGTGCGGGCGGCAAAGGAGGTCTTCGGCGCCGCAGAGCTGAACGAGTCTCTTCGGGGGCTGATGACCCGCTGCAACAATGCCATGGCAGACACCATTCGAAAAAAAATCGATCTGGTTCGATTTTAAGCAGCAACAATATCTCAAATATTTCAAAGGAGGTCCATTTTATGCGTTTCACAAAGAAACTGACAGCTTTAGTTCTTATATTCGGGGTCTTGCTGGCTGTGGCAGCCGGCGCAATGGCTGAGGGAGAGCGCAAACTGGTCATATACTCCGCGGTGTATGACGACGAAACCCATGGCCTCTGCGAGCGGTTCTCTAAAATCTCCGGCATCCAGACAAGCTGCGTCGTACTGGGCGGCGGTGAGATTCTGGCCCGCGTCCAGAACGAGAATAAGAACCCCACGGCATCCGTTTGGTTCGGCGGCCCGGCCGACCCGTTCATCACAGCAAAGAAACAGGGTCTGCTTCTCCAGTACAAGTCCCCCAACGCCGCCCCTATCGCGGAGAAATATAAGGATCCCGACAATTACTGGACGGGCGTTTACATTGGTTATGTCGGGTTTGTGTGCAACAACGAGCGCCTGAAGGAGCTGGGCATCGAGGCACCGGACTCCTGGGCGGACCTGCTGGACCCGAAGTTGAAGGGCGAGATCAAGATGGCCTCCCCCGCGGCGTCCTCCACCGGGTATGTCATTCTGGCCACCGTGCTTCAGCTTATGGGCGAGGAGAAGGGCTTTGAGTACATGGGCAATCTGAACAAGAATATCCTGGAGTATACCAACCGCGGCGGCGGCTGCATCGCGGATGTCATCGCCGGTGAGATTGCGGTGGGCATTTGCTTCTGCCACGACGCTATCACCCAGCAGCTCAACGGCTACGGCGAACTGCTGACCGTGAACGTCCCCAGTGAGGGCACGGGCTATGAGACCGGTGCGATGGCCATCATCGCCAACGGTCCCAACCAGGCAGAGGCCAAGGAGTTCTACGACTGGGCACTGACTGCCGATTGCCAGAACATGTATAAACAGTATGGCGCGCTGCAGTTCCTGACCGCTCCCGGCGCGGAGCCCCATAAGGCTGTTGCCCGCATCGCGGACGCCAAGACCATCAGCTACAACACGGCCTGGGCCGGCAACCACAAGGAGGAATTCACCTCAAAGTGGGCGGCAATCACCAACCATTAGGCCACTTTGCCGCAGGGCGGCAGGTCATTGACGTGTAACCAGAACTTAAAAATGGAGGATGCCCCAGGCGGCGTCTTCCATTTTTAATTTTGTTATTTCTTTCAGAGAGGAGGGCATTCCCTGTATGTTCAACTCTGACCGATACCGGAAGGCACGCGCCGCAAACGTTCCCATGCCGCGAGACCCCCTGCTGTCGCTGGCCATCGTCTCCGTCCTCACCCTGCTGGTGCTGTTTATCCTGATGCCTCTTTTGTCCATCCTGTGGGGGAGCTTTACGGACAGGGACACGGGCCTTTTTTCACTGGACACCTACCTTAAAGTTTTCGCGGACAAAAACTTCCGAAAGACCTTCGGCAATACCCTCTGGCTGGGCACAGTAGTGGGCGTCCTCTCCACAGTGCTGGGGTTCCTCTTCGCATACACAAGGCAATGCGTCAAAAGCCCCTTCAAGAAGCTCTATGGCATGATTGAAATCCTTCCCATCATCTCCCCGCCCTTCGTGCTGGCTTTCTCTGCCATCACCCTGCTGGGCCGACGCGGGCTCATCACCTACCGTCTGCTGGGCTTTCGCAATTTCAATATCTACGGCTTTTGGGGCCTTGTGGTTGTGCAGACGATGACCTTCTTCCCCATCGCCGCCATGACGCTGGATGGCCTGCTGGAGAACTTCGACGTTTCCATGGAGGAGGCAGCGCGCAATCTTGGGGCCAACCGTTTCCGCGTATTCTGGACCGTTCAGATCCCCATGCTGGCCTCCGGGCTGGCCAACGTGTTTCTGCTCTCCTTCATCGAGTCCGCGACAGACTTCTCCAACCCGACGATTCTGGGCGGCAGCTACAGTACCCTCGCCACACAGATCTATATTCAGGCCATCGGCAACTACAACCAGCAGGCGGGCACAGCCATAGCGACCATCCTTCTGATGGTGACGGTGGGGGTCTTCGTGCTCCAGAAGGCCATTCTGGACCGTCGCTCCTATGTGACGCTGACGGGCAAGGCCAGCCGCGTCCGTGAGATGATTGACGACCCCAAGCTCATGATTCCCACCAATGCCCTGTGTCTGCTGATTTCCTTCTGGGTGCTGCTGTTCTATGTGTTCCTTGTCCTTTCCTCCTTCTTCAAAACCTGGGGAGCCGACTACACGCTTGTGCTCAAAAACTACGTGTACGTCTTCAACTACAGCATGAAACCGGTGAAGGATACGCTGCTCATCTCAGTGCTGGCAGCCCCGATCGGCGGGGTGCTGGCGATGATTATCGCCTTCCTGGCGGTGCGCAGGCAATTCCTGGGCCGTCAGTTGATGGAGTATGTCTCCATGCTGGGCATGGCAGTGCCCGGCACGGTCTTCGGCCTGGGATATATCCTCACATTCAACACACCGCCGCTGGTGCTGACCAACACACTCTGGATTTTAGTTATCTGCCTGGTGATGACGAGGCTGCCCGTGGGCGTTCGCTCTGCCATGTCCGCCCTGCGGCAGATTGATCCCAGCATCGAAGAGGCTGCCAGCGACCTGGGCGCCCGGACGGCCCGCGTGTTCACTTCCATCACCCTGCCGCTGATCCGCCCGGCGTTCTACACGGGGCTGGTCTTCAGCTTCATCAAGAGCATGACCGCCATCAGCGCGGTGATTTTCCTGGTATCCGCCAACTACAACCTGCTGACCGTGCGCGTGATGCAGCATGTGGACAAGGGTCAGTTCAGCTACGCGGCTGCGCTGTCCACCCTCCTGATGCTCATCGTGTTTGCGGCGGTGGGGCTGATGAACTGGGCTCTGAACAGCTTTGGACGCAGTTCGCAGGACCAGCTCCACCTGTTCAGCGGCAAGGAGCTTTAGTCAACGATTGAAGGAGGGCTATTAAGATGAGTGCAAAGGGGCTTTCCATCATCAACCTTGAGAAGGTTTACCCCAATAAATACACAGGAGACGTCCGCGCCGTGGACAACATCTCTATGGAGATACAGCCCGGCGAATTCGTCACACTGCTGGGGCCGTCCGGTTGCGGCAAGACGACGACCCTGCGTATGATCGCCGGGTTTGAGCGTCCCACCGGTGGCGACATCCGGCTGGGGGGCGAGTCCATCTGCCGCCTCACGCCAGACCGCCGGGACACGGCGATGGTCTTTCAGACCTACGCGCTGTTCCCCAATCTGAATGTCTACGACAACATCGCCTATGGCCTGAAAATCAAAAAGCTTTCCCGGCAGGAGATACGCGATAAGGTAACGGGGATTCTGTCCCTCACCGGGCTGAGTGGGCTGGAGAGCCGCCACACCAACGAGCTCTCCGGCGGCCAGCAGCAGCGTGTAGCCCTGGCCCGCGCCCTGGTCATGGAACCGGGGGTGCTGCTCTTTGACGAGCCGCTCTCCAACCTGGACGCCAAGCTGCGCATCCAGATGCGCGCGGAGATCCGCAAGATTCAGCGCACCGTTGGCACCACAGCTGTGTACGTCACCCACGACCAGGCGGAGGCCATGAGCATGTCTGACCGCATTATCATTCTGAAGGATGGCAAAATCGCTCAGATGGGATCACCCAAGGAGGTTTACTATCACCCGACAAGCGAGTTCTCCGCCAACTTCATCGGCACGGCCAACACGCTCCACGGGACGGTGATATCTCAGGAAGGAGGGGCCCTCACTGCCAGTGTGCTGGGACGCGAGCTGGCCGGCATCCCCTGCGGGCGTGAGTTCAGGCCTGAGAGCGAGTGTACTCTGATCATCCGTCCGGAGGCGTGCAGTGTGCAGGAGGACGGTCTCTTTGAGGCAAAGGTCACGCTCTCAACGTTCATGGGGGCCTATCAGCTCTACGAGCTGGATATCGGCGGCTGCCGCTTCACGGTCCATGAGAACAACCCCAAGACCCGGCGCATCTATGAACCGGGCGAGACGGCACACCTGAACCTGGATGTTGCGGATATCCATGTAATCTGATATTCTGACACTTCTGAAGGGAGCGGGTCATTATGGATGACAAAGCACGATACATACAGGACTATCTGACGCTTGAGAAGAAGACGCTGGAAGCCCTGAGCCAGAAAGAAATACATGACGTGGTCGACGCGGCGCTGGACGCCTACGAGCACGAGGGGACCATCTACATCTGCGGCAACGGCGGCAGTGCGGCGACAGCCTCTCACGCGGCCAACGACTTCAACAAAGGCATCTCCGAGTATGTGGACAAGAAGTGGCACTTCTACTGTCTGAATGACAACGTGGCCACGCTCATGTCCATTGCCAATGACATCAGCTATGAGGAGGTCTTCCGCTTCCAGCTCCGCAACAAGCTGAAGCCTCACGATCTGGTGATTGGCATCAGCGGCAGCGGCAACAGTGCCAACGTGGTCAATGCCCTCCGCTACGCGAAGGAACAGGGTGTCAAAACGATGGGCTGGACAGGCTATTCCGGCGGCAAGGTGAAGGAACTGGCGGACGTGGTCTTCTACGTCCCGCTGGACAATATGCAGGTGGTGGAAGATATGCACATGGTGCTGGTCCACCTGCTGATGAACGTGGTGCAGCGTCTGTACAAGCTCCCCGGACATCAATGCTGAGCAGCCGCGCATACCCGCAAGTGCGCAGGCCTGCACCGAACGCATTATGCAGCATCTGGTTATCCTGACTGGCTATCCCGGCTCCGGCAAGAGCCGCATGTCCGTAAAAATTCAGCGTGCCTTTCCTGAACTGCGTCTGCTGACCTACGACACGCTGAAGGAGGAGTGGTTTGACCGGGATGGCTTTGACGGGGAGAAGGAGAAGAGGGTGCTGATGGACCGCTGCCTGGAGGCGTTTTGGCAGCAGCTGGACGAGGCCATGTCATCGGGTGATGACCTGATGATTGAGTATCCCTTCTGCCGGAAGCACGTCCCCGCGCTGAAGAAGTTAACAGCAGCCCACGGCTACAGGCCCATTACGGTCGTCCTGACGGGGGACCCTGCGGTGCTGTGGGCGCGCTTTGCCCAGCGGGATGGGAACGGATGGCGACACCCGGGACACCTGTGCAGCACCTATCATCTGCACGGAGAACGGGTGCTGGCCCCCCGGCTTTCGCTGGAGGCCTACACGGAGGACTGCCGGAAGAAGGACTATTTCATCAATCTGGGCCCAACGCACATTATCGACGTGACGGACTTCGCCAGGGTAGACGACACCGCTCTGTTTCGCTTCCTCGGTGAGCAGCTGGCGTTGTGAACAGGACTTCCTGACCAGGTCAGGAGTTCATCAGGCGTCGAGCCTCAAATTTGCTGAGCTTAGAATTGACTGAATATGGTCCGCCGCAGGGAAGAGGTCACGACGCGCAAAGGAAACAAAAAGCTCCGCGTCCGCCTTGGGCATGGGGACACCATGAAAGGCGGCAAACGAGGCCGGGTAAAGAGCAGAACGCACCAGCGCCGCTGCCCGTATGGTCTGCTCGTATTCCTGGATAAAATCTCTGTTCATCTTGTCGAAATACGCATCCATCATGACGTTCCAGAACTTCCTGGCCTGAAGCGGTTCAAGCCCTGACATTCGTTTTATCAGGGTCTCAGATTCATTTAAATAAATCATATAAGCTGTTCCGAGGTCATAGATGGGATTTCCGCAGCAAATGCCTGCCATGTTGAGGAGAATCAGCTCGCCGCGCTGGACAAAAACGTTGCGCACATGGAAGTTTCCATAAACTATCGTGTTTACCTCCGGAATAGCGCCAATGAGCTTAATCAGAATTTTGATTTCATTATCATGCAGCCACGGCGTCATTTTCCTGGCCCAATCCGTATAAATATCCGTCGCTTTTGGGAACGAAACGGCCTTCGGCGCGGAAGAATGAATAAGCCTCAGCAGATTTCCCATCTTTTCCGCATAGCTCTCCAGCTTCCAGGGGGCGTTCTCCAGCAAGGCGGATACCGTGTTTGCCTTGACAAGCTCATAGAGCATTCCATAACGCCCCTTGTAGGTAACGACATCATAGGCTATGAGCGTGGGAATCCCGCATACAAGCGCAACCTGGGCATACTTTCGCTCCTGTTCAACGCTTTCAAGGCTCGTCCCTTCCGGGTAGATCTTCATAAGCGTGTCATCCCCGATATAATAAACGGTGATTCCGCCTGTATCCCCTATTTTCTGCGCCACCTCGTTCGAGATATCCCGCGGGGGCATCGTTACGTCAAATATCCGGTTGAAGCCCGTTATGTCAAAGATGTTATAGACCTTCTGAGAGACGTTGATAATCCGTATGGGTTCGGGTTCTTTGTTGCTCAAACTCAGAAAAACGCGAAGTCCGGCGCTGGAAATGTATTCCAGCCCGGTGCAGTTAAAGACAATGGAGCCAAGGGGATGTTTTATCCGTTCAGCAGCTACAACGTCGCCAAACTCCCTTGAGTTTGTGGAATCAATTCTTCCTGCGAGTTTAAAATAAAGCTTTCCATTCTGCATTGAGGCATTCAAGCTGTATTTTTCCATTCTTCTACACCGCCTCCATGAATAAAGATGTCACCGTGATAAAGAGGGCATCGCTGGTCTCAGTCCTATATAGAAGTCCCCACCCAGTCTCCGTCATTTATAACATTATACCCCGAAGTCAGAAAAAAATGGATTTACAGTTTAAATTCCGCCGTATAATAATAACTTGAGCTTGCGTGTTGAGCTACAAGCTGTAAAATATGAATAAGAGGTTTCGGAGGGAACCCCGGAACGACCCCCTGCAGGACTCAGGGGAAATACCCCTTCTGAGTTTTGTGGGGAGCATAAATTCATAAGGAGGCTGTATCGTTATGAAGAAGTTGTTTGCCCTGTTCCTTGTCCTGATGGTCGCGCTCTGCGCTTCCGCAGCTGTGGCGGCACCTGTGAAGCTGACCTACGCCGAAGTCAACCCTGTAAAGGGTACGATTGTCGGCCAGGTTGCCCTGTCCTTCAAGCAGAAGGTTGAAGAGCTTTCCGGCGGCGAGATTGTGATTGACATCCAGGACAGCGGCGTGCTTGGTTCTGAGGCTCAGGTTCTTGACGGCATCCTGGGCGGCGGCGACACCGTGGATATCTCCCGCATCTCCGCGTTTGCTCTGACCAGCTACGGCTGTCAGAAGGCCATGCTGCTTTCCATACCCTACACCTTCGTGAGCCGTGAGCATTTCTGGAAGTTCGCCAACAGCCCTCTGGCTGCTGAGTTCCTGGCTGAGCCCCAGAACATCGGTCTGCCGCTGCGCGGCATTTGCTACGGTGAGGAGGGCTTCCGTCACTTCTTCTTTAAAGAGGCTGTCAGCGGAATCAAGGACATCAAGGGCAGGAAGATCCGCGTCTCCGACGACCCCGTCATGACGGGCATGGTCCGTGACCTCGGCGCCAGCCCCACGGTCGTCTCCTTCACGGAGCTTTACAGCGCCCTGCAGACCGGCGTGACCGACGGTGCGGAGCAGCCCATCGCCAACTACAAGTCCAACTCCTTCCAGGAGGTTGCCCCCTACCTGCTGCTTGACGGCCACACTCTGGGCGCCATTCAGATTGTCGTGGCGGACACCGGCTGGAACAAGCTGAACGACAAGCAGCGCGGCTGGCTCATGGAGGCCGGCAAGTACGTGCAGCAGGAGAACGCGAAGATCTCCGCCGCCGCTGAGGAGAAGGTCCTCGGTGAACTGAAGGCCGCCGGAATCCACGTTATCGATGTTCCGGACAAGGCTCCCTGGGTTGAGGCCTGCCAGAACACCATCAAGTCCAACACTTCCAGCCAGGCCGAGCTCTACAAGCAGCTCGTCGATATGAAGTAGTGCCCGCTTCGTAAAACATCCATGAGCACAGGGCGCAGGGAGCTGATACGGATGTATCCCCCTGCGCCTTTTTGAAACTCAGACCAGGTGGCTTCAGGGGGCCATTTTCCCCTGAGTTTAGCATCGGAAAGGAGCGAATGACGCCGTGCCCGGCATCTTTAAGACACTGGAGAAACTTCGCCCGGTCTATGACTGGACGGACAAAATTATCATGTTTATCTGCAAACTGCTCCTGATTGGCGACATCGCCATCACGACAATGGCGGTGACGGGGCGCTATGTCTCCTTTATCCCCGACCCTGCATGGAGCGAACAGATGGTTCTGACCCTCA
The DNA here is from genome assembly GCA_024681935.1 of Fretibacterium sp. GTDB lineage: Bacteria > Synergistota > Synergistia > Synergistales > Aminobacteriaceae > JAFUYV01. The sequence goes on from JAIKZX010000055.1 coordinate 11,225, forward strand.
TGGTTTACATGGCGGTGCTCTCCGCGACGCTGGCCATCCGCCGGCGCGCCCACATCCGCATGACCGCCTTCGACAAGTATCTTCCCCGGAAATTGGTCAACACACTGGACCTGATCGCCGATCTCTCTGTGCTGGGGCTGGGCGTCGTCATGCTTGTGTACGGCATAAAGGTCTGCAACTCCCCCCTGGCCCGCTTCGGCAAGTACGAGTCCCTTCCGCAGCTGAGCCGCGTGTGGATGTACCTTCCTGTGCCCATTGCCGGAGCCGGGATGATCATCTTCGAGCTGGAGCAGGTCTTTCAGCGTCTGGAGTCCTTCTTCTCTGTCGAAAATAAGGAGGCCGCATGATGACCGGGGAATTTATGAGTGTTGAAAATTTTGCCACCCTTGTCCTGCTGGGAAGCTTCTTCACCATGATCCTGCTGCGTTTCCCCATCGCCTACGCCGTGGGGCTCTCCACCGTGTTCTGTCTGCTGGCACAGGGCCAGGCCCTTGTCACCATGCCCCAGCAGATGGTGAAGGGGATTTGGTCCTTCAGCCTCATGGCAGTGCCCTTCTTCATCACCATGGGCGTCCTCATGGGAACGGGCGGCATTTCAGATAAGCTGATTGCCCTTGCCAACTCTCTGGTGGGATGGATGCGCGGCGGGCTGGCGATGGTGAACATCGTGGCGTCGTACTTCTTCGGCGGCATCTCCGGCTCCGCGTCGGCAGACACGGCATCGCTGGGTTCCATCCTCATCCCCATGATGGTGGATCAGGGCTACGATGCGGACTTCTCCACAGCCGTCACCATCACCTCTTCCTGCGAGGGCCTGCTGGTGCCGCCCAGCCACAACATGGTCATCTATGCCACGACGGCAGGCGGTGTGTCCGTCGGGGCTCTGTTCATGGCGGGCTACCTGCCCGGCGCGCTGCTGGCTATCTCGCTGATGGTGGGGTCCTATATCATCTCCGTCAAGCGCAATTATCCCAAGGGTGAGCCCTTCAGCCTGGCCAACTTCTTCAGGCAGCTCTTCCATTCCTTCTGGGCGCTGGCGGCGGTTCTGATCGTCGTCGTCGGCGTCGTTGGCGGCGTGTTCACGGCCACAGAGTCCGCGGCCATCGCTGTGGTGTACTCGCTGTTTGTCTCCGTGTTTATCTATCGGGGGCTGAACTGGCGCGGCGTTTGGAAAACGCTGGATACCTGCATCGAGACGCTGGCCATCGTGCTGATTTTGATTGCGACCTCGGCGGCGTTTGGCTACTGTCTGACGACGCTGCACGTGCCGGCGAAGGCGGCCGCGCTCATCACCACTGTGTCGCAGAACCCCGTTGTTATAGCTCTGCTGCTGAACCTCATCCTTCTGGTGCTGGGCTGCATCATGGACATGGCGCCGATTATCCTTATCGCAACGCCCATCCTCCTGCCCGTGGCACAGTCTATCGGCATCAGCACAGTGCAGTTTGGCATCATGGTCATCCTGAACTGCGGGATTGGTCTTCTGACACCGCCGGTGGGCGCGGTGCTGTTCATCGGGTCGGCAGTGGCGAAGCTGCCCATGGAAAAGGTGGTCAAGGCGACGCTGCCCTTCTATCTGTGTATGCTGATTACGCTGATACTGCTGACCTTTGTGCCGGCAATCAGTCTGTGGCTGCCGGCGTTGTTTGGCTACTCGATGTAAAGCTGCAAGGAGGAATCATCCATGAAGTGCGCAACCTGCGGGGCCCCGATTGAGGCCGGGATGGAGAAGTGTCCTTACTGCGGCTCAACAACAAGCTACGGTGAATCTCTCCTTGAGGAAAAAGTCCGGCAGAAGCAGAACGAGGAACGGCAAACGCGGCTTAAGGACCTTCCGAGGATGAAGTATGTCTCCGGGGCGTTTATCCCTATTCTCTATTTCTTTACGCTCTGCTGGTACGCGCCCATCTGGTATGGACTGAGGATTCGCTCACTCAACGCGCTGAACCCGCCCCAAAAGGTGCCCGCCTGGGCCGTGGCGCTGTATAACCTGATGTGGCTCTGTGTCCTCATCGTGCCAGGCTGGGAGGAAGAATTGAGACTCACCCACGAACAGTCGCAGCTGATTTTTGAAGTGGCGCTGGGGGTGGCGATGGCGCTGTCCGTGTGGCTGGCCTTCCGGGTGCGGAGCATCCTCCAGGGCTACGCCACGAAGTTTTTGGACAGCAACGTCGCAGTCCACACGATTGCCCCGGTGAACATCCTCCTCATCCTGTTTGGCCCCATGTACCTGCAGTATCAGATCAACAAGATGATCTCGATGGAATACCTGGCCCCTCAGATATAACGAAGGCTGAATCCCATACGAGAAAGAAAGAGCGGCCCCTCAGGGCCGCTCTGCTTTTGAATACGCTGCCTCGTCCGTGACCAGTGTCACATCATCGTGGAGCTGGAGGATGGACCCCGGAACATCCGGCGTCACAGGCCCAAAGAAGACCTTTTGAACCGCGTCCGCCTTATCCGCACCGGACACCGCGACAAGAATCTTCCGTGCCCGGAGGATGGAGCGGATGCCCATGGTGTAGGCCTGGGTGGGCATGGGGCTGCCCTCAGCCTCAAAGAATCGCTGATTGGCCGCCAGCGTGCTGGGCGTAAGGTCCACACAGTGAACGTCCTTCTCAAAGACGCTGCCAGGCTCGTTGAACCCGATGTGTCCGTTCCGTCCCAGGCCCAGCAGCTGAAGGTCCGGCGCACCAAGGGACGCAAGCAGCCCGTTATAGGCACGGCATGCCTCCCCGCTGTCCGCAATGCGCCCGTCGGGCATGTGAGTGTTTTCGCTCTTCAGGTTCACGCGGTCAAAGAGGTGCTCTCGCATATAGTGAATATAACTCTGCTCGCTCTCAGCGCCAAGCCCCTTGTACTCGTCCAGATTCACCGTCACGACATCGGAGAAGTCCAGGTCGCCCTTCTCATACCACTCGACGAGCTGGTCGTAAATGCCGATGGGCGTGGAACCCGTCGCCAGGCCAAGGATGCAGTCGGGCTTCAGGATAATCTGTGCGGAGATGATGTTGGCCGCGCGGCGGCTCATCTCCCCATAGTCCTTCGTCACATAAATCCTCATGTCACCAAACTCCCATCAGATATTATTCTTCCGGCATCAGAGCCTGTCCCGCGGGTCTGGACAGGTCGAGGCTGCGGATAATCCTGCGAAGCGGCAGAACGCTTTTGGGGTTGACGGAGAGCTCATCCACACCCATCCTCAGGAACATCTCCGTCAGGGACAGGTCCGCCCCCAGTTCGCCGCAGATGCCCACCCAGATGTTGTGCCGGTGCCCCGCCTCGATGGTCATGCGGATCAAACGCAGCACCGCCGGGTGGTGCGTGTCGGAAAAGGGCTCCAGCTTCGCGTTCTGGCGGTCGATGGCGCAGGTGTACTGCGTCAGATCGTTTGTCCCAATGGAGAAGAAATCGGCCTCCTCCGCCAGCTCGTCCGCACACAGCGCCGCGGCGGGCGTCTCGATCATGATGCCCACCTCGACGGGGCCCATTTTGACGCCCTCACCCTCCAGCTCGCGCCGGCACTCCTCCAAAATCTTCCGGCACTCCCGCACCTCCCGGACGCTGATGATCATGGGGAACATGATTCCCAGGTTTCCGCAGGCTGAAGCCCGGAGGAGCGCCCGGAGCTGTCTCCTGAAGAAATCCCTGCGGGTCAGGCAGATACGGATGGCCCGTAAGCCCAGCGCAGGGTTTTCCTCCTTATCCAGCTTCATGTAATCGACCGTCTTATCCGCGCCAATATCGCAGGTGCGGATAATGACCTGCCTGGGGGCCAGAGCCTCCAGGACGCGCTTATAGGCCTCGAACTGCTCCTCCTCGGTGGGGTCCGTCTTGCTGTTGAGGTAGACGAACTCCGAGCGGAACAGCCCCACGCCCTCCGCGTCGTTCGTCTGCACTGCGCTCACGTCGGCGGGTTCGCTGATGTTGGCAAAGACTCTGACAGCATGGCCGTCAAGCGTGATGTTCGGCTCGCCCCTGAGCTGCCGGAGCAGAGCCGCCTCCTTCAGATCCTTGTTGCGCCGTGCCGTAAGAGAGTCGATGAGGTCCTTTGTTGGCTCAATGTAGATGCAGGAATTGCAGCCGTCCAGGATAGCAAACTTCCCGTCCCACTCGTCCGCGATGTCCCGGCACTGAATAAGGGTCGGCAGATTCAGGCTCCGGGCCAGGATGGCCGTGTGGCTGCTGGAGCTGCCCTCCCGCGTGACGAGGCCCAGCAGAAGCGACTTGTCCAGCTTCACCGTCTCCGATGGGGTCAGGTCCTCCGCAACGAGGATGAAGGGCTCTGTTTCCTGCATTTTGTCCGTGCCGCGGCCCAGCAGCTCGTCCAGCATCGCATTCTTCAGGTCAACAACGTCAGCGCTCCGGGCCTGGAAATACGGGTCGTCCATATCGCGAAACATCTGCGCCGCGTCGTCAAAGCCCTCCCGCACCGCATACTCAGCTGTGTGCCGCTGGGACAGAATAATTTCTTTGCAGGCGTCAATGAGGTCCTCGTCATCCAGCATCAGCTCGTGGGCCTCAAAGATAGCCGCGCTGTCCTCTCCCGCGTTCTGCAGCGCCCTCTCGCGGAGCAGGCGCTGTTGATCCCGCACCCGGATCCGTGCCTGTTCGAACCGGGCCAGTTCCGCCGCCGTATCCGCCACTGAAGAGTCGTCAACGTCGTAGCTGGGAGCGCGGCAGATGCGTATCCTGCCTATCGCAATCCCGTTTACGACCTTTACCCCGGTTGCCGCCTTCATGCCGGTGCTGTTCCTTTACATATTGTCTTTCAGAAATTTCTCAAGGGCGGCAGCGCACGCCTCCTCGTCGTCCCCCTCGACCCGCACGGCAACAGTGTCACCCTGCCTGATGCCCATGCCCATGAGTTTCATAAGGGACGTCGCTTTGGCGCTCTTGTCGCCTTTAACGAAGGTGGCTGTGCTGCTGAACTGCCTGGCCTCCCTGACGAGCAGCCCCGCCGGGCGGGCGTGGACTCCTACCGGGTCGGTGATGGTATAAGTAAATTCCTTCATGATGACTGGATCTCCCTTTTTCTGTTTTAGAGGCGGCGGAGGGTCAAATCCCGTCGCCCGCCTTCACGTCCCCATAATCGTCGCTGTTGGTCAGCAAAACAGCCACCGTCTCCGGGTGTCCGGCCGCCCTGATTTTGTCGCGGTCAAAGGTCATGAGCTTCTGTCCCTTTTTCACCCTGTCGCCCTCTTTGACAAGGGGTTCAAAGCCGTCGCCCTTCATTTCCACGGTGTCCACGCCCACATGGATAAGCAGTTCCATGCCGCCGGGGCCCATAATGCCGATGGCGTGGCTGCCATTGGCCAGAGACGAAACCTCGCCGTCAAACGGCGCGTAGATCACGTTATCCTCCGGCTCAATGCCCACCCCCTGGCCCAGAGTCCCGGAGGCGAACACGGGGTCGGCTATCTTCCCGCAGGGAATGACGCGCCCCATGACAGGCTGGCCGATCTCCCCGGCGGAGCAGCGGATAACGGGTTTCGTCACAATCTTCGCGGCATGTTCCCGATCATCTGATGCCATGAGAATTCCCCTTCCTAAATAAGGTGCAGTTTCTCAAAAGCCCGGAAAAGGCCGTTCTCCGTGACGGGCGGGCACACAAGATCCGCAATCTCTTTCAACTTCTTTGCCCCGTTGCCCATGCACACACTGGTCCCCACGGTCTGTATCATCTCAAGGTCATTCATGCTGTCGCCGAAACCGATGGTGTCCTCCCGGGAAACGCCCAGTTTTTCGCATATCAGCTCAATGCCCCGGCCCTTGTCGAACTTCCGGTTGATGATCTCGACGCTGACGGAGCCGCCGCGGTCCTTCCGCTCCTGAGCCACGAACTGAAAATCCCGCTCCATCAGCGCACGGGTCTCTTCAAGCTGAGACAGCTCGAGACACATCGCCACGACTTTGTAGATGGGTCTTCCGTCATACTCGGAGAGGGGGCGGAGGCCCAGGTTCGTGACCAGCATCTTCCGCCACTGTTCGATCTCGCTTTTCCCCTCCGGCCGTTCCATCACAAAATCGCTCAGCTTCTCGTCGCCCCAGGCACAGTCCTTTGCCTCAATGGTACAGAAGGCGCCGTTCCGGTGCAGGGAGTCCAGCGCGGTGTCCCGCTGCCGGTCCGTCATGGGACAGTCGAAAAGGATCTCTCCGCCCGCCTGGTTCCCTATCGCGACGTAACCGCCCGCGCAGCCGACGAACCCGTCAAACCCATAACGCAGGAGCGGCTCCAGCATATAGGGGTTGCGCCCGGTGCAGATGAACACCCTGTTCCCCTTTTCCTGGGCCTTTTTAATCGCCCTGACCGCGCTCTCCGGCGGGGTGTTCTCCCCAAACGGAGTCAGCGTCCCGTCGATATCCAGAAAGATCAGTTTTTCACCCGGGCGGTCAGCCGGCAGACTGGCCGGCTGACCGCTGAAATCCTTATCATCCATTTCGAAGAAGGGGTTTAGATCAACTTCCTCAGTTCGTCATGGACAAACTGCACCTTCGTCCCCACCACAACCTGCACGCTGGTCTTGGAAGGACGGAAGACTCCCGGCACACCGGCGGATTTGATCTTCTTCTCATCCACCAGGGTGTAATCGCTGACCTCGGCGCGGATACGCGTGGCGCAATAGTCGAACTCCTTCAGATTCGATTTTCCGCCGAGGCCCTCCAGGATGATGGCGGCCATGGCCGTGAAGTCGTCGTTTGCCAGTTTAACGTTCTTTTCCGCCTCAAAGTCATCGTCCTCGCGGCCCGGCGTCTTGAGGTTGAAGGCGGTGATGACGGTGCGGAACACAAAGTAATAGACCACGGCGAAACCAAGGCCGATGGGGATGATGAGGAGCGGATTCACCGCCATGGGGGCCTTGAAGCTCAGGATGTAGTCCACCATACCGGCGCTGAAGTTGAAGCCGCAGCGCACAGGCAGCCAGGCGCAGAGCGCGGCGGAGACACCCGTGAGGATGGCATGAACGATGTAGAGCACCGGGGCCATAAACATGAAGGAGAACTCCAGCGGCTCCGTGATGCCCGTGAAGAACGACGCCAGCGCCCCCGCCACCATCAGGCTCGCAACAACCTTTTTGCGTTCCGGACGGGCCGTGTGGTACATCGCCAGGGCACCCGCCACGAGGCCAAACATCATCACAGGGAAGAAACCGGTCATGTACATACCCGTCACGCCCAGCGTACCCGTACCGGCCCAGAAGTTGCCCAGGTCGTTGATGCCTGCCGTGTCAAACCAGAAGACAGCGTTCAGCGCGTGATGCAGGCCGAAGGGGATCAGCGCACGGTTGAGCATGGCGTAGATGCCCGCGCCCACAGGGCCCATGCCCAAAATGGAGATACCGAACTGAACCAGACTGTTGTAGACCACCGGCCACACGTAGTACAGCACAATAGAGGCCACGATGGAGGCCAGCGCCGTCACGATGGCGACGCAGCGCCGCCCGCTGAAGAAGGCCAGCCAGTCGGGAAGCTTCGTGTCCTTAAAGCGGTTGTAGCAGCCCGCGCCGAGAAGACCGGCGAAGATACCGATAAAGGCATTCTGTATCTTGCCGAAGGCCGCCGGGACCTGGGACGCTTCCACGCCCCGGTACATGGCCACCGCGCCGCTGGAGAGCAGCGTCGTGATCATGAGCCAGGACACGAGGCCCGCCAGAGCGGAGGTGCCGTCCCTGTCCTTTGCCATGCCGAAGGAGACACCGATGGCGAAGAGGATGGGAATCTGATCGATGATAGCGGATGCAGCCTTGATGCAGAACGCCGCGGCGAGGCTGTTGGAACCCCAGCCCACGGGGTCGAGCCAGTAGCCAATGCCGTAAAGGATTCCCGCCGCCGGAAGGCAGGCCACCGGGAGCATCAACGACTTGCCAATACGCTGAAGATACTTCATCATAACGCAATTCCTCCTTTACTGATTTGACTCAGGGGAAGCCCCCCTGAATCATCTTCTGCAAATCAAATCAAATCTGTGGAACGCCATAACATTATTATACCTGTAAACAGAACTTACGGACATCGCCCGAGGAAACAACGGACTCCCTCAGAATTCCCCTGTCAGAGCGGCGGACCCGCATGGGGAGCGCTTTATCAAAGATGATATACTATCCCTATTGACACAAACAAACGAGGAGGTTTTTCAATGGATTACGCAAAGGAATCATTGAGGCTCCATGGACAGTGGAAGGGAAAGATTGAGGTCGTGGCCACTGTGCCCGTCGCCACGAAGGATGATCTGTCCCTTGCCTACACGCCCGGAGTTGCCCAGCCCTGCCTCGAAATCCAGAAAGACATCAACAAAAGCTACGATCTGACACGGCGGCACAACCTCTGTCTCGTCGTGACGGACGGAAGCGCGGTGCTGGGTCTGGGGGACATCGGGCCTGAGGCGGGAATGCCCGTCATGGAGGGCAAGTGCGTTCTGTTCAAGGCCTTTGGCGGCGTGGACGCCTTCCCCCTGTGCGTCAGGACCAAGGATGTTGACGCCTTCGTCGAGACGGTCTACAACATCTCCGGCTCCTTCGGAGGGATCAACCTTGAGGACATTGCGGCCCCGCGGTGTTTCGAGATTGAGCGCAAGCTGAAGGAGCGCTGCGACATCCCCATCTTCCACGACGACCAGCACGGCACGGCGGTCATCACCCTTGCGGGTCTCATCAACGCCCTGAAGGTCGTGGGGAAGAAGATGGACAAAATTAAGATTGCCGTCAGCGGAGCCGGCGCCGCCGCCATCGCCATCACAAAGCTGCTCCTCTCCGCCGGGGTAAAGGACATCACCCTCTGCGACCGCACAGGGGCCATTTACAAGGGCCGTGAGAAGGGCATGAACTGGATCAAGACTGAAATGGCGGAGGTCACGAACCCCGCGGGCGTCAAGGGCACACTGGCCGACGCCATGAAGGGTGCGGACGTATTCATCGGCGTTTCCGCCCCCGGCTCCGTAACCGGGGACATGGTGCGCAGCATGGCGAAAGACCCCATCATCTTTGCGTGCGCCAACCCCACGCCGGAGATCTTCCCGGACGAGGCGAAGGCCGCCGGAGCAAAGGTCATCTCCACGGGCCGCAGCGACTATCCCAACCAGATCAACAACGTCCTGGCATTCCCGGGCATCTTCCGCGGAACCTTTGACGTCCGGGCCAGCGACATCAACGAGGCCATGAAGGTGGCGGCCTCCCACGCGCTGGCGGAGCTGGTGGACGAAAAGGACCTTGGCCCGGATTACATCATCCCTGCAGCTTTTGACCCCAGGGTGGGGCCGGCGGTGGCAAAGGCCGTGGCCGAGGCGGCAAAGAAATCCGGCGTCGCCAGACTTCTGTAAATTTCAAAATTTCAATGGAGTTTTCAGGGCACAGCTCATACCCGCGGGACACAGGCGGTGCGGGCCCGTCCCTGAAACCCTGATTTCATTTTAAAGACAGGAGGTTTTTTAAGATGTCAGAAGAGTATTCGGGTTTCAAAATCTTTAACCTTCCGCCAAAGTATTTTGCCCTGTTCGCAGCGGTGGTGTTCCTGGCCACCATGCTGGGTGTGCTTCCTGCCGGCATGGCCGGCTGCTTTGCCTTCATGATCGTCTGCGGCGCGATACTGCAGGAGATCGGCGACCATCTGCCCATCGTCCGCTCACTGCTGGGCGGCGGCCCCATCCTGATCATCTTTGGAATGGGCTATCTGCGCTACATGAACTTCTTCGGCGTCTTTGACATGGTCTCCGGCCTCATCGGCAAGGGCGGCGCAGGCTACACCGCCACGCTGATGAAGAACATCGACACATTCTTCAAGCCCGCCGGGGCGTTTCTGGACTTCTACATCGCGGCGCTCATCACGGGCTCCATCCTGGGAATGAACCGCAAGCTCCTGATGAAGGCCGCGGCGCGTTACTTCCCGGCGATCTTCGGGGCTATTGCCCTTTCCTTTGGGCTTGCGGCGGCAGCGGGTCATCTCTCCGGCTTCGGCATTATCAAGGCCATCCTTCTCATTGCCCTTCCCATCATGGGCGGCGGCATGGGCGCAGGGGCTGTCCCCCTCAGCAAGATTTTTGAGAGCAGCGGCACCATGTCGGCGGAGGAAGCCATCTCCATCATGAACCCCGCCGTGGCCATCGGCAACGCCACGTCCATCGTCCTTGCCGGCATCATCGTTAAGGTCCTTGCCAGCAAGGCCCTCAACGGGCAGGGCTCTTTGATGAAGGTCGGGTCGGCCGACGCGTCGGAGTACGAGATCAGCCCGGAGATGCAGGCCAAGCGCGACAAGATTTCCGTCGCCAACATGGGGATTGGCCTTCTGGCGGCCACAACGTTCTTTGCCTGGGGCTACATCATCGCCGGAGCGTGGAGCAAACTGGTCCCGGCGGTGAACATCCACGCCTACGCCTGGATGATTATCTCTGTCGCGCTCTGCAAGGTCTTCAACATCCTGCCGGAGTTCATCGAGGTGGCCTGCTATCAATGGTTCCAGTTCGTCATGAAGAACCTGACCGCTATGCTGATGGTCGGCATCGGCCTCTGCTACCTGAGCCTCAACGTCGTGATTGAGAACTTCTCCATGACCTACCTGCTGCTGTGCTTCCTGACCTGCATCGGAGCCTTTGTCGGCGCCGCGGTCATTGGCGGAATGGTTGGCTTCTTCCCCGTTGAGGCGGGCATCACCGCGGGCCTCTGCATGTCCAACATGGGCGGCACGGGCGACGTGGCCGTCCTCTCCGCGGCACACCGCATGGAGCTCATGCCCTTTGCGCAGATTTCCTCGCGTCTTGGCGGGGCTATCATCCTGATCATCGGGAGCCTCCTGCTCTCCATGCTGGGGAGTATGCTCTAAAAAGTGCCGGAAACAGAAAAAGAAGGATACGCCTTTCGCTTTCTTGAGGTCCACACGCTGCATGTGCGGGACTTTGGGGGCGAAAGGCTTATCCAGGCCCTGGGAGAATTGGGGAAATGTGAAATCAGCGCGGCCTGCGCCCGGACTGAACTGGGGGCCGCGCTTTTTCCCGTGAGGAGGCTTTTGAAAAAATGCCT
>JAIKZX010000066.1 GCA_024681935.1 Fretibacterium sp.
ACCACTGCGAGCGCGCGGGCGAGAGCGGAAGCCATCTCATAGCGGGTGGTGGGCTGCTTGCCCTTGTAGGTGCCATCCGGATAGCCGGAAAGGATGCCATGAGCGGCCAGCTGGCCAATGGCGTCATAAGCCCAGTGATTCATGGGAACATCCATGAACGGATTGGTGGCTGCGAACACGGGAGCCGCGAAAGCAACCAGCGCAACAACTGCAACTGCTGTTACAAACTTCTTCATTTCTGTGTAACCCCCTTATTGGATTGTCAAAGAACTTGCCCGTCCTGTTCGGGGTTCCGGAGGTTTTTGGGCTTTGGGGGTCAGATGAAAGTTTCCTTGTTTCCTTTCTCCTCGTCCCTTGCCCTGGACTCTCCTGGCCCCGGCTGTCCTGCGCTTCGTTCGTCCCTTATGGCCCTTTGGGGGTTTACCCTCCCTTCTTTGCCGTCAGGATTTCCTCGAATTTCAGGTTCAAATTCTCAACTCTGCGCCGGTTGACGGTGCAAACTGCGAAATTCTTCGCAGCTCGTATATATACTAAGATATCGGGGAAAAATAAAATGGGCTAATTGACATTAATTTATAGTCCAAAAGTTAAATCTAATAGTCAAAAATCCCAATATTTTTTTAAGATAATGAGTATATAGAACTAATTTTCAAAACCTTATTTTGGTATGATAAAAATAAATAAAAATAAATCATAAATCCAAGAAGGAGGGGAAGCTATGCTCAGAATAGTCATTGTGGATGACTACAAACTCTTCCGTGAGGGGCTCCGCAGTCTGCTGGAGAACGAAAAAAACATGAAGGTGGTGGCGGAGGGCGGCGACGGGGAGGAAGGCGTTGAACTGGTGCGGCAGTACCGGCCGGAACTGCTGCTCTTTGACGTTCGCATGCCCAGGATGGACGGAGTGCGCATGGCGCGCGAGTTGGGACGGCAAAATCTGAAGGTAACCTCCGTCGCCGTTACGGCCTGCGACGACACCAACTGCCTTACGACCCTTTCGTCAGAGGGAGTGCTGGGGTTTGTGCTCAAGACCTCGGGCTTCACAGAGCTGCTGGCGGCCATTCAGACGGTGCGGAACGGAGAACCCTACGTAGATCCGCGGCTGGCCGGGCGCATGATGATGGGACTTTCAGGCACGCAGAGTGCGGGCCCGGCCCTGGCGCTGGACGAACTCTCACCTCGTGAAAAGGCTGTCCTCTATTGGATCGCCCAGGGAGAGAGCAACGAGGAGGTGGCCACAAAGATGCTTCTTTCGGAAAAGACGGTGAAGAATCATGTCAGCCACCTCCTGAGAAAACTGGAACTGCGCGACCGCTCACAGGCGGCGGCTCTGGCATGGAAGGTAGGCCTGGCGACGGTGCCGCCGGAGGCCTGGGGGTTTTCACATCATAATGTCATTTGACGCAAAACAGAAGGGAATTTAAATATGATAAACAATCAGACAGGCAGGCAACATTTTTGCCTTCTGCGGTGAGGTTCGTCATGAAGTCGTGAGCTTGAAAAAACTTCTTTACTACTGAATCCTTACTCTTTCATGCTGCGAAAGCCGGTTCCCGCTGAAGCGGGGCACAACGGCAGTTCTTTTCCACTTTTAAATCTCATTTCCATTTTATATGAGGAGGCAGAGGAGATGCAATACGAATATCACGTTGATTACATCCACATCAGCCACACCGCGCCGGAGGAGATAAAAAAGAAGCTGAACGAGTACGGCGAGAGGGGATGGGAGATTATCAATGTCCTCTTTCTGGGACGTCAGGTCAACTTTCCGTATCAGATTATCATGAAGAGACTGTTGGAGGACCAGAAGGGAGCTGCCCCGGAACCGGAACCCGATCCTGAGCTCAAGCCGGAGTTCGGGTCTGAGATGTCCCGCGCAGCCTCTTAGCAACCTCCCCGGGCATCGACAGAGGGAACAAACAGACAGCCCTCGCCGCGGTTTCGCGGCGAGGACCTTGTGTAGTGCTGTTGTGGTGTCTCAACGGCAGAAAGGGTCCGTCCTGACGCGCCGCGGCAGGGAACCCGGCGGCGCGGGCAGATGCCTCACCACTTTTTGTGGCGGTTTATCGCGTCTTTGAGCTGGGTGAACGCCTGCCGGACCGTCGCGCGGGGACAGGCGATGTTGAAACGCTCAAACTGCGCTGACGCCGGGCCGAACATCTTGCCGGGGTCCAGCCACAGATGCGCTTCGTCCACCATAACATGCTCCAGCTCTTCATCCGTGAAGCCGCAGCCGGAGAAATCAATCCACAGGAGGTAGGTGCCCTCCGGCTCAACGAAATGCGCCCCGGGGAGGCTGGCCCTGACGAAATCCCGAACGTACTCCATGTTGCCGGTGATGTACCCGAGCAGCTCCTTGTGCCACTCGTCGCCCCTGGTGTAGACCGACTTGACCGCCTCTATGCCCATGACGTTGCCCTGGCTGTAACCCGCGGCGGAATTGGCCTTACGGTATCTGGCGCGGAGCTCCGGGTCCGGGATGATGATGTTGGCAGGCTGCAGCCCCGCCACGTTGAAAGTCTTGCTGGGGGAGGTGAAGAGCGCCAGATTTTTCCGGTAACGGGTATCCAGGGTCATGAAGCTCGTGGTCCTGTGCCCGGGGAAATTGAAATCGCAGTGGATCTCGTCATCCAGAATAATCACGCCGTGCCTGAGGCAAATGTCGCCGAGTTTCTCCAGCTCCTCCTTTTTCCACACCCTCCCCACGGGGTTGTGCGGGTTGCAGAGGATAAAGACCTTCACCTTGTTTTCGACGATCTTCTTCTCAAAGTCGTCAAAGTCGATGGAGTACTTTCCGTCCTCATAACGCAGCTGGCTGTTGATGAACTTTCTGCCGTTGTTGTCGATAACCTCCCGGAAGGGATGGTACACGGGCTGCTGGATGATGATGGCATCGCCCGGCTCGCTGAACGCCCTGACGCTGGTCGCCAGCCCATAGACGACGCTGCAGCCCAGCGTCACCGTCTCCGGGTCCACATGGTAGCCATGGTGTGTGGAAAACCAGCGGTCAA
>JAIKZX010000099.1 GCA_024681935.1 Fretibacterium sp.
CACCATACTCTGCAACTCGCAAGTTCGAATTTTGTGACGATTTGTCAATGGCGGGAAGGCCCAATTGCTATCGAGCCCTCCCTCTCACTCCGTCCTGAGCGCATCGATGGGATCGAGGTTCGACGCTTTCCATGCCGGCCAGAAGCCGAAGAATACACCCACCCCTGCTGAGAAGCCCACGGCAATGAGGACGGACTGCGAGGAGATGGTCGTCGGCCAGGAGAGAAACTTCGTGACAGCTTTTGAGATGCCGACACCCCCCATGATGCCGATGGCCCCGCCCAGCAGAGACAGCACCACGGCCTCCGTCAAAAACTGAACGCGTACGTTGGACGGCCGCGCCCCAACCGCCATGCGGATGCCAATCTCCCGCGTGCGCTCGCTGACGGAGACGAGCATGATGTTCATGATGCCGATGCCTCCCACCAGCAGCGAAATGGACGCCACGGCCCCCAGCAGGATGCTCATGACCTCCGCGGAGCTGGCAGCGTTCTCCAGTGCCTCAGCCAGGTCCCGGATGTTGAAGTCGTCCGCCATGCCATCCGTCAGGCGATGGCGCTGGCGAAGGATGGCCCGGACCTCGTCCTGAGCGGCGCTCAGGGAGTCGCGGTTGCGGGCCTGGATGTTGATGCGGCGCACGGAGTCCACGCGGGTCCCAAAGCGCACCAGCCGCCGCTGTGCCGTCGTGATGGGGACGATGATGACGTCGTCCTGGTCCTGACCAAAGGAGTTGGCCCCCTTGGGCTTCAGCACGCCCATCACGCGGAAGGGAATGTTGCGGATGCGGATGGTGGCGTCGATGGGGTCCGCATACCCAAAGAGCTCCGTCGCCACGGTCTGCCCCAGCACACATACCTTTGCGGCGGTCCGCACGTCCGCGTCAGTGAAGCACGCTCCCAGGGACATCTCAAGGTTGCGCACCGGCAGAATGTCCGGCGTGCTGCCCGTGATGCTGGTGCTCCAGTTGCTGTTGCCGTAGATGACCTGCGCGCTGCTGTTGGCCTCCGGAGCCACCCGCGCGATGGAAAAACTCTCCGTGGCGATGGCGTAGGCGTCCTCAAGCGTCAGTGTCGCGCCGCTGCCCGCCGCGCCGCGTGCCCCCGTGGTGTTCGGCGGGGCGGGAAAAACAAGGAGAAGGTTGGCGCCAAATCCGGCTACAAAGCCCTCGACCTGTTCCGCCGCGCCGCTGCCGATGGCGACCATGGTGATAACGGCTCCAACGCCGATGATAATTCCCAGCATCGTGAGGATGGAACGGGTTCGGTTTCCCAGCAGGGACCGCAGGGCCGTCCTGAGAATCTCGAACAAGGAGATACCCCCTTTTCTGTTTTGCAGAAAGCATACCAGAGAAGAATGGAAAATTTAAGAAGAAAAGATACGATTCAGACTCCCCCGTTTTCGCTGCCTTTTGTTATAATGAATAAGCTTGTTGAGTCTCAAATAACTTAGAGAGGAAGTTATAGGGATGGAAGAGATTAAAAAGGAAGTATGCTACAAGCCGGCGTGGAGAAGCTTTTACAGACATATCGCTCTGATAATCCTCATCTTTGTGGCTGTAATTGCTCTCAGCATCTGGGCGCCCTTTGGAGGAAAGGTGAAGGGGATCCTGTGGGGTGTGGCGGTTGCGGCAGCGGTCGTCATCTTCCTGAGCATGGCCGTGAAGCGCATCAGTTCTATCCTCATTGTACGCGAGGATGAAGTTGCCTATGAAAGCGGCATCCTGAAGCGCAAGTCCACGGAGATTGGCCTCACGAGCATCCGCACGGTTCTGGTGGACCAGACCCTTGTGCAGCGCATCCTCAACATCGGAAACGTTTCCATCGCCTCCTCCGGCACGGAGGCCTATGAGGTTCAGATCAACAATATGCCTTCGCCTTATGCCATCCGGGACGATATTCAGGCGCGTTCCCGCAAGTTCACTCAGCCCAAGCCGAAGACGGATATGCCTGCCGCCGCCGAAGAGGAGACGCAGAACGCCTGAGAGAGTTTGTCGTGAAAAAACAGGGAGGGAGACCTCCCTTTTTTCTTGGGAGAGGGGGATAAATGAATGAACGCTAAGGACCTTATCGTCCAGGGGCGGACGGCCCTGGGCATTGAGTTGGGCTCAACGCGCATCAAGGGCGTTTTGATTGACTATGACGGCCAGGTGCTGGCCACCGGTGCGCACGAGTGGGAGAACTCCCTGGTGGACGGCGTGTGGACCTACGGGCTGGATGAGGTGGAAGCGGGGATGAAGGCCTGCTACACCGCCCTGCGCCGCGACGTGGAGACTCAATATGGCGTCACGCCCAAAACTTTCGGAGCTATTGGCATCAGCGCCATGATGCATGGTTACATCGCGCTGGATAAGGACGGCCGCCAGCTTGCGCGCTTCCAAACCTGGCGCAACACAAACACCGGCCCCGCGGCGGACGAGCTGACGGAGCTGTTCCAGTTCAACATCCCCCTGCGCTGGTCGGTGGCGCACCTGTACCAGCGGATTCTGGACAAGGAGGCGCACGTCAGGGATGTCGCCTCGGTCCTCACTCTGGCAGCCTGGGTACACTGCCGGCTGACGGGGCAAAAGGTCATTGGCATCGGCGACGCGGCGGGGATGTTCCCCATCGACTCCACGGCGCTGGATTACGACGAGGGCATGGTGCAGAAGTTTGATGCGCTCGTTGCAAAGCGCGGGTGCTCGCTGAAGCTGCGCGAAGTCTTCCCGAAGGTCCTGGTGGCCGGGGAGGAGGCGGGGACGCTGACGGCGGCTGGCGTAGCCCTGCTGGACGAGAGCGGGAACCTTCAGCCCGGCGTGCCCCTGTGTCCCCCGGAGGGCGACGCGGGCACGGGCATGACCGCCACGAACTCCGTCGCACCCCGAACGGGCAACCTCTCGGCGGGGACGAGCACCTTTGCCATGATTGTTCTGGAAAAGCAGCTCTCGAAGCTCTATCGTGAGATAGACATGGTGACCACGCCCTCCGGGTTCCCCTGCGCCATGGCTCACGCCAACAACGGTACGTCGGACCTGAACGCCTGGGTGGGACTCTTCAGTGAGTTTTGCGATTTGATGGGGATTAAGGCGGACAGGGGGGAGCTGTTTGGAAAGCTCTACACCCACGCATTGACGGGTGACCCGGACTGCGGCGGACTCATGGCCTATGGCTATTACTCCGGCGAAGGCATCACGGGGGTCAACGAGGGACGGCCCCTTTTCGTGCGGACTCCGGACAGCCGGCTCTCCCTGGCGAACTTCATGCGTGCCCACCTGTACACCTCCCTTGGCGCGGTGAAACTGGGCATGGACATTCTGTTAAAAAAGGAAGGCGTGAAGCTGGACCGCATGATGGGCCACGGCGGGCTCTTCAAAACGCCGCTGGTTATGCAGAAGGTTCTGGCGGCGGCGGTGAACGCCCCTGTGAGCGTCATGGCAACGGCCTCCGAGGGGGGCGCGTGGGGCATTGCGCTGCTGGCGGCGTATATGGCGGACGGCAAAAAGGACGGCAAGCTGGAGGATTATCTGGAAAAACGGATATTCGGCGGCCTGACCGGAGAGGCTGTGGCTCCCGACCCGGCGGACGTGGCGGGCTTTGAAACATTCACAAAACGTTATGTTGCGGGCCTGCCGGCGGAGCGGGCGGCGATTGAGGCACTGAACTGGTGAGGCTCCTTCGCCCCTGAACACAGGATAAAAGAATCCCCCGCCGGGAAGCGGGGGATTCTTGTTTTTGAATTAAATGGCGCGGCAGGCAGGATTCGAACCCACGACCTAAGGCTCCGTAGGCCTTCGCTCTATCCAGCTGAGCTACTGCCGCGCTTTCTCCCAGAAGTTTTCCGGCATTTCTCCGGAAAAACCTGGCGGTGAGTGAGAGATTCGAACTCTCGATAGAGGTTTTAGCCCCTATACTCGCTTAGCAGGCGAGTGCCTTCAGCCTCTCGGCCAACTCACCACAACAGCAAATATTATACCGCCACAAAATAACTTGTCAATCACCAAACGAAGAGTGTAAACTAATGGGGAGGATTTTAAGAGTTTGAATTGGAGGATTTGTCATGAAGCTCATCCTTTTCTCCACCGGCGGGACCATTGCATCCGTCCCCTCGGAGAAGGGCCTGAAACCGGGATTGACCGGCAGCGGTCTGCTTAGTCTGTGTCCGGACCTGATGGGGTTTGACCACGAGATCGACATCGTGGACCTCATGTCGAAGGACAGCACGGATATCCAGCCCGGGGACTGGCTTCTTATGGCAGAACAGGTCCGCACGCACGCGGCGGAATATGACGCTGCCGTCCTGCTGCACGGGACGGACACACTGGCCTGGACTGCCGCTGCCCTCTCCTACCTTTTGCATGATGCAGGGCTTCCTGTTGTCGTGACGGGTTCCATGTTTCCGCCGGAGGCCTCCGGCAGCGATGCTTCGGATAACCTTTTTGCTGCTATACAGTTTTCGATGCAGCTTGCGATGTATCATCGCCGCGGGGTGTCCATCGCCTTTGACGGGGCACTTATCCACGGGGTACGGGCCGCCAAGGCGGACACACGCCGCAGGCACGCCTTTGTCAGCGTGGATTATCCCCTTCTGGGCGAGATGAAAGACAGGGGAACACACAAAATTGCCTGGCTCAGCCCCCAAAAACCGGAATTTTCCCAGGAGGCTTGCCCCTGGGGGAGCTCTCCCGCTTTGGAACAGAACATTGCGCTGGTCCCTCTCTTCCCTGGCATGGAAGCCCGTCTGCTGGACACGATTATCGAGGCGGGGCCGCGCGCTGTGGTTCTTGAGGGCTTTGGACTGGGGGGAGTGCCGGAGGGCGGGGTTTTGAGCGCCATCCGCCGCGGCATTTCCTCGGGGATTCCCATCGTCATGAGGTCTCAGGTCCTGTTTGGAGGAACGGACCTCGGAGCTTACGAGGTGGGAAGAAGAGCGGAGGACCTGGGTGTCCTGTCCGCCCGCGACATGACCCGCGAGGCATTGATGGTCAAACTGATGCTCCTCCTCCCCCTTTGCCCCGACGGGGGGACCCTTGGGCGCCTTCTGAGCGCCAACCTTTGCGACGATGTCCTGTGCTGAGTCGGGCTGCGGCTGCGGCGGCGGCAGTCAGTCGCAAAAGAAACGCCTGACGGAACTCTCGCACACCAGCGGGTGAGCGGCTAAAATAGGTCCGGCGGACCTTGCTCAAGTTTTGGCGGATATCCCGATGGTGGAGAGCGGGCGCGTTCTGGCGGCCTGGAGCGGCGGGGAGGACGCCGCCCTGTGGACACTGGATGAACGGCGCATCGGCATCCTGACGGTGGACTTCATCACGCCCGTTGTGGACGATCCCTATACCTGGGGACAGGTTGCTGCGGCGAACTCCATCAGCGATGTCTTCGCCATGGGGGGGAAACCTATTGTGGCGCTGAACGTCGTGGGGTTCCCAACGAAGGCTCTGAGTCTTGACGTGCTCAAGCGCATCCTTGAGGGAGGCTTTGAGCGCACCCGCTCGGCAGGGGCTTTCCTGGTGGGAGGGCACAGCGTTCAGGACGACGAGCCCAAGTATGGCCTTGTCGTCTATGGTGAGGTGGATCGTGACAAAATCTGGCGGACGGTGGGCGGACGGCCGGGGGATAAACTGGTTCTGACAAAGCCCATTGGGACGGGTATCGCGGTCACGGCCATCAAGGCCGATATGATCGAGCGGGAGGAGACGAGCACGGAGGCTATTCGCTGGATGACCACGCTCAACTCCCTTCCGCTGGATATGCCCGACGCTCTTCACAGCGCTGTTCATGCCGGGACGGATGTAACGGGTTTTGGCCTGGCGGGGCACATTTTGGATATGCTCAGCGGGGGTGCGGTGGACTGCCGCCTCTGTCTGAACGATGTCCCAATCCTTCCCGGCGTCATGGAACTGGCGGATATGGGGCTGGTGCCGGAAGGGGCGTACCGCAACCGCGCGGCCTACGAGGAGCAGGTCGATATCGGAGGAAACTTCTCCCGGTCTGCTCTCGATATGCTCTTTGACGCTCAGACGTCCGGCGGTCTGCTGCTGGCCGTCGCGCCGGAGAAGGCCGGCGAGTTCATCGTATTTGCGAGGGAACACGGTTTCAGTCATGCAGCCGTCATCGGAACTCTTGCAGAAGGAACGGGACGGATCTGCGTGATTTAACGCTCCATTCGCGGAACGAGTTGTTATTTAGGAGGGGTTTTAATGTCTTTGTATAAGCGTCTGCGCATTCTGTTTTGTGCCGCCTTGCTGCTGGCGCTCACCTGTTCGCCGTCTTTTTCAGGGCTGCAGTTCCTTAACGAGCGTAAGGCTTATGTGGGGGAGGAGTTTATACTCTCACCCGATCCTGCTTCTATTCCGACGGATGCTGTCATCGAATGGTCTCTCAGCAGCAATGTCAGGTCCATTATGCTGAGATCGGGAGGCTTTGAGTGCGCCTTCACCCCCGTTGACACCTCTCCTGTTGAGGTGTCGGCCACCCTCCGGGACAAGACAAGCGGAGCGTCCATGGGTACGGTCAGAAAGACGCTCATCCCCAGCGAGTTTGAGGTTGAGATTTCTGTTGTTCCCGAACCGGTTCGGATTTGGAATCCCATTGACAGGACGGAGGTCGATGCCGATGAGCTCATCGCGGGGCATCCCGTCCGCGTCAGGGCAGAGCTCAAGCCTTCGACTGAGGAAAAGTATACCTTTGTCTGGACGGTGGACGCCGCCACGGCCGTCCTCAGTCAGGACGCTCAGGACCTTTTTATCCGGCGCAGCGTGACAGGGGAAAGCGAGCTCTCCGTCAAAGCCTTTAATGCCGGCGGGGTTCTCATGGGAAGTGGGGAGAAAGTCATTAGTGTAACCCTGTCCCAGTCCGACCTCGCGGAGTTGGCCCGGAGCAAACAGGCGTGGCAGGACTGGCAGCGGGCTCAGAGCCTCTGGAAGGAGAAGAAGTACGAGGAGGCTTTTGAGCTGGCCCGTGCGGCTCAGGCTGCAGCTCCAAGGGATTCGGAAATCACGGGTGGAGCCAAATCCATGGCCTCGCATTATGACCGCTACATCAGGGCAGAGAACATTCGCCGGAAAGCCGTGGAGCAGCGGGCCCGGAGGCTCTACGATGACGCGCTGAAAAGTTATCGGGTGGCTCAGGTAATCTGGCCCACTCCGGAGGGCAACCAGTTGATCCGGGAAACGGAGAAGGAGTCTGACGCCGAACGTGTTCGGCAACAGAAAGCGAAGTGGCTGATGGATACTGCCTCTGCCTATGACCAGGAAGGCCTATTTGAAGAGGCTCTGGACTACTATACGCAAAGTCTGGCAGTCGTCTCTTCAGATGCTGTTGAGAAGCGCGTGGAGCGCATAAAAAACCGTGTGGCCCTTATTGCCGAGGCGGACCAGTACGCTGCGGAAGGCGCCGCTCTTGAGAAAAAGGGGCTGCTTGAGGATGCGATCACTCTTTACAGCGCCAGCCTCAAGAGCAACCCGGATCGTGCCCTCAGGCAGCATTTGCAGGAGCTGCAGAGTGTCGTCTCCAGACGTCAGAAGCAGGCCGCGCGGCTCTACGATGAGGGCATGAAGCTGGAGCGGAAGGGAAACGACAGCGAGGCCCTTCAGAAGTACCGCGAGAGCCAGAGGATGTGGGAGTCAATCGGAACCAGGGACCGCATTGATGAACTGGAGCAGACCGTCAAGGCCCCCTCTGCGCCTGTGCGAGGCCCTGAGGACGTGGGGCTGGGAACCCAGGCCGACGCGGCACATCTGGTTCGTCAGGGAGACACACTGTATCTTCAGAGGCGTTTGGAAGAGGCTGCGGTGTTCTATCGCAAGGCTCTCGCCATGTCGCCGTCCAATGAGCCGCTGAGAGCCTGGATTAAGAGTCTTGAGGCAATTCTCCGGAAACAGAAGGCCGCAAAGAGCGCCAATGACTTGTTCCTGAAGGGCAACGCCCTTTATCGGGAGGGTAAAATCAAGGAGGCCGCAGCCAAGTACCGGGAAGGGCTGGCCATCCACCCCAACGCCGAGGTCGAGTCGTTCCTCCGGAAACAGGGTTTAGACGTTGAGGCAGGGAAGGGCAAGGCTGCTCAGTAAATCTCAAAATGTCAGGCTGTTCCAATACACGGTGCGGTTTTTATGTCCTTGACGACAGCGATAGGGTGGAATAAAATAAAAAAAGATAGTTTCAGGGGGAACCCGCAGGAAAAAATTGAAAATTTCGCCACAGTTACTGATTACAGGCAATGCGGGTGAGTTTTTACCCAGGATTCACTGGGATTGCTGTTTTTGTAAATGACTGGAAAGTCAAAGCAACAAATCAATTAGAAAGGAAGAGATTTAATGAAGAGAATGCTTTCTGTCCTTTTGACGGCGGCAATGCTGGCGGCATTTGTCCCTGTGGCGCTGGCCGGTGCACCGGAACTGACGCTGATTGTTGCGTCCAACCAGACCGACCTCACCAACCCGTACAGCTATGGCCTTGACAAGTTCAAGGAAGTCGCGGAGAAGCTTTCCGGCGGCAAGATTCAGGTCGTCGTCCACAAGGGGACCCTGGGCGAGAACGAGTCCGAGCTGGTTGAGAAGCTGACGATGGGCGCTGCCGATCTTGTCGTCTCTTCCCCCGGTTTCATGACCGCCATCGGTGTGCCGGAGATTGATATCTTCTCTCTGGAGTACCTGTTTGACAGTTTTGAGCACTGGGAGAAGTGTCTGGACGGGGAGTTCGGCGCGGCCATGAAGGACATCGTGCTGGAGAAGACCGGCAACCAGTTCCGCATCATGGGCTACTGGTCATCCTCCGTGCGTGACGTTTATGCCAAAAAGCCCGTCAAGACCCCTGAGGACATGAAGGGCCTCAAGATTCGTATTCAGTCTGCCCAGGTGCAGCAGGCGTTCTTCAAGGGCTGCGGCGCAATCCCGACGTCGGTTGCCTGGGGCGAGCTCTATCAGGCTCTTCAGCAGGGCGTGGTGGACGGCGCGGAGAACGATTACACCAACTTCACGCTCAAGGAGCATCACAAGACGCCCAACGGCAAGTTTATCTCCGAGACACACCATGAC
Source organism: Fretibacterium sp. (assembly GCA_024681935.1). GTDB lineage: Bacteria > Synergistota > Synergistia > Synergistales > Aminobacteriaceae > JAFUYV01. The sequence continues at coordinate 9,005 of JAIKZX010000099.1, forward strand.
TTCACCACCCGTCTGCTGCTCATGAACGGCGACAAGTACAACGCTCTGACCGCCGAACAGAAGAGCTGGATTGACCAGGCCGTTGTGGCCTGCACAGCGGAGGAACGCGCCATCACCTACAAGATGTTTGGCGAGTCCAAGCAGAAGGCCATCAACGACGGCGCAGTCGTCACAGAGTTCAAGGATATCGACATCGCGGCCTTCAGGGCAATCGCGATGCCCATTCAGGACGAGTTTGCGGCGAAGAATAACATGAAGGCCCAGCTCGACATGATTCGCGCAGCAAAGTAATTTACGACCCACAGGGGGGCGGCCGTCACAGACGCGGCCGCCTTCTTTTTACTTTATGAGGAAACGACGATGAAAAAATTTGTAGATACCCTGCAAAAAATTCAGATTGCCGTTGGCGGGCTGCTCCTTTGTATCTTTCTGGCGACAGTCGTCTATCAAATCACCTGCCGCTATCTTGGCATCGCGGCCATGTGGACGGAGGACGTGAGCATGTACTCCTTTATATGGGCGGTCTTTATGGGGGCCGGAGCCATGGTCCATTCTGACGCGCACTTTGCCTTCACGTCCGTCCTTGACGCCATTAAAAGTGAAAGAAAAAAGGCCGCCCTCAGGATTTTTATCAAGCTGATTGTCCTGACCTTCTGCGTCCTGATGATCTTCTATGGCTACAAGGCGGCAAAACAGTTCTGGAATTTCCGCTGGATCAACATCCCCTCCATGAAGCGCGGGCCGACATGGCTCTGCATTCCTATCTGCGGGGCGACAGCCAGCGTTTATCTCATTTATGGAATTGCCGAACAGATTAAACAGCTTAGGAAGGGGGGCGCGAACTGATGTTGGGCTTTATCCTCGTCGTTCTGTTCGTTGCCTTTGTCGCCATCGGCGTGCCCATTGCCTTCTCCCTGGGCGTTATCTCCTTTGCGGGGATTGCCTGCATGCCCGCCATCCCCAACACGGTGGTCTTCACCAAGATGTTCAACGGCCTCAACAGCTTTACGCTCCTTGCCATCCCTCTGTTCATCCTTGCGGCCAACCTGATGAACGAGAGCGGCATCACCGAGAAGCTCATCGAGTGCATCTGCGACCTGGTGGGACACAAGAAGGGCGGCCTGGCTTACGCCAATGTGCTGGTGTCTATGGTCTTTGCCGGCATCTCCGGTTCATCCCAGGCGGACACGTCCGGCGTGGGCAAGATATTCATCCCCGCCATGGAGAAGCAGGGCTATGACAAGGGCACGTCGGTTGGGGTCACCGCCGCGTCGTCCACGCTGGGTTCCATCATCCCGCCAAGTATCACGATGGTGGTGTACTCCGGCATTGCGGGCTGTTCCACCGGCGCTCTGTTCATGTCCGGCATCGTGCCCGGCATTCTGCTGGGGGTGGCGCAGATGGCGGTGGTTAAGATGTACGCCAATTCCAGGCACTTTCCTCAGAGTGAGAAGGTCCCGTTCGCAACGGCCCTCAGGCACACGCTGATTTCCATGCCGGCTCTTTTGACGCCGATTATCCTGATTGGCGGCATCGTTTCCGGTTTCTTCACCCCCACAGAGTCCGCCGCCTTTGCCTGCATTTACGCTCTGTTTGTGGGGATGTTCTTCTACCGCTCAATCTCCGTCAGCCGTCTTCCTCACATCCTGATTGAGACCATGAAGATGGCGTCGCTTTCCCTGTTCGCACTGGCAACGGCCAATGCGCTGGGCGAGCTGCTCAGCTATTACCAGCTCAACGTAATCGCACAGGAGTTCTTCACCTCCCTTCCGGGCGGGCGCGGGATATTCCTTTTCGTGACGGTTTTGTTCTTCCTGTTTGTGGGGACCTTTATGGACGGCATTCCGGCGATGATTCTCTTCGTTCCCATCATCCTGCCGTCGGCCATTGCGCTGGGCATCAGTCCTATCATCCTGGGGCTCATCATCATCGTGACCCTGGCGCTGGGCCTGGTGACGCCGCCTTACGGGCTGTGTCTGCTGCTGGCGTCCTCCATCAGCGGCACGACCATCGAGGAGGGGTTCAAGGGCACGCTGCCCTATTTCCTTTCCTCCCTGCTGGTCCTGCTGCTGCTGGTCCTGTTCCCGGACTTCTGGCTGGCGATACCCAAGACGATGTTCAGCGGATTGTTCTAAAATTATCCTGACCAAAGGAGGCGTTGATGATGATTCGTTTTGGCTGCGACTATCAGGAAGGGTGTCATCCCCGTATCCTTGAAAGACTGACGAAAACCAACATGGAGCAGACGCCGGGCTACGGGGTGGATCCCCACTGCGAGCGGGCGAAGGAGCTCATCCGCAAGGCAGTGGGCCTGCCGGAGGCGGAGGTTCATTTCCTTGTTGGAGGGACCCAGACGAACACTGTCATCATCAAGTCCTTCCTGAGCCCCTGTGAGGGGGCCGTCTGCGTGGACAGCGGACACATCAACGTCCATGAGTCCGGCGCCATTGAGAGCACGGGACACAAGGTCCTCCCTCTCCCCGGAACGGAGGGGCTGCTGGACGCGGCGGTGCTCCGGCGCTTCCTTGAGGAATTCCACAGCGACCCCACGAAGGAACACAGAGTCCAGCCGGGCATGGTCTATATCTCTCATCCCTCGGAGCACGGGACGCTCTACACCCGCCGCGGGCTTGAGGAACTCCACGCCGTCTGCGCGGAGTTCGGCCTGCCGCTCTTTCTGGACGGAGCCCGGCTGGGCTACGGCGTGATGGCCCCGGAGACGGATGTGACATTGAAGGACATTGCAGAGCTTTGCGACGTGTTTTACATTGGGGGAACGAAGGTGGGGGCGCTCTTCGGCGAAGCGGTGGTTATGCCAAAAGCAGGGCGTATCCGCAACTTCCGAACTCTCATCAAGCAGCAGGGCGGGCTGCTGGCCAAGGGGCGGCTGCTGGGCATCCAGTTCGAGACGCTGTTTGAGGACGGGCTCTACTTTGAGATATCGAAACACGCGGTCCGGCAGGCCCTGCGTATCCGGGAAGCGTTTGAGGCCAGGGGGATCCCCATGCTCTACAACTCTGTGACCAACCAGCAGTTCCCTGTGCTGACTCAGGAACAATATGACCGGCTGGCGCGGGATTTTGCCTTTGATTTTTGGGAAAAAACAGAGGACGGACGGCTGGCCACTCGTTTCTGCACAAGCTGGGCCACGCTCCCTGAGAATGTGGACGCCCTTGTGTCCGCGGCCGGCATGCTGTGAGTTATTCCGTTCCCATGCCGGCAGTTGGAGGGGAAATCCCTCTTGTCAAAACCGCGCAGGGCTGATAGAATAATTATTTGTAAGGCCGGCGTGGCTCAGAGGTAGAGCAGCGCACTCGTAATGCGCAGGTCAACAGTTCGAATCTGTTCGCCGGCTCCAGAGAAAATCAACGCGGGTCCCTTGCGGGGCCCGCGTTTTTTTATTGTCTTATTCTTACTTTCCCTTTTTCGCGTAAAGCTCCAGAATCTTCAGGACCACCGATGTTGCCTTCTCCATTACCTGTACGGAGATGAACTCGAACCGCCCGTGGTAGTTGTGGCCCCCTGTGAAAAGGTTGGGCGTTATCAGACCGCGCCAGGACAGCGCCGCGCCGTCCGTGCCGCCCCGCATGGGGATGAAGAACGGCTGGATATCCAGCGCCTTCATGGCCTCCACCGCGGTGTCCACAATGTCCATGTGACCCTTGAGCTTCTCGGCCATGTTATAGTACTGGTCTCTCATTTCAAGCTGGAACCGATTTGCGCCGTACTTGTCCTTCAGCCAGTTTACGCACTTCTCCATAAATTTCTTGCGCGCCTCGAACTTCTCCCGGTCATGGTCGCGGATGATGAAGCGCAGCGTCGCGCGCTCGGTCTCAGCCTCAAAGCCAAGGCAGTGGAAGTACCCCTCGTACTTCTCCGTCGTCGCGGGGGTCTCGGCCGGCGGGAGCATAGAAAGAAGCTCGTGTCCCAGCATGACAGCGTTGAGCATCAGCCCCTTGGCCGTGCCGGGATGCACCGCGCGGCCCTCGATCGTCACCACCGCGCTGGCCGCGTTGAAGTTCTCATAAGCCACCTCGCCAATGGGACCGCCGTCCACCGTGTAGGCAAAGTCCGCGCCGAACTTCTCGATGTCCAGCCCCCTGGCCAGCTCGCTGACCTCCTCGTCCGGGGTGAAGGCCACCTTGACGTCCCCGTGCTCAAACTCCGGGTGCTCCAGCAGCCAGTCCACCGCGCCCATGACCTCCGCCATGCCGGCCTTGTTGTCCGCGCCCAGAAGCGTCGTCCCGTCCGTCACCACAAGGTCATGCCCCACGTAGTTCTTCATGAAGGGGAAGTCATTGGGGGAGAGGACGACGTTCAGCTTCTCGTTCAGCACCACGTCCCCGCCGTCGTAACCCTTCACGACGCGCGCCTTCACGTCCTTGCCGGACGCCTCGGTGGCTGTGTCCATGTGAGCAATGAACCCGATGGCCGGAATCTTCTTTTTGGAGTTTGAGGGCAGCGTTGCCGTCACATAAGCGTGGTCCGTCAGCGTGATGTCCTTCAGGCCCCGGTCACGCAGCTCCTTTTCCATCTCCTTCGCCAGGACCATCTGACCCGGCGTGCTGGGGACGACCCCGGCGTCCTCCTTCGACTGCGTGTCGTAGGTCACATATTTCAGAAAATGTTCAAGCGTTGAGTACATGACAGTCTCTCCTTAATCAATTGAGCTTTCCGGTGAAATGGCAGGCCACGAAGTGCCCCGGCGCGTACTCGGTCAGCGGAGGCGTCCCGTGGCGGCAAACCTCCTGAGCGTAACGGCAGCGCCCGGCGAACCGGCAGGCGTCCGGCGGCTCGATGGGACTGGGCACGTCGCCCTCCAGTATTATCCGCTTGCGCTTCACGTCAAGCTGCGTCCGGGGAATGGCGGACAAAAGCGCCTGGGTGTAGGGGTGCAGCGGGTTCGTGAACAGCTCCCTGTACTCTGAGAGCTCCACGATCTGTCCCAGGTACATCACCGCGATGCGGTCCGACACGTGGCGGACG
>JAIKZX010000035.1 GCA_024681935.1 Fretibacterium sp.
TTATCGACGGACATGGCCTGGCCTACCGGGCTTTTTACGCTATCCCCCCGCTGAACGCGCCCGACGGGACACCGACCAACGCGATCACGGGTTTTATGAATATGCTCTCCCGCGCGGAGGAGGACCTTTTGCCGCGCTGCCGCGTCGCCGTGTTCGATGCCCCGGGCCCGACGTTTCGCCACAAACTTCTGCCGCAGTATAAATCCACGCGCAAGCCCAGCCCGGACGAGTTCAAACAGCAGATCCCCCTTCTTCAGGAACTGCTTCAAAAGATGGGCTGCCCCGTCCTGGTGGAATCCGGGGTGGAGGCCGACGACGTGATAGGATCGCTGGCGCTCCGTGCGGTCCGGACGGGATATCAGGCGGTAATCCTTTCGTCGGACAAAGACCTCCAGCAGGTTTTGAGCAATGGCGTCACGATGCTGCGCCCCATTAAAAGCGGGGTCTCGTCTGCCGCGACTTACGAGGCTGCGGGATTTGAGGCGGAGTATGGCTTTCCGCCTTCCTCGGTGCCGGACTACCTTGCGCTGTTGGGTGACACGGCGGACAACGTTCCCGGTGTCGCGGGGGTGGGGCAGAAGACCGCTGCGCAGCTTATCTCAGCTCACAGGACGCTGGAAGCCCTTTTTGAGTCCCTTGAGGAACTGAAACCCTCCGTGCGAAAAAAACTGGAGGCAGGGAGGGAAGAGGCATTCAAAAGCCGCGGGCTGATTCGCCTGAAGCTTGACCTGCCCGTGGACCTGGACGCCTGCCTGGCGTTCCAGCCCGACCTTCCGTCCGCGTTGGAACTTGCCGTGCGCCTGGGGCTGTCAAAGCTGGTTAAGCGGCTCGCGGCCATGGCCTCATTGTCGGCACGGAGAAAACAGCCTGCCGCTGCAGTGCCGTTTAACACAGACGGGGAACTCCCCACATCCCCTGACCGTACTCCCCAGCCCCTTTTACCCCGTCCTGCCCGGCTCCTCACGGCCGACGCCAAGGTCCTCTTAAAGCAGGGGAAGTTGGAAAGTCTTGAGAATGTTTGGGATTTCCGCACGGCTCATTATCTTTTGCACCCGGACACCTCGGCGAAGGATTTTCCCGGCCTGCTGCCTGAGGAATTCACTGCTGCCGGGCCCATGATGAGTGACGCCCCGGACGCGATTCCCGCCGTGGTGGCACTCTACAGCGAGCTGGATGCCGAGATCGACCGTCACGAAGGTCTGCGCGGCGTGATGGAGGAGATTGATCTTCCGCTCCTGCCTGTGCTGGATAAGATGGAGCGCTGGGGCGTACGCCTTGAGCCGGGGCATTTCGCGTCTCTTCAGGGGGAGCTGGAGGCCCGAATCGCTGCCATCGGCACGGAAATAAAGAATCGGGCAGGCGTGGAAATTAATTTGAACTCCCCCCAGCAGGTATCAGGGCTCCTGTTTGAGAAGCTGGGCTTTGTCCCGGAAACACGGACGAAGGGCAAGACTGCCTATTCTACCAGCGCGTCCGTCCTGGAGCGTCTGGCCCGCCTTCCCGGAGGGGAAATCCCTGGCCTTATTCTGGAGCACAGGGAACTTTCCAAGATGCTCAGCGGCTTTGTCGTGCCCCTCCAGCAGGCCGCCTTCCCCGAAGGGGTGATTCACACGACATTTGAGGCGGCACTCACCGGCACGGGGCGGCTCAGCAGCCGGGACCCGAACCTCCAGAACATCCCCACTTTCGGTCACTGGGCAGACCGCATCAAGGAGGGGCTGGTTCCTGTGAGGGAGGGCAACGTGTTCGTTGCGGCGGACTATTCGCAGATTGAGCTGCGCGTGCTGGCACATTTGTCCAGGGAGCCGCGGCTTTTAGAGGCGTTTCAAAAAGGGCGGGACATTCACCGCGAGACGGCCTCGTGGGTTTTCTCTGTGGAGCCGGAGTTCGTGACTCCGGAGCTGCGGCGGGTGGCGAAAATGATCAACTTCGGCCTGCTCTATGGCATGAGTTCCTTTGGGCTGGCGGAACGGCTGGATATGGCCCGGTCTGAGGCTGCCGGGATTGTGAAGCGTTACTTTGACGCGCTGCCCGGCGTACAGCGGTTCCTCAAGGGCATTGTGGACGAGGCTCGTTCCGCCGGTTTTACCCGCACTCTCGCGGGGAGGATCCGTCCGCTGGGCGAGGTAACGGCTCAGGGCAGGGGAGGGCTGGACCGCGTGCTGGTCAACACGCCCATTCAGGGGACGGCCGCGGACATCGCCCGCCGTGCGATGGTGGATTTTGACCGCGCCTTTGCGGGGGACGATGACGTTCATCTGTTCCTTCAGGTCCACGACTCGCTGGTCTGCGAATGTCCTTCGAAGAGGGCAGAGGACGTGGGGCGCTCTCTCCGGGAGATTATGATGGGGGCCGCACAGCTCTCCCTCCCTCTGGAGGTTGAGCTCAAGACGGGGAGTTCGCTGGCCGGGGTTTAGCTTTCCCACAAGGGGCAGGACACAGGGTTTGTCCCTCCACAGCGGGATTTATACTGCAGCTGCTCACAGAAGCAAAGTTTATAAAAAATAATTATCGAAGAAAGCTGTGTCCTGTCCTCAATGTTTTAGAGAGAAGACCCTCCGCTGTTTCTTCAGTATATCGGCTGTCTTCTACAGTCTGTCCTTTTTAAGGAAATATGTTAAAATCTATGTTTAGGGCCATCGAGAGTGCCCGCCATATAATTAACAAAGAGGGACTGGTCTATTATGATGAAGAAGTTAAGGGAGCAGATGAAGTGGATTATGATTATAATCGTGGTGGCCTTCCTGCTCTCGACGTTTTTAATGTACGAGGGACGTAGTTCCCGCGGGCCCCGGCGCAACGCGGACGGCACGATGGCGGACTACGAGGTGGCAGAGGTCAACGGCCATGTCCTGATGCGCTCAGAGCTTGAGCGTCTCCTTCGCGGCACGCTGGAGCGTATGGATTCGCGCAGCCTTGCCTCCCTGGATATGCCTGCGGTTTACCAGTCCATCCTAGACCAGTATATTCTTGAGGCTCAGACAGAGCGCGAGGTGAGCGAGCGGGGAATTCAGGTCTCGGACGCTGAGGCGGAGCAGATGATGAAGGCCTACGCCGATCAGTACTTCCCCACGCGCGAAGCGTTCTATCAGACCCTTCAGATGTCCGGCATCAAAGTGGAGGACTACAAAAAGGATGTTGCCCGCCAGATGGCCACGGAGGAGCTCTACCGCCTGGAGATTGGGGAGGTCGTGGCCAGCGAGGATCAGGCCATCAGATTTTACGATGTGATGAAGGACCTGTTCTACCGCACGCCTGAGGGCTTCATGGTCAACTTCGCCAGCTTCAGCAACAGTGAAGACGCGGAGGCCCTGCACAGCCGCCTGGCCGAGATAGCTGGCCCTGTCTCCAGCAGGGATTGGACGCTGGCGGTTTCGGACGACCGGATTTCGTCCAGGGATATCGCTAACGTGACTCAGGAGCCCGTGTTCCTGCCCGCCTCGGCCTTCACGGGAATGTTCTCGCCCCTGGCGTCTCTGGATGTGGGGGAGGTCAGCCCGGTATTCTCCCTGTCCAGTGAGGACTTCGGACTGGGACTGAAGACCGAACACAGGCCGGAGACCGTCCGGACCTATGATGAAGTGAGCGGAGATATCCGAATTATGATTCGTGAGCAGGAGCTCCAGCAGCGGATGGCGGATTTCCGGCGGCGAATGATGGAGAAGGCGGACGTCGAGATTTACGACCCGTCACTCTTCCCGCAGCCGGCATCGGCCGACGTGAAGGGGACAGGCCCGGTTTCGGCGGACGCGGCCCGGTAGCGCAGTTCACAGCCCTTTCTCTCGTATGAGAGGAGGGGCTGTTATAATATTTATGGGCTTTTAGCCCAAAATCATGTCCAGGATTGGACAAAGGAGGCGTTTTTTGTGAAGTTCAAGTCTGTACTGTTGGCGCTGTTGGTTTGTGTCCTGTTCGTGTCTGCCTCGGGGGCGGATGAGCCTGCGTTCCACATCGGCATCGTCACGGGGACCGTCTCGCAGAGCGAGGACGACCTCCGGGGCGCGGAGCTGATGATTGAGCGCTATGGCGACGCCAGCAAGGGGGGTATGATCACGCACGTTACGTATCCCGACAACTTTACCTCTGAGGCCGAGACGACGGTGAGTCAGATTGTCGGGCTGGCGGACGACCCCAAAATGAAGGTCATCGTCGTGAACCAGGGCATTCCCGGCACCACCGAGGGCTTCCGCCGCGTGCGCGAGAAGCGGCCGGACATCCTGCTCTTTGCCGGTCAGCCACACGAGGATCCAGCGGTCATCACCGCCGCATCAGACCTGGACATCATGGTTGACAACATCAGCCGCGGCTACCTGATTCCGCTGGGCGCGAAGATGCTGGGCTCAAAGACTTTTGTCCACGTTTCCTTCCCGCGTCACATGAGCATGGAAGTTTTGGGCCGCCGCCGCGTCATCATGGAGGAGGCCTGCAAAGACCTGGGAATCAAGTTCGTGTTTGAGACGGCTCCGGATCCCACCGGTGATGTCGGTGTGGCCGGTGCGCAGCAGTACATCCTTGAGAGCACGCCCACGTGGATTGAGAAGTATGGCAAGGACGCGGCGTTCTTCGCCACGAACGACGCTCACGTCGAGCCCATGCTGAAGCGTATCGCCGAGGTGGGCGGCGTGTTCGTCGAGGCCTCCCTTCCCTCCCCGGTTATGGGCTATCCAGGCGCTCTTGGCATCGATCTTTCCAAGGAAAGCGGCAACTGGCCGGCTATTCTGAAGAAGGTTGAAGATACGGTGGTGGCGAAGGGTGCGAAGGGCCGCATGGGCACCTGGGCCTACTCCTACGGTTATACCAACAGCGCGGCCCTGGCGGAGTTCGGCAAGCGCGTCGTTGAGGGCAAGGCGAAGGTGGACAGCATGAAGGACCTTCTGGCCTGCTACAACGAATTTACCCCCGGTGCGAAGTGGAACGCCAGCTATTACACCGATGCGGGCACAGGCGTCCGCAACAAGAAGATGATTATGGTCTATCAGGACACCTACGTCTTCGGCAAGGGCTATCTGAACCTGACGGATGTCGAGGTTCCGGAGAAGTATTACGGAATCAAGTAATACCCCGGCGTTTTCTGTTCTTTCCGGCCTGCCTTCCCAGCGGAGGGCAGGCCGTTATTCATTTCGCAAACTCAGTAAAACCCACTTGATTTTTTTCGGGTTCGCATTCAAAATATACAACTGACGCCGGAGCCTTGGGCACATAGGGCGGCAGAACTGAGAGGGGAAAAATGGGGTTCAGAAAGATTTTGGCGGTTTTGCTCTGTCTTTGTGCGTTAGGGGGTATGGCGGCCTGGGCGGAGGAAGGGTACTCGCAGGATATAGCGGAGGCAGTAAATAAGTTTCTGCTGAAGTATATGGAAGGCGGGGCCAAAATGTTCACTTTCGACCAGGATGAAGGCGTCTTCCGGACAACGCTGAAAAGTGAGGGCACGGCACGTCTTCTTGGTTGTGTGGTTGTGATAGCGGACAGCTTCTTTCGAACCTACGTTGTCAGCCCGATTGGGGTGGATCCCAGTGAGCCGTCGAAGCTGGCGGCAATGGCGGAGTTTATCTGCCGCGTCAATTACGGGCTTTTCGGAGGCGGTTTCGAAATGGACTTTAATGACGGGGAGATACGCTTCAGGAGCTTTGTGGATTGTTCCGGCGGTCTCATTCCCTCCGAGGCCCTCATTGGAAACAGCATTGTGGCGGGGACGCGTATGTTTGAGCGCTATCTGCCGGGGATAAAAGATGTGCTGTTCAATGGTACCAGTCCTAAAGAAGCGGTTGAGAAGTGCGAGAATTAAAACAGGCACCACGCGCGGGACAAATTCGATTTAAGGTTTCGCGCGAGAAATAGAAGGAGGTTTTTTTTGTTATGAAGCGTGTTTTTGGTTTTGTTGCAGCAGCAGTGATGGTGATGGCGGCATCGATGGCATTCGCGGCGGTCCAGGATTTTGGCGATTATACTTTTGATATCCCGGATGGCTGGACAGCTTCCATGCAGAGCCCCGCGGAGAAGATGGATGTCGTGAGCTTCATTAAGAGCGACAATACCGCATCCGGTTCCGTGACTTTCAGCGCCAAGGAAGGTGCTACCCTTGAGGCTCTGGCCGGCGCATGGGCCCAGCAGCTTGGTGGTTCCACGCCCACAGTGGACGCCGATGGTGACTATTCCTTTACTTTCACCGCTCAGGGCGCCAGTGTTGAGAGTCAGGCGCTGGTCAAGGATCTGGCCGAGAATATCTACATGGTTGTTGTTATGACAACTGAGGATCCCGATGCCGCCCAGGAGCTGGCTGGCATTTTGGGCAGCTTCGAGTTGAAGTAACGGAAAACTTTTTTGAGCATAACCGGAAGGCGAGGATGCCTTCCGGTTTTTTTTTATGGAGACGAAGTCATCCGTCTGGTGTAAATCACGGAGTCAGCCAGTCATTTTTAACGAAGGGGCTCACGCCGGTCCCCTTGATTTTTCCCTGGGTCAAGCCTAAACTATGCCCGTTGATTCCATTATTCTAAAGGAGGTTTTTCAAATGAGGAAATTTTTGGTACTCGCTTGCGTGTTTTGCCTGTTCTGCGCTGCTTCCGCCTGGGCTGCCCCGGTGAAACACGGGCAGTGTTACACGGCGGATCAGCTGACGGTGCTGGACAAGCAGGATGTTGCCGGGGGCAAGGGGACGCTGCATGGTGAGTTTGCCTTTGCCCGGGACGCTGCCCTGGAGGACGATGCCATCAAGGAAATCGGCTGGATGACGCTCCGGCACGGGGAGTTCATTGGAACCCACGCGCATAAGGACAACGAGGACGCCTATCTGATTATTTCCGGCAAGGGCGTCTTTACGGATGGCGAAGGGAACGCCTGGGTTGTGGGCCCCGGCGACATGACCCTTGCTCGCCCCGGACAGGCTCATGGGCTGGCCAACCTCTTTGCCGAGGACCTGGTCTTCCTGGATATTATTGCCAAGAACGCCGCGGCTGACCTCGATGCCATTACGAAAAACCCCACGCCCCAGTGTTTCCCCAAGGCGGTACTGTTTGACAAGAACGTGGAGAAGGCCGGGAAGACGGGCGTGGGCACGCTGTATGGCAAGTTTGCGTTCCGCAGGGAACAGGCCACGAAGGACCAGGCCATCAAGGAAATTGGGCTCATGACCCTTAAGAAGGGCGACAGTATTGGAGTACACGGACACGCGAACAACGAGGATACTTACATCATCATCTCCGGGAAGGGCGTTTTCACGGACAGCAAAGGCAAAGAGACCGTTGTCGGCCCCAGGGCCGTGACGATTGCCGTTGCGGGAGAATCGCACGGGCTCCGAAACGAGGAAGACGAGGATCTTGTTTTTATCGATCTGATTGCTCAGAACCACGCGATTGAGAACAAAAAGTAAAAAAAGAGCGGGAGGAGACAAATCCTCCCGCTCTTAGTTTTCAGATGTGTCATAATTGGGGGCTCAGCACAAGGGCCCCCACTCTTTTTACTTATTTCAGGGCCCTTCTCAGCGTCCCTCCTTGGCGAAGCCGGATGGCCGCGCCGTGGCGGGGACCTCCATGGGGTAGTTCCCGTCGAAGCACGCCTTGCAGTATTCCTCCCTGTTCCCGCATGCGGCGGCGAGGTTCTCCGGGGACAGATAGGTGAGGGTATCTGCGCCCAGATAATCGCGGATCTCCTCATGATTCTTCTGCACGGCGATGAGTTTCTCCCGGTAGGGTGTATCAATTCCAAAGTAACAGGAGTAGCACACCGCGGGTGACGCGGCACAGACATGGACCTCCCGCGCGCCGGCTTCCCTAAGATGCCCCACGATGCGGCGGCAGGTTGTGCCCCGCACGATGGAGTCGTCAATCACCACCAGGCGTTTGCCCTCAATGTTCTGACGAATGGTTGAAAGCTTGATGCGCACGGCGTCCTCGCGCATCTCCTGGGTGGGCTGAATGAAGGTACGGCCAATGTACTTGTTTTTGATGAGCCCCTCGCCATAGGGAATCTCCGATGCCTCGGCGTAGCCAATGGCGGCCGGGATGCCGGAGTCCGGAACGGCCATCACCATGTCCGCCTCGACGGGGTTCTGCTTCGCCAGCAACGCTCCGCACCGCCGCCGGAAGTCGTAAACGCTGACGCCGTCCACCACGCTGTCCGGCCGGGCGAAGTACACCAGTTCAAACACGCAGAGGCTCTTGCGGCACCAGTGGGCGGGTTCAATGCTCCTCAGTCCGTCCTTGTTGATAATCACAATCTCGCCGGGCATCACGTCACGCACGAATTCTGCGTCCAGTGCCTCCAGGGCACAGCTCTCCGACGCCAGCACCCAGCCATCGGACAATTTGCCAATGCACAGGGGGTGAAAGCCGTAGGGATCGCGTACGCCGATAAGCTGGTCCCCCACGGTGAGGATAAGGACGTAGGCTCCCTTCATCAGCCCCATGGCCGCGTGAATCCCCGCCTCAATGCCCCGGCTGTTTCCGTGCTGACAGATGAGGTTCAGGATGGACTCGGAGTCCGAGGTCGTCTGGAAGATGACGCCGGAGTCCGCCAGCATGTCCTGAATACTCTCTGAGTTGACCAGGTTTCCGTTGTGGGCCAGGGCCACATCCCCCAGCTTGCAGCGTGCCATCAACGGCTGCGCGGCGCGGACATCCGCCTCGCCCGCGGTGGAATAGCGCACATGGCCGATGGCGATGTGACCGTTCAGGCCTGACAGGGTGTGGCTGCCATGGAAGACCTCGCTCACCAGACCGAGCTTCTTGCGCAGAGCGATGGCCCCTCCTTTGTTGGCCGCGATACCGGCGCTCTCCTGCCCCCGGTGCTGGAGCGCGTAGAGACCATAGTACACGCCTGGCGCGGCGTCCGCATCATTTCGATAAACACCGATAACACCGCACTCCTCGTGCAGCGAGTCTCCTTCAAGGATATTTAAAGAAGCGTTCACCGGGATACCCTCTTGAACATCTCCTGATAGGCCTCCTCCACGCCGCCCATGTCGCGGCGGAAGCGGTCCTTATCAAGTTTCTCGTTCGTCTTGGCGTCCCACAGACGGCAGGTGTCCGGCGAAATCTCGTCCGCCAGGAGGATACGCCCCTGATAACGCCCCGCCTCGATCTTGAAATCGATGAGCTTCACGCCGATCTTCAGGAAGTACTCCTTCAGGCACTCGTTGACCTTATAGGCCATGTCCCGAATGGCCTTCAGCTCCTCCTCAGTGGCCACGCCCAGCGCCAGGATGTGCGAGTCGTTGATGAGCGGGTCGTTCAGAGCGTCGTCCTTGAGGGAGAACTCCAGCGTGGGGCACTTCAGCTCCCGGCCCTCCTCCACGCCATAACGCCTGGAGAAGGACCCAGCCGCCACGTTGCGGATGATGATTTCCAGCGGGACGATCTTGACGGCCTTCACCAGCGTCTCGCGGTCGCTCAGCTCCTTCACGAAGTGGGTCTCGACGCCGTTGGCCTCCAGCATTTTGAAGATGATGTTGCTCATCCGGTTGTTCACAACGCCCTTTCCGGCGATGGTGCCGCGCTTCTCCCCGTTGAAGGCTGTGGCGTCGTCCTTGTACTCCACAATGTAGAGTCCCGGGTCGTTTGTCGCGAAAACCTTCTTGGCTTTGCCCTCGTAAAGCTGTTCGCGTTTTTCCGCTGATTTCTCCATTGTTCTGACCTGCTCTTTCTTTAAATTTTTATCGTGGCTGGCCTCTCACCGTTTGGGGAGTGCCATTTCAATGGCGTCCGGGCCCAGAGCGACGGAAAGGCTTTTCCCCGGCTTCAGTGAAGGCACGCAGAGATAAAGTGTTCCCTCTATGCCGGAGGGAAGTTCCCCGATGGCGAGGAAGTCCTTGTGCCCCAGGATGTCCTCCTTCTTCACGTGATAGTCTCCGAAGGCGAATTCCGTTGGGTCGAAGTTCCAGCTTTTCTCCGTGCGATAGTTCAGGGCCACGATGTCCCGGCCTTTCATTTTCTGCCGCGTGTCCTCGACGGAGCTGTTGTAATAGCTCAGGCCGTTGGTGACCCACTCGTCCACCTCCTGGTCTTTTTCCAGACGCTTCAGCAGGGAGCGGGGCAGCCAGGTGATGGTAAGACGGGCGCGGGCATTCAGGACCATCTTGCCCAGAAACTGCGCATCCACCCACATCAGCCCCGTGCGCTCGTCCAATGCCTTCCGCCATTCAACTGAAGTCCCCGGTCCGGTCACTGCCGGGGCAGCTGCCGCCGGAAACCCGTCCGTAAGTGCCAGAAACAGAATCACTCCGGCTGCAAAGAGGCGAAAAAAACCTTTAACGTTCTTCATTTCTATCTCCATCCTTTCTTGAGAACGCCTGGCGGATCCAATCCCATTCACTGAAGCCCCGGGCCCAGGTTGTGGCGCTATAAACCACCATTCCAAGAAGAATGACGCTCAGGCACCAGCCTGCGCGCAGGGTCAGAGCGGCCCCGGGGTCGTAGGGCAGGAGCCAGCTCCAGCCCCGCACCGCGATTCCCAGTGTGGTGACAGCCACCAGCATATCCACCGCCCAGGACAAACTGATAATTTTGAGGGGACGGCCCATTTTTTTTCTGACGTAATGAAGCCCCAGGAGACCGGACAGGGTGAAGGCGAGGCTGGGGGCAAGGGCCAGGCCTTTGTATCCCAGAGGAAACATCAGAATCAGTGAGAACAGCACCGTGGCACTGACGCTGAAGAACGTTGTCTTAAAGGCCTCCCGCGGCATGGAAAGTGCGTAGAGCGCGCGCATAACGACGGTGGAACAGGCCATGCCGGGAAGCCCCAGCATGCCGAGGACGAGGCAGGAGGACGTGGCATCCCAGGCCCAGGTGCTGAACTCCCCCCGGACGAAGACCAGGTGGACAAAGGGCGAGGAAATGAGTATGAGCCCCAGCGAGGCAGGCAGGACGATGAAGAGTGCGAAACGAAGCGCCTGCCGCAGCGTGGCGGTGAAGTCCTCTGGTCCCTGAGAGCGTGAAAGCTGGGGGAGGACGGCCTGAGAGATGGCAATCACGAACAGCCCCAGGGGAAGTTGGAGAATCCGGTTGGAGTAATTCAGGACGGAGATGCTGCCCTCTTGGAGAAATGAGCCCAGCATACGGCTGATAATCGGATTGACCTGGTTCAGCGAGAGCCCGGCCGCGTAGGGCAGAAACAGGGCCATCATTTTCCGCAGGCTGGGGTCACGCAAATTGGGACGCACGGGATAAAGTGTTGCCCCCATGCGCGCGCTCCATATCCATTGTGTGAAAAAGTGCAGGGTACCGCCGCAAAGCACAGAGAGCGCCAGGCCATACACGCCCCAGCGGGAGGCGAAGAAGGGGGCAGTGAGGATGAAGGCCAGGTTGCTGAAGGCCGGAGCCAGGGCCGGGACGAAGAAGGAGCCCAGGCTGTTGAGTTCTCCCATCACCAAAGCAGCGAGGGAAATAAGGATTAAAAATGGAAACATCCAGCGCGTCAGGCTGGATGCAAGGACCGCCGTCTCCGTATCGAAGCCGGGGGCCATGACCCGGGTCAGCAGAGGGGCCCCCAGGATTCCCAGCAGGACAACGGCCGATGAGGCGAGGAGCAGGACGGTCATTGCTCCCCGCGCCAGGGTGAGGGCGTGCTTCCTGCTACGCTGGAGCACCTGGGAAAACACGGGCACGAAGGCCGCGGAAAGCGCTCCTTCCGCCAGGAGCTGGCGGGCCAGATTGGCCAGGGTATAGGCGACGTTGAAGGCGTCCATGCTGCGTGTCGCGCCGAAGAACGCCGCCACCACCACCTCGCGCACCAGTCCGAGGATCCGGCTCAGGAACGTTCCCGCCATCATCAGTATTGCGTGCCTCACCATATTGGACGATCTCCCCTGCGGGGAGCCTGCCGCCTGCATGCCTCCACCCCCCTTCGCCGTCCTGCGGCAACATGAAAGTTATTGTACCATGGCGCCGGGGCATATGCCGTCGTTCTGCGATAAATTAATCCCCGCCGCCTCCGTACCGTGGGGCGGACCGCGGGAATGTCCAGGAGGGCGCAGAAGCAGGAGCGCGGCTCAGATAGAGTTTCGCGTCTCGGCTCTCTACGAGCTGTTACTCCCTGCCCCAACCTCAGGAGAAAGACGGCACAGGGCCCCCTGGGTGACAGGCGGGCTCATTTAGACAAACTTCGCAAAGCCCAACAGCAGTGTCAGATGATTGGCGGACGGGAAAAGGTCGCGCCGCGCCTGAGCCACAAAGAGCTCCGCGTCCTCCGCCGTCATGTCGCTGCCATGGGAAGCCCGGTACGCGGCCGGGTAAAGGACGGAGCGCAGCAGCGCCGCGGCCCGTATCGTCTCCTCATATCTCCCAACGGCGTCCCCGTCGTCGTTGAAATACGCGCGGATCATAGCGTTCCAGAACCTCTCCGCCTGGAACGGCTCAAGGCCGGAAAAGCGTTTTATCAGATCCTCGGATTCATTTCTATAAAACATGTAGGCCGTGCCGAGGTCATAGACGGGGTTTCCGCTGCTGATGCCCGCCATGTTGATTAAGATGGGCTCGCCGTGCTGGATAAAGACGCTGCGCGCGTTGAAGTTGCCGTAAACAACCGTCTCCTCCTCCGGGACGACCTCGATAAGCCGGGTCAGCGCGTTAATTTCCTGGGAATGCAGCCACGGCGCCATCATGTAGGCCCAGTTTTTGTAAATCTCCGGCGCCCGTGGGAGCGTGACGTCTTTGGGCACGGAGGAGTGGATGCGCTTCAGCAGACGGCCCATCTTCTCCGCGTACTGCTCCAGCTTCCAGGGCGAGGACTCCAGCAGGGCGGCCACGGTGTTGGCCTTCACCAGCTCATAGAGCATTCCATAGTGTCCCTGATAGGTGACAACGTCATAGGCGATGAGCGTGGGGATTCCGCTCAGAAGCGCGGCCTGGGCATATTTCCGCTCCTGCTCAATGGACTCAAGGCTTGTCCCTGCGGGGTAGACCTTCATCAGCGTGTCCTCCCCGATGTAATAGACGGTGATGCCGCTGCTGTAGCCCATCTTCCGCGTCTCCTCGTTCGAGACATCCCGCAGGGCCTTCGATACCTCGAAAATCCTGGAGAAGCCCGTCATGTCAAAGATATCGTAGATATTCTGCGGGACGTTGACGAGCCGTATCCTTTTTCCCTCCTGACTTCCCTCCCGGCCGCTTAGGGCCAGAAAGACGCGAAGCCCGGCGCTGGAGAGATGTTCCAGCCCCCCGCAGTCGAAGATGACGCCGCTGTTGGGGTGTTTTTCGAGCTCTGCAGCCACCTCACCGGCAAATACCCTGGAGTTCGTGGAGTCAATTCTTCCCCCAAGGACAAAGCGGAGCCTGCCGTTCTCCTTGGATGATTTCAGGCTGTATTTTTCCATCTCAATCAATACTCCTCAATTATGGTATCGAAGGCACAGCATGGTGATATCGTCAAATTGCGGCGCGTCCCCCACGAAGGCGTCGATCTCGCGCTTCATGGACGCAAGAAGCTCCTCCGGCGCCTCCGATTCGTGCCGGTTCAGCGCCTCGGTCATGCGTTCCAGGCCAAAGAGTTCCTGGTTTGAGTTTGCCGCCGGGAAGCCCACTATGCGGGTGGCCTCCGGCACGCCGTCCGTGTAAAGATAAAGGCTGTCATCGGGGCGCAGCTCAAACTCCACGTCGTGGAACTTCATGCCCTTCCTGGCGGCAACCACCGTGCTGTGTTTGCTCCTGACCAGCTCCCAGGCCCCGCCTGCGCGTTTCAGGGCCGGGTACTCGTGCCCCGCGTTGGCCGCTACGCCCCTTCCCGTGGAGATCTCAAGGATGCCAAGCCACACCGTCACGAAAAAGCACTCGTCGTTTCCGTCGCAGAGGCGGTCGTTCACGTCCCCCAGTATCTCGGCCGGGGTTCCCCCCATTTGAGCGCGGTTCCTGATGAGCGTCCTGGCCACGACCATGAACAGCGCCGCGGGGACACCCTTGCCGGAAACGTCGGCCATCACCAGCGCCAGGTGGTCAGCGTCAATCAAGAAGAAGTCGTAGAAGTCCCCGCCCACCTCCTTCGCCGCGTCCATTGTGGCGAAAAGGGAAAGTTCCGGATGGCCGGGGAGGACAAAATCGCGGGGCAGCATGGAGGCCTGAATCTTCCGCGCCACGCCCAGCTCCGCCTGTATCTGCTCCTTCTCCGCCGTCACCCGGACCAGGTTCGCCACGTGCTCCAGGTTCTCGGCCTCCATCGCGTCGATGCTGCGAGCGAGCTGGCCGATCTCATTGGAGAACGGGACGTCCGCGCCCAGCGGAACGGCCGGGAGCGTGTCCTCCCTCGCGAAGCGCAGCGTCTCCCGCGTGATGGCCTGGATGGGCTTCAAGACCCCACGCCGCAGCCCCCACGCCCGGAGCGGCAGGATGACCGCCAGCAGCACCACCGCGCCCAGGATAACGTCAAAGACGTGGCTCCTCTGCGCTGCCACCAGCTTGTCCATCTCCCTCTGGACGCTGAGGACCCCGCGGATTTCCCCGCCGGGCGTTTTGATGGGGACCATGAGCGTGAGGTGCGGCCCCAGCACGCTTGTCTGAGGACGGATAATCACGGCCCTTTGCTGGCCGCGCTCCAGAATATCAAGATAGGCCCTGCGGTTTCCCCGGATCGATATGTCGCCGCGCCATGCTTTCCTGAGTTTGGGAGAAACGCCGCCCGCCTCGAAACTGCGGACGCTCAGGGCCACGTTGACGCGCTCGGCGCTGCGGATGCTCTCATATCCCGGTTCCACGGGCACGGCGTAGATCAGCATACAGTCCTGGTTCTCCGCGATTCGGTTCCACCGGTCGGCGAGGGTCCGGGTTTCCTCCGCCCAGCGGGTGTCGTCCATGGCCACATAGTCCGCCAGCTTCTCCGGGTCCAGAAAGATCAGCGCCGTCACCGCCGTCCGGTAGGCCGCATCCACATACTGCTCCTCCACGGCCTCCGTGACCTCCCTGTTGCCGATCCAGGCCATGACGCAACCCAACAGCAGAAAGCTCACAAGGGTCCCGGCCATGACCTGGGCTGTCAGGCTTGAACGAAATTTTTTAAGCATGGATTTCCCCCCCTGTTTTCCCCTACAGATTTTTCCGTTGAGCAGGGCTTACTTTTTCTTCGTCTGGCCGGCCTCTGCGGGCTGACACGCCCGCTCCGACACAGCCGACCGAGCCAATACCCACAGGGCACGATGCGCCGCACCCCTTTCAGGGTCGCGTAAGCTGGCTCGTCTGGCCGAAGAGTTCCCTCACCGACGCCCTGATGATGTTCTCCACAACCTTCATCACGGGGCCGCCCTGGTACTCCCGGTAAATGGAGTAGTCCGCCGCCGCCTTGTGGTCGCCGTTCGGGTCCGCGATGTCGTAGACCTTAACCAGGCAGCGGGTCGAGAGGTACTCGACGTCGTGGGCGGGAATGACCTCGGTCTTCTCCTCCGGGATGCGAATGGTCTCCTTCACCTTTCCGTGCTTGTCGCGGACCTCCACATCCCGGTAGACCGTGTAGGTCCGGATCTCCTCCGGCACGTGCTTAACATCCATCTTCTGGGTGACCGTCACCTCAACTGCCGCCTGGTAGCTGATTTCGGCCGCGTCCCGGAAGAACGTCTCCCGGTCCCCGGGGTCGGCCGCCTTGTGGAGGAAGGTCAGGTCTTTGATGAGCGCGTCGCTGGCCTTGACGATGGGCTTGTTCTTCTTCAGCGCCTCCCGGAGGCTGGACACCGCCCAGCCGTCCAGCTCACTCTTCCGCTGGCTCTGGGGCACAACGGAGCTCTCCTGTTTTGCCTTCAGGCTCGCCTCAATGGGCAGGACAAAGACCTTGCGCAGGGCGAAAATGTCATAGCCCGGATCCCTCCATACCTCCACCCCGGCTAATGCCGGAGCCAGAAGGGCCGTCAGCACGATAAACAGCGGCAGGACAAATCTCTTTGAAATTGAAAACATGTTCTTTCCTCCTCGTAGCATAAAAGTTACGACAATTATGGCCGCTTTCCGGCCAGAACCGGGATGAGGAACAGCAGCCACATACCGCCCAGACCGGCATCACAACCGCCACCGCCGCCACCGGAGCTGCCATTTGCCGTCGCCGCCGTGATGACCGGCGCGTAGGTCCCCGCCTCCTCGAAGTACGCGGCCACCTCAACCTCGTGGTCCGCCGGGACCGTCGTGATGGTCTGGCCGTTCTTCATGAAGACCGCCGTACTCCCGTCCCCGGTCAGACTGACGGAGACAGTTTCGGTCTCGGCCTGATCGTCGCTCTGGGGGAAGGAGTGCCACTTCATCTCCGCTCCCGCCGGAACAGCGGCGTCCAAACTCGTCACGAAGCACAGGACGCCAGGCCGATTGATGCTTATCGCCTGGAGAATCGCGGCCGGGACCTCGCTGTCATTGGACACAACCGCCGCGTCCTCCTCGTTCAGCGACCAGATATCCCGCGGCGCGTCAACATCCACCACGCTGTCATCGGACAGGGTAAACACCTCCACCGTGTCGGGCAGGCTGAGGGCCGAGCGGACCTGCTTCTCCTTATCCTCGTTGAGCTCCACGGCCTCAGGGGTAACGCGGCTGCCCTCGATGATATTCGCCCTCGCTTCGGTCAGGTAGCCGGGCACCGCCGGGTCGTCGATGCGGGCATACTCCTTGTCAGTATGGTCCCGGTCATACTTCGTTCCCATCCCGCCGACAAGAGCCACGTCGCCGGTGAACATATCTTCGCCCCCGTCCATCAACACGTTCGCCGTGGTCCATTTGCCAAACCCCACGCGGATCGTCCTGAGCTTTGTGCAGATGTAGAACATCTCCTTCATCCTCTCCACGTACCCCGTGTCGAAGCTGGAGAGGTCCAGCGCCGTCAGGCTGTTGCAGCGGGCGAACATCCCGGCCATGTTCGTCACGTTCTTCGTGTTGAATTTGCTCACGTCCAGCGTCCTCAGGTTATTGCATTTGTAGAACATATTGGACATATCCGTCACCTTCGAGGTGTCGAACGTGCTCAGGTTCAGCGACCTCAGGCCGCCGCAGGCGTCGAACATGTTTTTCATATCCGTTACGTTCGACGTGTCCAGCTTGCTCAGGAACAGCGTCTTCAG
>JAIKZX010000036.1 GCA_024681935.1 Fretibacterium sp.
GAGACGGACACAGCCGCCCCCTCCGAGACAATCAGCGCGGGGAAGAAAAAGCTGCCCTCCGCTGCCGCGTCCGCCACGCTGACAGGGATACCCCGGGCACGCGCCTCCCGCCCAACCTGACGGTTGACCTCCCGGTCGTCCGATGCCGCCACGGCCAGCGCGGCTCCTTCCAGATCTCCCGGCCCGAAGGGGCGCAGCAGACGCTCTGCCTCACGGGGAAAATCGTCGCGAAAAACGGGGCTGACGGCCCGCACCCTCGCTCCGCATTTCAGGAGTGTTGTTGTCCGGCGGAGCGCAACATTCCCCCCTCCGGCGACCAGCACGCGCCGCCCCTCAAGGTCCAGCAGCATGGGAAAGAGAGGCGGCCGCGAAAGGCCCAGCTTCCTTCGGGCCCACAGGATTCCCTCCTCAACGGTGTGTCCCCCGCTGTCATCCGGGCGGGCAATCAGGATGACTTCGGCCCCGGCCTCCCGTGCGGCGTCCAGCTTGGCTTCAATGCCTCCCGCCGTTCCGCCGTCCTTTGTCACCAGCACCGCCGCCCGTATGTCCTCCAGCATGGTCAGGTTCATGGCGCGGGAGAAAGGCCCCTGCATGGCGATGATGTGAGCGGGGTCAAAGCCCAGTTCTTCACAGGCGCACAGGACGTCCGACGCGGGCAGGACGCGGACAAAGAGCCGCTGGCGGTAGTCCCGCACAGCGGTGAACTCACGGAGCTCCTTGCTGCCGACGGTGAGGAGGACGTTCCCCTCCCTGTGGTTCAGCAGCTCCGCCGCCTCCCGGCAGGAGCCCGCCGCGACAACCCCATCACAGGGAGCGGCCACAGGCCCGCGGCTCACGCGCAGAAGCGGCACGCCTGTCCTTTCACAGGCAGCTTTGATATTCCTTGTGACCTCGGCAGCGTAGGGGTGAGTGGCGTCGATGACACAGGCTACGTCCTCCGTCCGGATAAGGGCAGCCATGCCCTCCGCGTCCAGCCGCCCTGCACGGGCCTCCACTCCGGGCAGGTCTCTCACCAGCTCCGCGCCATACTCTGTGGCCACGCAGCAGAGCGCCGGGACCTTTTCCAAAATCTCGCGGGCCTCCGTCGTTCCGCCGAAGAGCAGCAGCCGGGACATTACGCGGGGTCCTCTTCCTGGGGCAGACGAGCCGGATTCCCTGTCCCCGAGGGGAGGACAGCATCAACCCTGCCGGCTGTGTCAGAACAAAATGCGGGACTCTTCCCGGATGGCCCAAGAGGATAGCCCCGGCGGGTGACCATACGTCCTTCCTTTATCGCCGTCTGGGAGTTGCCGATGATGGCTGTGCAAAACATATCAAGCCGGGTGTCCTGTATCTCACCCAGAGTGGTGACGCAGTGGCTCTGTCCCGGCCGGCCAATGTCCCGGACCCACCCGGCAGGGGT
Source organism: Fretibacterium sp. (assembly GCA_024681935.1). Lineage (GTDB taxonomy): Bacteria > Synergistota > Synergistia > Synergistales > Aminobacteriaceae > JAFUYV01. The sequence continues at coordinate 1,403 of JAIKZX010000036.1, forward strand.
CTCCGGCGGCCTGTGGCGCAGCACAAGCCCGCAGGCCCATTGGAAGTGGTGCGGACGTCCGCGGCTTGAAGGGTTATAGAGGCAGAGGACAAAGTCCGCCTGAGCGGCGGCAAGAAGGCGGCGCTCAATGAGTTCGCGGGGGGTCAGGAGGTCGCTGAGACTGATGACGGCGAAGTCCTGCATGAGAGGAGCCCCCAGAACGGCGGCGGCAGAGTTGGCGGCGGTGATGCCGGGCACAATCTCAATCTCAGTCTGGTCTCCGGCAATTTCAAGCATCAGCCCCGCCATGCCGTAGACGCCGGGGTCGCCGCTGGACACCAGCCCCACGGTGTGCCCCTCAAGGGCCAGAGCAAGCGCCTCACGGCACCGCTCCGTCTCCTGGCGCATGGAAGAGGGCCGCAGCGTCTTGTCCGGGAAAAGCGGCGCAACGAGATCGATATAGGTCCGGTAACCCAGAATCACGTCGCACCGTTCCAGCGACTCCAGCGCCCGCTGCGTCATTTCCTCTTTTCTTCCCGGCCCAAGCCCAATCACGTAAATCATGAACTCGCCTCCCTGATGGCAAGTTCCACCCCGGCCCGGACAATGTGAAGATCCTGCCAGCCGTCGATGGCTCCGTCCGCGATCATCTGTTTGACCCAGCCGCCGATGCCGTTCTGCGCCGGGGAGGAGAGTTTGAGGGAAAACCAAAACGGCCGGCCGTTTTTCTCAACGTCAAGCCCCGCCTCCGCGTCCAGCACGCTCTCTCCGTAATAGGTCCGTGCCCGCTCAAAGAGATCATCGCATGAGGACACCACAGCAGGCTGAATCCAATACAGCGCGGCCTGACAGTCCTTTCCCAGCGACGGGGCGTCCTCTTTGACGGAATGGGCACGCAACAGATGAAACCCCTCTGGCATGGAGTGGTCCCAGCGTTCAAGAAAACCGTCAGATGCTGCCTCCATCCAGACGTCCACCGGCTCGGCCAGAGCCACAACCCCGGCGGGGAGTTCCGGACCAAAACTCATGCGGGGGTGAGGGGAGAAGCCCTGAGTCAGGGTCAGGGTCAGGCCGGCCCGGAGGGCCGCGCGCGTGAAGAGCGACGCCAGGGAGACATGCGGCACGAAGCACGCGCCTCCGCGCTTCTCATAGATGATGCGAACACGGATACTCATACTTTCAGATCCCTGGCAGTTTCGGAAGGTCTTCTTTCACCTGAGGCAAAACAGTTCAATCCACAGCCGGCGCAGTGTCCCGACCGACAGTCCGGCGTCAGCACAGGAACGTTATCATAGGCTTTGTGCCGCTCACGCAAAAGGAAGTCCTTCGTCACGCCCACGCTGATATGATCCCATGGCAATGTCTCTGTCTCCTCTCGTTCGCGGGTGAAGGTCAGGGGATCCAGCCCATAGTGCTCAAACGCGCCCAGCCATCTTTGCAGATTGAAGGTCTCGGTCCAGCTGTCAAAACGTGCTCCTGTCCTCCAGGCCTGTTCAATGACGTCCGCCGTGCGCCGGTCACCGCGGGAGAGCACTCCCTCCAGGAAAGTCTGCTCCGGCTCATGATAGCTGAGGGCGATGGAACGCTCACGAATCTGAGACTTGAGATAACGCCCCTTCTCCCGCAGTTCCTCAACGGAGTTTTGACATTCCCACTGGAACGGCGTGTGGGCTTTAGGCACAAACCCCGCCACGGAGACGCTGATTGTCGTCCTTCTCCGCCCCAGGGAACGGCCCAGCTTCAGTGTCCGCCGTGCCAGTGCGGTGATGCCGTTCAGGTCCTCCTCCGTCTCCGTGGGCAGCCCCATCATGAAGTAGAGTTTTACACGATCCCAACCCAGTGAAAAGGCCTTTGTCAGACAGGCCTCGATGGCCTCCTCATTGACGCCCTTGTTGATGACGTCACGCAGGCGTTGGGTTCCTGCCTCCGGGGCAAAGGTCAGCCCGCCACGCCGCAATTTCTGGAGCCGTCCCGCCAGGCCCACGGAGAAGCCATCTATTCTCAGACTCGGCAGGCTCAGACGCGCCTTGCGCTCCGTCAGGGGGCCTGTCAGTTCGTCAATGAGCCGCTCTATCCCGGAGTAGTCACAGGACGCCAGTGAAAGAAGCCCCAGTTCGTCATAGCCGCTCCGGTCCAAAAGCCGCGGCACGGCCTCCATCACCGCTTCTACGCTCCGCTCGCGCACGGGACGGCAAATCATTCCCGCCTGACAGAAACGGCAGCCCCGCGTGCAGCCGCGGAAAAGCTCCAGCGCCGCGCGGTCGTGAACGACGCTCACGGAGGGAACGGCG
>JAIKZX010000041.1 GCA_024681935.1 Fretibacterium sp.
ACCTCGCGGTCCAGGTAGGCGGAGAGCAGTTCGCCGTTCGGCCCCCTCCGCTCCGTCTCAACCCGCAGGCCAAGCCCCTTGCGTTTCAGGAACGCCTCGGCGCGCTCCATGCTGAGGACCGACAGGACAAAATGGCCCTTCATGCCCAGGTAGGGAGCCTTGAGGAACTCGAAGCCCTCCCCCGCGAAGAAGCTGTTTTTTTCCTCCTGAAGGTCAAAGCCAAAGATGGAACACATCAGCTCCGCCTCGGAGCGGGACGTGCCGGGGTCCGGCTCGTTGATGCCCACATGGTGAAGCTCAAAGCCCACGGCGCGGACGACGGCCTGACGGCAGAGCCGGGTAATCTCCTCCCACTGCCCCGCGGCAATAAGCTCAGGGCGCACCATCCATGTCCCCGCGGCCGCCAGGACGCTGGGCATGGCCAGATAACGCTGCACGTTTGAGACGTTGACCCCCCCGGAGGGAATGTAGCGCATGCCGTGATAGGGACCGGCAAGCGCCGCCAGCATGGCCGGTCCGCCCGACTGTTCCGCGGGGAAGAACCGAAGGACGGAGAGCCCCATGCGGATGCCCTGCTCGATCAGCGTGGGGTTATTGGCGCCGGGGATGATAAGGACATTGTTTTCAAGACAGTATTGGACAAGCTCCGGATTGAAGCCAGGGGCCGTGAGGAACTTCGCGCCGGCCGCGACAGCGCGCCGGGCCTGCTCCACCGTCAGGACCGTCCCCGCCCCTACGAGAAGGTCGGGGAGCTCGGACGCCAGGACACGGATGGATTCCTCCGCAGCGTTCGTACGGAAGGTGACCTCCGCGACGGGCAGGTCCCCCCTGAGCATGGCCGTGCCAAGGGGCAGCGCGTGGTTGGGATTGTCCATGGCAATGACGGGCACAAGCCCGATTTCCGCTATCCGTTTAAGCACTTCGTTCATGGCAGGTCAAACCCTCCTCAGATTAAGATGAAAACGCTCATCTGTTTATATTATAATAAACTAAAGTGGGAAAATTTTCACGAGGGAATTGAGGGAGAACGGATGGACGAAAAGACGGCCCTCTGGCGTGAGCCCCTCTGCCGTGCGCTGAGGCGGCGTGTGGGGCAGGCCGTGGCACGCTGGTCGATGATTTCCCCCGGGGACCGCGTCCTGATAGGGCTCTCCGGCGGCAAGGACAGTCTGATTCTCCTTCACGCCCTTTCCGATATCCGTCGGCGAAGTCCCGTAAAGTTTGAGCTGGCCGCCTGCACGGTGGCCCTGACGGACATGGATACCCCGTCCCTGAAGGACTACTGCACCGCGCGGGGCGTGCCCTACACCGTCCTGGAACAACCCATCATGGAGATCATCAGGGAACGGGGCGAGCGCTCGCCGTGCAGTTTCTGCGCCAATATGCGGCGCGGGCGGCTGTGTGCCTGGGCGGCGGAGCGGGGTTTCAACAAACTGGCCCTGGGGCACTCTCTGGATGACGCGGTGGAGACCTTCTTCATGAACCTTCTGCGGGCGGGGCGGGCCCGGAGCTTTTTGCCCGCTGTTCCCATGTCGCGGACCGGCGTGACGGTCATCCGTCCTCTCGTCCTCTCGACAGAGGCGGCAATCATCGATGAGGCGCGTCGGCTGGCCCTTCCCGTCCTGGGGACTTCCTGTCCCTACGCGGGGCACACGGAGCGCCAAAACATACGGGAGAGAACAGCTCAGCTCAGAAAAGATGTGCCGGACCTTTACAGCAAGGTGCTGAACGCCCTGGAGAACCTGAGCCGTGCGGACGCCTGGGAAAGGGCAGGCTCCGGAGGAATAGAGGGATAATTATGGCGATACCTGATGATGTCAAAGTGACGCCCTGGCTGGACCAATATTGGAAGTTCAAGGATCAGTACCCCGACGCGCTGCTCCTCTTCCGCATGGGGGATTTCTACGAACTGTTCTTTGACGATGCCCGCGTGGCCGCGTCGGTGCTGGACATCGCCCTGACCGCCCGTGATTCCGAAAAAAAAATTCCCATGGCTGGGGTGCCCCATCACGCGCTGAACCTCTATCTGGGGCGCCTCATCAAGGCGGGTTACCGGGCCGCGGTCTGCGAACAGATTGGGGAAGTCCCGGCCAGGGGCGTCGTGGAGCGGCGCGTGGTGCGGGTGGTTACGCCGGGGACCTACGTTCCGGAGGAGGAAAGCGGGGCCGGGCATCTGGCCGCCATCCTGCCTCTGCGGGACGGAAGGGCCGCCGTGGCGCTGCTCTCCGTGGACACAGGGGGCCTTGAGGCGGGGACGCTTCCCGGCCGGGAGGCCGCCGCGCTGCTTTCGGCCTTCGCACCGGGCGAGGTGCTTTATCCCTCCAGTATCCCGGAGAAAAAACTGCCGGATTATGTCCGGGAATACGCCCTTCGCCCTGCCGCTCCGGAGTCCTTCAAGACGGAGAACGCTGCCCGCCGTTTGGCCTCGGCACTGGGACAGACGGGGGCTCCGGCCCGCCTGGCCGGCTTTGGCATTGAGGAGGCAGACCCCTGCGTGGGGCCCGCGTGGGCCGTGCTGGACTACCTCTCGGCGACACAGTTCAGCGCCGTCCGCCACGTTCTGCGTATCACGCCGCTTCAGGTGAAGGGGCGGATGAGCCTCGATGCCGCAGCCCAGCGCAACCTTGAGCTTATCCCTGAGACGGCCTCCGGCCCCTCGCTCCTCTCCTGTCTGGACCGGTGCCGCACCCCCATGGGGCGGAGGACTCTGCGGGAGTGGCTGCTGCGTCCCCTGATGGACGTGAAGGCCATCACGCGGAGACAGGACGCTGTCGGCCTCCTTGTTGAGGCCCCCGCGGATATGGCCCGGCTTCAGGACCTCCTTGCCGGCACACGGGACGTGGAACGCGCCCTGTCACGACTGTCCCTGGGGGCCGGGGGACCCCGCGACCTGGCCGCTTTGCGCGACACCCTGCGCCTGCTGCCCGGCCTGACGGAGCTGTCCTTCCCGGAACCCATGGCCGGCCTGCTGGCCTCCTTCCCTGACCTGGCCCCCCTGTGCGGATACCTGGACTCTGCGCTGGAGGAAGAACTTCCCCGTGCGCTGGGTATGGGGCCTGTCATTCGTTCGGACTTCAACGAAGAGCTTGCCTCGTGGCGCGATGTGTCCGGAAAAGGAGAAGCATGGCTGGCGGATTATCTGGAAAAAGAACGGGCCGCATGCGGTTCCCCAAGGCTGAGGACGGGCTATAACCGCGCGTTCGGCTATTATCTGGAAATCGGCAAGGCGGGCCTGGCGACGGTGCCGCCTCACTTTGAGCGCCGCCAGACGCTGGTCAGCGCCGAACGCTATGTGACGGCGGAACTTCGCGAGTTTCAGGACAGGATGGCACGCAGCGAGGAAGAGATTTCGCGAATTGAGGCCGGGCTCTATCAGGATGTCGTCGAGCGCGTTATAGCGGAGGGGGCAGGGCTCCAGCTGGCGGGCCGGCTGCTGGGCATTCTGGACTGCTTGACTTCCTGTGCATCCATCGCGAGGGAACGCGGCTATACGCGGCCCGCCGTAAACGAGTCGATGGGGCTCACGATAAGGGGCGGCCGGCACCCGGTACTTGAGGCAACACTGACGGACACGAGCTTCGTTCCCAATGACGTTCTGCTGGGAGGCGAAAACGCCCGCGTTATCATCCTCACCGGACCCAACATGGCGGGCAAGTCCACCTGGCTCCGCATGACGGCGCTGTTATCCATCATGGCCCAGGCGGGGATGTGGGTCCCCGCGGAGGAGTCGTCCTTCGGCCTGGTGGACCGCGTCTTCACCCGCATCGGCGCACGGGACGACCTCGTGCGGGGCAGCAGCACCTTCATGGTGGAAATGCTGGAGACCGCCAACATTCTGAACAACGTCACGGACCGCAGTCTCGTCATTCTGGACGAGGTGGGGCGCGGGACGGCCACGTGGGACGGCATGAGCATCGCCTGGGCCGTGCTTGAGCACCTGCACGGCAAATCAAAGGCCCGGGTCCTCTTCGCCACGCACTGCCACGAGCTGACCTGCCTTGAGGAACGGCTGGAGGGCGTGAAGAACTGCAGTATGGCCGTGGACGAGGGAGCGGATGGGATTATTTTTCTGCATCAGATTGTCCCGGGACCGGCGGACCGGTCTTACGGCATCGAAGTGGCACGCCTGGCAGGGCTGCCCGCGCCGGTGCTGCGGCGGGCATTTGAGCTGCTGGAAGTCTTCGAAAAGGAAGGCTTCGAGCGGTCTTCCATCCCTGAACCCCTGCCGCAAAAGGCCCTGAAGCGCCAGATTTTGCTCTTCTCGCCGGAGACGGACGCAATCGTTGAGGAGCTGGCGGAGCTGGATGTGGATAACATGACACCGCTTCGTGCCCTTCAGGTGCTGGCAAAGATGAAGGAGAAGAGCGCAAGAGCGCGGTCTGCCGGCGGGTGATACAATATTAATTAAGGAGAGGCTTGGGAATATCACCTCTCCCGAAGGGGTCTGAATGGCAGTTTTAGCAGTCTCTACGAGGGAAAGGGGCCCTTTGTGGTGAAAATATGTTTTTACGCGCTCAGGGAGTTTGACGAGCTCTCCTTCTGCGAGGAGTTCAAGAAGGAATACGGCATAGATTATGTCTATACAACGGAGTACCCGACGCCGGAAAATATCGCGCTGGCTGCCGGCTGCGAAGGGATCAGCTGCACGCCCTGCGATATGTCCGCCCCTGTCCTGGAGGCGTTTGGCCGCGTAGGAGTGAAGTATATCCTTTGCCGGGCCATCGGCTACGATCATGTGGATCTGCGCAGGGCGAAGGAGCTGGGGATGAAAGTGGACAATGTCTCCTATCCGCCGACGGGCGTCGCGGATTACGCAATCATGCTGATGCTGGCAAGCGTCAGGAGATTTGCTCATATCCTGAAGCGCACAGAGCTGCAGGACTACTCCCTGAGGAACAAACTGGGCAGAGATTTTTCGGCGTGTACGGTGGGCGTTCTGGGAACAGGCCGGATTGGAACGACGGTGATTCAGCACCTCTCCGGCTTTGGGTGCCGGATACTTGCCTATGACATTTACGAGAACGACACGGTGAAAAAATATGCGGAGTACACCAGCCTGGACAGGGTCTTTGCGGAGTCGGATGTCCTGACCCTGCACATGAACGCCAATGAAAGCAACCACCACATTATCGGCCGCAACGCCATCGCAAAGATGAAGCAGGGCGCCTACATCGTCAATACGGCCCGGGGAAAACTCATCGATTCCGAGGCTCTGATTGAGGGCATCGAGAGCGGAAAACTGGGCGGCGCCGCGCTGGATGTCGTTGAGTTTGAGAACGGCCTTTATTACTACGACCACATGGGGGAGGTCATGGTGAATCCCAGGCTGGCCATGCTCCGCTCCTTTCCGAACGTCATTATCAGTCCGCACACCGCGTTTTACACGGCTGAGGATGTCCGGGAGATGGTCAGAGGAAACTTCAAAAGCCTGGCGGACTTTGAGTCCGGCGCAAAGGCGTCGGGCTTTGAGGAAGAATGCTGCCCCTGATGCGGAGAAGAAACGGTCATGCCGCCGATTAAGGAACTGCCTGAGGGGGTGTGGACGCGCATCGCAGCGGGCGAGGTGGTGGAACGCCCGGCCTCCGCAGTGAAGGAACTGGTGGAGAACGCGCTGGACGCAGGGGCAAAGCGTGTGTGCGTGCGCCTTTGGGACGGGGGACGACTCCGCATCGTTGTGGAAGACGATGGCTGCGGAATTGCCCCTGATGATTTGCCTCTGGCCCTGACGCCTCATGCCACAAGCAAGATCAGCGGTGTGGAGGATTTAGAAGCTATACGCACCCTGGGATATCGGGGGGAGGCTCTGGCCAGCCTGACGGCAGTGTCTGGGGTGGAGATACGCAGCCGGCCGGAGGGCAGCGGGGCCGGGGGGCTGATTCGCGCCTCGGGCGGGAACATCGTGGAACACCGGGCCGTAAACTGTGCTCCGGGGACACGCGTTCAGGTGGACGAGCTATTCAGCAACCTCCCCGCGCGGCGCAAGTTCCTGAAAAGCGCGGCAGGCGAGCTCCGGCGTGCCTCCGTCCTTCTGCGGGAGTACGCGGCCTGCCGTCCGGATGTGGCCTTCATCCTGGAGCATGACGGGCGGGAGGTCCTGTCGACGGAGGGGCACGTGACAGGAGAGGCAGGAAGACGGCGCGTCCTTGAAACCTTGTGGGGCTCAGGCCCGGAAATACAAAAAGCGGAAACTGCGGCAGGGCATCTTTCCCTTGAGTGCTGGTGGCAGCCGCGCCAGACAGGCATCAAGGGAGCGGTGGGGAGAAACGACATCATGGCCTTCGTCAACGGGAGGGCCGTGAACGACCCCCTCATCAAGGGAGCGGTCAGTGCGGCGGCGCGTGAGCTGTCCGGAAGCTGGGCTCTGTTTCTGTCCCTGGACCCATCGCTGGTGGATGTCAACATCCACCCGGCCAAGGCGGAGGTTCGTTTCCGCTATCCCGGCGAGGTCTTTGAAGCTGTGAGGCAGGCGGCTGCTCAGCTGGGAGGCCCCAGGTTTGTGTCGACTGACGAAGGGAAACAGGAGACAGCAGAGGAGCCGCGCTCCCGCGCCGCCGGCGTGATACGCGGCTGGAGTTTCCGTGATGGGCCCGGCGGGATTATCTTCCCCCGCGGAAACACGGATTATTCCACTTTGCGCGCGGGGAACTCCGCAGGCAGCCCCTCCCCGACTCAAAACCGGGAATCCTCCTTTAACAGGCACACTGCCACCAACTCTTGCGGAGAGGTGTATGGAGAGGATCCGACTTTTTTCTTCTCCCGCGACGCGCAGGAGGCACAAGTGCCGACGACGGTCATCAAGCCGCCGGAGTTCCAGAGCCCTCCGGAGATTTCCGCAGCTTCCCCTCTCCCCGGGGAACCGATTTACATGGGGCAGACCTCATCGGGCTACCTTGTCTTTGACGCGCCGGACGGACTGACCCTGATGGACCCTCACGCGGCTCATGAGCGGGTCGGCTATGAGCGCGTGAGGGGCCAGGCGCAGAAAGCCTGGACGGTTCAGAATCTGCTGGTTCCCGTGCCTCTGCCTCCGACTTTAGCCCTGGAGGCCAGTGAACATCGGGAGGAGCTTGAGGAGGCGGGTTTTGCCTTCAAGACGAAGGACGGGGGGACAAGCCTTCAGGCCGTGCCCTCCTGCACCGCTGAACGGGTGGAGCCTGAGGCTCTGCTCCGCGCTTCGCTGGGTGCGCTCAGGGAGGAGCATGACGGGGATCCCCGGGAGCTCCTGTGGCGCGCCTGGGCCACGATAGCCTGCAAGGCCGCAGTGAAACTGACCGGGACGTTCTCCCGCGAGGAGGCGATGGCCCTGTGGCACAATCTGCACCGCTGCGAGCAGCCTTTCTTCTGTCCCCACGGCCGGCCGACGATGCTCAGGATGACGCCCCAGGATCTGGTGCGCCACTTCGGCCGGGGATAAATTCCATTGCAAGGAGCTTTATATATTGGACACCATTCGCATTCTGGGCGCGCGGGAACACAACCTCAAGAACGTCAGCGTTGACATCCCCCGCGGCAAGTTCATCGTGATCACAGGACCTTCGGGCTCCGGCAAGTCATCTCTGGCCTTTGATACGCTCTACGCCGAGGGGCAGCGGCGTTATGTGGAGTCCCTCTCCGCCTATGCGCGGCAATTCCTCGGCGTGCAGAAAAAACCGGACGTGGATGATATCTCAGGCCTCTCTCCCGCCATCTCCATCGAGCAGAAGGGCACGGGACACAACCCCCGTTCCACCGTCGGCACGGTAACAGAAATCTACGACTACCTCCGCCTGCTGTACGGCCGCGTGGGAATTCCCTATTGCCCTGTCTGCGGCAAGCCGGTTCAGCGCCACTCCATCGATGAGATCGTGGGCTATATTCTTCAGGAGAACAACGGCCAGCGTATTGAGATACTGAGTCCCCTCGTCCGGGGGAAGAAGGGCGAGTTCAGAAACCTGCTGGGCCAGATGCGCGAGAAGGGCTACACCCGGGCGCGTGTGGACGGTTCTGTCCTGTGGCTGGAAGAGGACATCACGCTGGACAAAAGGAAGCGCCATAACATCGAGGTGGTCATTGACCGTCTGAAGGTGACGGCAGACCGGCGGAGCCGCATTACGGAATCTGTGGAGGCCGCCCTGCGCCTTGCGGAGGGGTTTGTCCTCATCGCGCCGGAAGGCCGGAGCGAGTACATGATGACGGAAAAGTACGCCTGCGCGGACTGCGGCATCGGAATGCCGGAGATTGAGCCGCGCCTGTTCTCCTTCAACAGCCCATTCGGCGCCTGCCCCGACTGCGGAGGGCTGGGCAGCCACGAGCATTTCTCTGAAGAACTGGTGATCGATCCGGACCGGAGTATTGCCGATGGGGCCATTATTCCCTGGCGGTCAAAACCCTATGCCCTGACCAAAATCGCCCTTTTCGCAAAGAAACATGGCTGGGATCTGTCGCCCAAATACGGGGACCTTCCCAAAGCGGTGCGCGACTTCATCTGGAACGGCAGCGGCGACGAGAAGGTGCCCATGGTGTTTGACGAGAAGGGGGCTGCCCGTCCTTACATGGGGCGCTACGAGGGCTTGTCCCACTGGCTTGAGAGCCGCTGGCAGGACACGGAAAGCGAGGCCGTCCGCGAGGAGCTGGAATCCTGCCGCGAGGAGGACATCTGCAAGACCTGCGGCGGGCTGCGACTCCGGCCGGAGGCGCTGAATGTCCGGGTTGCGGGCTACGGCATCGGCGACCTGCTGGTGATGCCCGTGGACCAGCTTGCGCAGGTTATGAAGAATCTGGACCTTGGAAAAACTGACGCCGGCATTGTTGAGCAGGTGATGATTGAGATAAGGAAGCGGCTGGACTTCCTGGTGGACGTGGGGGTTGGATACCTTTCGCTGCTGCGGCGGGCGGACACCCTGTCCGGCGGTGAGAGCCAGAGGATACGCCTTGCCACGCAGATTGGCTCGAACCTCAGCGGCGTGCTGTACGTTCTGGACGAGCCCACCATCGGACTCCACTCCCGGGATACGGAGCGCCTGATCCGCTCCCTCACCTCCATCCGGGACCTGGGCAACACTGTTGTCGTTGTGGAGCATGACCGGGAAACCATGAAGGCTGCGGACGCACTCATTGAAATGGGGCCCGGCGCGGGGGAACTGGGCGGCGAGGTCCTTCAGAACGGAAGTTATGACGAGGTGGCGGCGACAAACGGCCTCACGGGGCCTTACCTCCGGGGCGAGGCCACGGGAATCGTCAGGCCCTCCGGCCAGTTATTAAACCATTCAGGCCGCGGAGCCGGTCGGCGGGAGCCGTCGGGCTGGCTGACCGTAAAGGGCGCGGCGCACCACAATCTTAAAAATATCAATGTGAGCATTCCCTGTGGGGTGTTCACCTGTCTGACCGGCGTCTCCGGATCCGGCAAGAGCAGTTTTCTCTACGATGTGCTGTACAGGGGGCTTCGGCGGAAGCTGGACCGGGACTTTCGCGAGCGGCCCGGAAAGTTCAATGCCATCGAGGGAACGGAGGCGTTTGACAACGTAGTTCTTGTGGACCAGAGCCCCATCGGCCGCACACCCCGTTCAAACCCCGCCACCTACACCGGCGTCTTCTCGCTCATCCGGGAATTCTACGCCGGGCTGCCGGAGGCGAAGATACGGGGATTCGGTCCGGGGCGCTTCAGCTTCAACGTGAAGGGGGGGCGCTGCGAGGCCTGCGGTGGGGCCGGTTCGATGAAGATATCCATGCTTTTCCTGCCGGACGCCTACGTGGACTGCGAAATCTGCGGCGGCACGCGCTACAACCACGAGACGCTGGAGGTGAAATTCAAGGGCAGATCCATCGCGGACGTGCTGGCCATGACGGTGAATGAGGCCGTGGAGTTTTTCAGGGACATTCCGCGCATTGTGACGAAGCTCCGGCTCATTCAGGACGCAGGCCTGGGCTATATCCGCCTGGGACAGTCGGCCCTGACGCTCTCCGGGGGAGAGGCCCAGCGGGTGAAGTTGTCTAAGGAACTGTCCAAGCGCTTCGGCGGCCGGACGCTTTATCTGCTGGATGAGCCCACGACAGGACTGTTCTACACAGATGTGAAAAAACTGCTGGAGATTGTGCACCGCATGGTGGACAACGGCAGCACGGTGGTTTTCATCGAGCATAATCTGGACGTGCTGCTCTCGGCGGACTACATCATCGACCTGGGTCCGGAGGGCGGCGAGGGGGGCGGCCACCTTGTGGCTGCAGGCACCCCGGAACAGATTATGAAGAAGGGCAGGGGCTATACGGCGCGGTTTCTGAAGGAATACTCAAAAGAGGTAAAGGGCTAACTTTTTACGCTGGAGTATCGTTTAACTGGTATAATGAAAGGCGGCTGATAAAGCCACAGCTTTCATTTCACTTAAGGAGGTCTTTGTTTTGAAGAAATTTGTTGTGTTGGGCCTGTTGGTCTGCGCCCTGTTCGTTGGAGCGGCGTGGGCGGATGAGGCGGCGTTCCACATCGGCATCGTGACAGGGACCGTCTCTCAGAGCGAGGACGACCTGCGCGGCGCGGAGCTGATGATTCAGAAGTACGGCGACGCCAGCAAGGGCGGTATGATTACTCACGTCACCTATCCCGACAACTTCATGTCCGAGATGGAGACCACCATCACCCAGATTGCCGGCCTTGCCGACGACCCCAAGATGAAGGTCATCGTCGTGAACCAGGGTATCCCCGGCACAACGGAGGGTTTCCGCCGCGTGCGTGAGAAGAGGCCGGACATCCTGCTCTTCGCAGGCGAAGCTCACGAGGACCCCGGCGTTATCACGTCAGCTGCGGACATGGCCATCAACACGGACAACATCAGCCGTGGATACACCATCCCGCTGGGCGCGAAGAAGATGGGCGCGGACACGTTTGTCCACATCTCCTTCCCCCGCCACATGAGCTATGAGACCCTGGGCCGGCGCCGCGCCATCATGGAGGAAGCCTGCAAGGACCTCGGCATCAAGTTCGTGTTCGAGACCGCTCCGGACCCCACCGGCGACGTGGGCGTGGCCGGCGCGCAGCAGTACATCCTTGAGCGTATGCCCGCCTGGATTGAACAGTACGGCAAGAACGCGGCGTTCTTCTGCACCAACGACGCCCACACTGAGCCTCTGCTGAAGCGCATCGCGGAGCTGGGCGGCTACTTCGTCGAGGCCGACCTTCCCTCCCCGCTGATGGGCTATCCCGGAGCGCTGGGCATCGACCTGTCCAAAGAGAGCGGCAACTGGCCGGCCATCCTGAAGAAGGTTGAGAAGGCCGTTATCGACGCCGGCGGCAAGGACCGCATGGGTACCTGGGCGTTCTCCTATGGCTACACGAACAGCGCCGCTCTGGCGGAGTTCGGCAAGCGCATCGTTGAGGGCAAGGCCAAGATGGACAGCCTGAAGGACCTTATCGCCTGCTACAACGAGTACAGCCCCGGTTCCAAGTGGAGCGCCAGCTACTACACCGACGCGGGCACGGGCGTCCGCAACAAGAAGTTCGTCCTTGTCCGTCAGGATACTTATGTCTTCGGCAAGGGTACCCTTGGTTTGACCGAGGTCGAGGTGCCGGAGAAGTATTTCAGCATCAGCAAGTAAAAGCCGCAGAACCCTAAACGGTTTTTTGAGGGGAAGGCGCTATGCTTTCCCCTTTTTTTGAACAGCGAGGTGATTTTATTGTCCGAAGTACCTCTGTTAAAGTTGGAGAACATCGGGAAGGAATATTACGGCAACCGGGTGCTGTCGAACGTCAATTTTTCCCTCATGCCCGGCGAAATTCTGGGTCTCGTGGGTGAGAACGGGGCAGGCAAGTCCACACTCATGAATATCCTCTTCGGTATGCCGGTTATCTCCGCAACGGGCGGATATGAGGGGAACGTCATCTTTGACGGCAAGCCCGTCCGCTTCACTTCCCCAACCCAGGCCCTGGCCGCCGGCATCGGCATGGTCCATCAGGAGTTCTCCCTCATTCCCGGCTTCACTGCCACGGAAAATATTCAGCTCAACCGTGAGGTCCTGAACCCATCCTTATTGGAATATATTTTCAGCTACCGCATGTCCACACTGAACCGCAGTGCGATGCGGGGCCGCGCGGACAAGGCAATCAGGACGCTGGGCGTGGACATCAGCCCGGATATGATTGTGGCTGAGATGCCCGTAGGCTACAAACAGTTCATCGAGATTGCCCGCGAGATCGACCGCGAACAGACAAGGCTGCTCTTCCTGGACGAGCCAACCGCCGTTTTGACGGAAACTGAGGCGGAGATTTTGCTGGAGGCGCTGAAGAAACTGGCTGAAAGCGGCATCGCCATCGTATTCATTTCCCACCGCCTGAACGAGGTCAAGGAACTGTGCGACCGCATCGTCGTCCTCCGGGATGGCGAAGTTATTCAGGAAGCGGACGCCAAGACGGCATCCGTCCGTGACATCGCCTCATGGATGGTGGGTCGCGCTGTCAGCGAGACCCCGGAAAGCAGTTCCTCCAAACCCCATGAAATACACAACGAGACGGCGCTGAAGGTTGAACATCTTTGGGTCGACATGCCTGGCGAGACGGTGCGGGACGTGTCCTTTGAGGTAAAGAAGGGCGAAATCTTTGGCATCGGCGGGCTGGCAGGACATGGCAAACTGGGGATACCCAACGGAATCATGGGGCTGTACCCGGCGGGCGGGAGCGTCACCCTCTTTGGAGAACGCACCCCCCTGAACAAGCCACGAAAAGCGCTGGACAAAAAGATGGCTTTCGTTTCGGAGGACCGGCGCGGTGTGGGACTCCTTCTGGGTGAGCGCATCGACTGGAACATCACCTTCACGGCCATGCAGGTGCAGGGCCGGTTCCTGAAGGGCATTCCCGGCCTGCTTCAGCTTCGGGACGACGCGGCCATGGCGGAAGCCACAGAAAATTTAATCAGGCTGCTGGACATCAAGTGTACAGGCCCCGGCCAGCACGCGGGTGAGCTCTCCGGCGGAAACCAGCAGAAAGTCTGCCTGGCCAAGGCGTTTGTGCTCCAACCAGATCTTCTGCTGGTTTCCGAGCCCACAAGAGGCATCGACGTGGGGGCCAAGACACTGGTTCTGGATGCGCTCCGGCGCTACAACGAGGAGAACGGCACAACCATCCTCATCACGTCATCGGAGCTGGAGGAGTTGCGTTCCATCTGCGACCGCATTGCCATCGTCGGCGAAGGCCGTATCGCGGGAGTGCTCCCGGCGCGTCGTCCCGCAGAGGACTTCGGTATGCTCATGATGGGGCAAATACCGCACGATGAAATGGAGGCAACGGCATGATTAAGAAATTTATCGAGAACGCCGGCTGGCCCCGCGTCATCATCGGCCTGTTCCTGCTGGGTCTTTTCATCGCGGCGCCGTTTGTCGGCGTGCGGGTGGACACCTCGCTGTCGGACACGCTGGTGCGCTTCGGCATGAACGCCGTGATGGTGCTGGCAATGATTCCGATGGTGCAGTCAGGCTGCGGATTGAACTTTGGCCTTCCCCTGGGCATCATCGCGGGACTTTTGGGCGCGACGCTCTCCATTGAACTAAACGAGAAAATCCTGGTCTGGTGCGCTCAGTATGTGGACGCGGCAGCCTGGGGAGCTCCCCTGAGCTTTGCCTCGGCTATCGTCATGGCCCTCCCCATCGCGGCAGTGCTGGGGTTCTTCTACGGCAAGCTGCTGAACCGCGTCAAGGGCGACGAGATGATGATCGCCACCTATGTGGGATTCTCCTCCGTGGCCTTCATGTGCATCGCCTGGCTGCTGCTGCCGTATCATAATCCCACGATGATCTGGGGGTACGCGGGCGCGGGGCTCCGTACCACCATCAGCGTCGACGGCTATTGGTTCCATGTGCTGAGCGACTTTCTGGCCTTCACCCCCTTCGGTCTGGACCACCTTTATGTGCCCACGGGGATGATTTTGTTTTTCGCCATCATGGCGTTTCTGGTGTGGGTCTTTATGCGCAGCAAGACCGGCACGGCCATGACAGCCGTGGGATCCAACCCGGAGTTTGCCCGGGCTTCCGGTGTGAACGTGGACCGGATGCGTGTCATCTCCGTCATGCTCTCCACAATGCTGGGGGCTGTGGGCATTTTGGTCTATGAGCAGAGCTTCGGTTTCATCCAGCTTTACATGGGGCCGTTTTACATGGCATTGCCGGCGGTGGCATCCATCCTGTTGGGCGGGGCGTCGGTGAACAAGGCGAGCATCCTCAACGTCGCCGTCGGGACGTTCCTGTTCCAGGGCATCCTGACCATGACCCCTTCCGTCATCAACAGCGTTTTGCAGACGGACATGTCTGAGGTCATCCGCCTCATCGTCAGTAATGGAATGATCCTCTATGCCCTCACGAGAAAGGTGCGTGTGAAGCGATGAACAAAACAGGCAAAAGTTTTTGGGCGATCCTGGCGGACAACGCGGTCCCCATTGTGTTCATCGTCATCTCCGCCATTGCCATTCCGCTGTCGGGTTTCTCGGCCAGCTATCTGGTGCAGGAGCTTTTGGTGCGCATCGGACGCAACTCGTTCCTCATCCTGTCGCTGCTTATCCCTATTATGGCAGGCATGGGCCTGAACTTTGGCATGGTGCTGGGGGCCATGGCGGGGCAGATTGGGCTCATCCTGGTCTCCGACTGGTCCATTGTGGGCATCCCCGGCATGGTGCTGGCCATGATGGTTGGCACGCCCATTGCGGCTCTGCTTGGCGTGTTCTGCGGCAACGTGCTGAACCGCGCCAAGGGGCAGGAGATGGTGACGGGCTACATCCTTGGCTTCTTCATCAACGGCGTGTATCAGCTCGTCGTGCTCTACCTGATGGGCTGGGTCATCCCCGTCACGAACCCCGTTCTGCTGCTCTCCCGCGGCTATGGCATCCGCAACGCCGTGAGCCTGCTCGGCATCCGGGGCATCCTGGATAACCTCATCCCCGTGAGCATTCCGTTCATGGGCGGCGTGGTCCGCGTTCCTTTGGCAACCCTTCTGGTCATTGCGGTCTTCTGCGTCTTCATCGTGTGGTTCCGACGGACCAAACTGGGACAGGACATGCGGGCCATCGGCCAGAGCCAGCCTGTTTCCGACTCTTCGGGCATCGCGGTGAACAGGACGCGCATCATCGCTATCGTCATCTCGACGGTGCTTGCGTGCTACGGCCAGATTATCTACCTCCAGAACATGGGGACACTGAACACATACAACAGTCACGATCAGGCGGGGATGTTCTCCATCGCGGCGCTGCTTATCGGCGGGGCCAGCGTCTCCCGCGCCAGTATCGCCAACGTGTTTGTGGGCGTCATCCTGTTCCATCTGATGTTCATCGTCGCCCCCATGGCAGGCAAGAACCTCATCGGTCAGGCACAGATTGGAGAATATTTCCGTGTGTTCGTTTCCTATGGCATCATCGCCATCGCACTGGTACTCCACGCCTGGAAGCGCAACCGCGACCGCGAGGCGGCCCGGCGGAGTCTGCGCGGGCCTGCTGAGGGCACAAAGGAGGCGGCGTGATGAAGATGATTATGCGCTTCTTTCAGCGAATGGTGCTGCTGGCGCTGCTGATTGCCCTGGGAACATGGCTGTTCTACATTGGCCGGGAACACAAGATCTTTTTGGACAACAAGTCCATTGAGCGAGACGGCAAAAACTACCGTGCGCTGGAACAGGTAAATGTGAGCGTCAACGGCGGGGAGCCCATTGAGCTGCTGGCCCGCGACCGGGACGTTGCCATAACCGTCGGGCCAAAATTTTACCTGAAGGTTGAGGTTCTGGATTCCATGGGCGGCGATGTGGAGCGCGTCATTGAAATGCCGCTGGAGCCAGGTTTTGACAAGGACATGATGCTGAGCCTTCCCCTGCTGAACGCCGCGCGGGGAGACTTCATCCTTCCTCCGCCTGGAGGGGCGCCCGCGCCGGATCCGGAACCCGAAAAAGCTTCCGGCGGTCCGGAGACACCCAACCCATAAGGGAATGACTATGAGGGAGAGCACAACTCTCCCTCATTCTTATTGTATTATTAAAGAAAAGGCCAGGAAGGCAGAAAATCCAATGGCGCAGAGAAGTGGGCGCCCAGCAGGGCAAGCAGCTGAGGCCCCCAAAGGAGGGTCAAATAACAGCCCACCGCAAGGTAGGGAACCAGAGGAATGGAATCCTTCCGCCCGATACGTACTCGCCCGCAGAGGATAAGAAAAAACACCCCTGCGCCTCCCACCATGATGCCAAGGTAGAAGGCCAGTAGGGTGAACTTCCAGCCCAGAACGGCTCCTATTCCCCCCATAAAGCAGGCGTCGCCCCATCCCATTCCGCCGCGTGTGATAAGAATGATGAACGCGAAGACTCCCCATCCGGCGGCAACCCCCAGCGCTCCGTCCAGGAGGGCTTCGCTACCCCCTCCGAAACCTCGGAGGAGCCCACCAGCCGCCCCCGTGGCGAGGGCAAAAGCATCAAAGACATCCCCGCACTCCCAATCCGTGAGGGCATTCAACAGCAGACCCGCCAGCCCGGCCAGGGAGAGAGCGCAGGCCCAGGGAGACACTCCGCCCCACCGCCAGACAAGAGCTGCCGTTCCTACCGCGGCGACGATCTCAACAAGAGGATATCGCGCTGAAATAGGAGCGCGGCAGACCCGGCACCGGCCGTGCTGAAGGAGCCATGAGAGGACAGGAACAAGTTCGGCCGCGGAGAGGATATGTCCGCATGAGTCGCAGACAGAACGCTCCCTCCCCCACCATGGCCGTCCCTCAACGCTGCGCTGGGCGACCACATTGATAAATGATCCCATGCAGCCGCCCAGGATTGCGGACAAGACGAGCAGGAGGGAAGGAACTCCCTCTCTCATGAGGCTTACCTTCTCTTGGTATTTTCCCCGTATATCTCCTGACCGTAAGTGACAGACTTACGGGATGCTGCAACTGCCGCATCAGCTTTCATCTTATCAATAGACGATTCAAACGCCTTAATCAGCTTCTGACGGTCCGACAGCACCTCCGAGCTCACACCTTCAGGAAGGTCACGGTCAAGGTAACCCTGGGCCACAAGTTCCTGGACATACCGGATGTCAACATCCAGGGCTTCCGCCACTGTCTCCACGTTAAATTCCAGTTTGTGGTTATCCCGAAGATAATCGCGCACCTCCGGGTAAAGCTCGTCAAGGCGCTGACGACACTCGGGGCATATCCGCCCCTCTCCGTTATAAAGTTTTCTGCACAGCTTGCATGTGACTATCATTGTCAATCTCCTCCATCAGGCTTAGGGAGTCTGATATCCCCGCCTCTGATTTGTTTCTATTGTACCTCATTTATCACGCTCCGGGACCGTAAAGAACAGGAGAATCAAATTTGCTCCCTCTGCTGAGCATTCGGTCTGCCGTTCCAGGGGTTTATACGCACCGATTCGACTGCCTGTCTGTTGAAATACTTTTTCGCATTCCCGGCGGGAGGCCTTTTCACCCCTTCCGTCATTTCACCGTATCCCCTGCTTTTATTATGTATGCCCATAAATAACACATGGAACATATTAAGGGGGTGTATTGGGCGAATTCTTTTTTCTTTTTCCTGTCAGCAGACTCCGCTGAGCCTCTTGCGCGGAGGGGGAATCTGGACTTAAAATAAAAGCGTTAGATAATATTATGAGGGGAGTTTTTACGCATGAAACCTGCGATCATAGACCATATCGGCATTGCGGTGAAGAGCATTCCGGAGGCGCTGGAGTTCTGGGAGAAAACCCTGGGCCTGGAGTGCGCGGGAGTCGAGGAGGTAGCGGACCAGAAAGTGAAGACGGCCTTTCTTCCGCTGAAGGGGTCCGCTCCCTGTTCCGAGCTTGAACTTCTGGAACCTACGTCGGACGACAGTCCTATCGCGAAGTTTATGGAGAAGAACAATGGCCGGGGCGGGATGCACCATGTGGCCCTCCGCGTGGACGACCTTGAGGCCGCACTGGCAGAGCTCAAGTCCAAAGGTGTGCGTCTGATTGACGAAAAGCCGAGGAAGGGCGCAGGCGGGGCTATGATCGCCTTCATCCACCCGGCAGCGACGGGCGGTGTTCTGCTGGAGCTTTCTCAGCGATAACCCCTCATGGCATCTGCCCTGTAAGCAGCTAAGATGAAAGAAGCGGTGCTTAAGGGCGCTGAGGCGTTTCTTGTGGCTGTGCTCCGATGGCTGCCCCATGGAGCAGCCATCACGATGGGGGGGCTCCTGGGACGTCTGCTCTGGGCTTTGAGCTGGAAGAAGGTCGACCGGTGCGAGAGCCGCTGCGTCCTGGCCCTTGGGGTGGGCGTGACACGGGCAAGGGCCATCGTAAAGGAGTCCTTTGAGAACATTGGCCGCTCGGCAGCGGAGTTCATCCGTATGGATATCATCAAGCCCCGCCTCCGTGAGATCATGACAATCGAGGGGAAGGAGTATCTTGACCGCGCTCTGGCCCGGGGAAAGGGTGTCATCCTCATGTCCGGGCACATCGACAACTGGGAGATGGCGGGGGCCAGGATGTCGATGGAGGGTTATCCCCTTGTTCCCATCTACACGCCGCAACGCAATCAGGGGGGAATCAACGACCTGATCCAGCGCCAGCGCACGGACGTGGCAGGGATGAGGATGGTCCCCAGCGAGGGGGCAGGACTTCGTGAGGTCTTCAAAGCCCTTCGCTCTAACGATATTGTTGTCATCCTTCAGGATCTTGACGCCCGGAGGGATGGGGTGAAGGTCCCGTTCCTTGGGCTGCCGGCCAGTGCCCATGACGGCATCGTCAAACTGCATCGAAAGTTCGGCTCGCCGGTGGTCCCCATCTTTTTTCTCCGCTCACGGGACCCCGTTCATCACCATATCATCATTCAGGATATCCTGAGCGATGAGAAGGACGAGGATGGAAATCCGTTTGGAGAAAATATGGAAAAGTCCCTGAAGATGTGTCATAATATCCTGGAAGGGTGGATTCGCTCCAACCCTAATCAGTGGTTGTGGCTTCTTGACAGATGGGAATCCACGATACGGTAGTTCTGGGTCTGGACCCGGGACGGGATAAAATTGGTTTTGCGGCCGTCAGGAGGGATAAGTCCCTCCTGTTTTCGGGCATCCTGCCGTCGCAGGAATCTGCTGTGTGGGAAAGAGCCCTTGGTTGTAAGGAGAACGTAAAGGAGATCCTCTCGCCGTGGCTGCGGGAATGTCCCGCAAGTGATACGGAGAGGCTGAAGTTATCTCTGATTGTGGTGGGAAACGGCACGTGCAGCGATTCGCTCCTGGATAATGTGCGTTGTTGTGCCCGGTGTGAGGTTCTCTGCGTCGATGAGCACGGGACGACTTTGGAAGCGCGAAGGCTGTATTGGCGTCTGCACCGTCCTACATGGTGGCAGCGACTTTTGCCACAGGATATGAGGGTGCCTCCGAGACCGCTGGATGATCTGGCCGCCTGGGCGATTGCGAATCGCGGCATTGAAAGGACAGAGGGATGATGTTCCTATCCCTTTAGGATGTATTAAGAGGTATAATAGGATATGAAATGCTGGACAGCCCTTGGCGCGTATGGGGCGGTTTGGGAGGGAGTCATTCAACGATATGGCCAATATGGATAAACTAGCCGCTCTCGTCAACAGCTTTGGTTCCGCCGTGTTGTCGGTAGGGCGGGAGGTAGGCTTGAGTATCACCTTAAACAAGGCGAAGGTCTCCCAGGGGATAAAGGTGGAGAACGCCTGCGCGGCAGCTCTGATTGGTATTGTGGGCAACGGGGCGCGGGCAAGGGTTCTCATCATGCTGGACCAGAACGGATTCAACTCCATTGTCACAGCCATGTCGGGGGGTATGATTCCTCCGAACCTGAACGACTCTGTCTCGCAGAGCGTCATTGCGGAACTTTCCAACATGGTCGGCGGAAGAGCTCTGCTTCAGGCCTCCCTCACGGGGATGGACGTGACACCGCCGCAGATGATTGTAGGAGACAACATCAAGCACATACCTAACCCAGCTGCGACGATGAAGTCTTTTACCCTTCCGTTTATCATACAGCCAGTGGGGGTCCTCTACCTCGCACTTTCCTTCGGGAACGCCTGATCGTGGTGGGGGAAATGATAAGGAATTATTTTTTATCTTTGACTTTCGCGAGGATTGGGCGGCGCAGCTCTGAAGGGGCTCGCCGCTTTTTTGATTTTGCTGGCCGCGGTGCGCGGCATTGCCTGTACGCGCTGTTGATAGGACTTCTCTTCCTGCGCCCGGCGGGAGCAGGAGTCGTCCTGGCCCTCTCAGGAGGGGGAACCAAGGGCTTCGCACACATCGGTGTTATCGAGGCGCTTGAGCAGAACGGAATCCCTGTCGTTGGCATTGTGGGAACAAGCATGGGCTCCCTGATTGGAGCGCTGCGGGCCAGCGGCTACAGCACGGAGGACATGAGGCGCATCGTCAGGGAGCTGGACCTTCCCTCCCTCCTGTCTGAGAACACAGGCCCCATGTTTGTCTTCACAGGAGACGACAGAAAGGCCAAGACCAATACGGTCTCTGCACTTACCTACAAAAAGGATGGCAACCAGATTGGTCCGAAGGGGATTCTGACCGGCGACAAGCTCTATCAGTATTTTGCCCAGCTAATGCGCCATGTGTCCACAACGGATTTTTATCAGCTTCCCATTCCCTACGCCGCTGTTGCAACGGACATCAACACGGGGGAGAAGATTGTGCTGCGCAGCGGCAACCTGGCCTCGGCCATGCGGGCCTCCATGTCCATTCCGGCAGTCTTCGAACCCTGGGAGATTGATGACCGTTTTCTGGTGGATGGCGGAGTGGTCTCCAATCTCCCTGTCTACACGGCGCGTGAACTCTTTCCCGGTATCCCCGTCGTGGCTGTGGACATCTCCGACAACCTTACCCAGGATCATCCGGTCAATTCCTACATTGACGTCATCAATCAGTCGCTCACCATCCTTATGCGGCGTGGAACCAATGAGGAGGGGGCGGCGGCGGATGTCCTTATCACCCCAAGCGTTCAGGGCTTTGGGTTGCTGGATGCCAGCCACGCGGATGAGATTATTGCCTCGGGAAAGGAAGCCGCGCTGCGTAAGATTGATAAGATCAAGCTGTTGTCGGCGCGTGGGCCTGACCTCTACACAACCGGGGGTGAGCCGGAATCCGCAAGCAATATAGTTGGGGAGATTAAAATCGTGGGTCTGCCTGACAAGGCAGAGAAGGTCCTGCGGAAACGCTATTTGGACTGGATTGGAAAACCTGTTTCGCAGGAGACGATCGACAGAGCTATGGTTCGCCTTTCGGATTCCCCGGGCATCTCGATGGCAGACTATCAGCTGGCACGGACGGAGTCCGGGGATGTTCTGGTCCGTATCGACGTAAGGCCAAGTCAGAAGCTGGAGATAGGGGTTTCCGGCTACACAACCAACCTGCATAAAAACCGCTGGCTTTATCTCAAGGGCACGGCCCGCGGACTGGCTTCTGAGTACGACTCTCTGTCCGGTGTCCTCCGGTTGGGAGAACAGTGGGGGCTGGACCTTTCCTACCAGACAGCTCCCAAAGCGATGAACGCCTGGCAGTTTAATCTGGCTGCCCAGAAGTGGAAGCTCGACAGCAACGCGGGAAGACAGGACTGGAAGCGCTATGCCGTGGGGGCCAGCCGTCTCTTCCAGTGGGGGGACGTTTCCGCCGGACTGGGAGTGGCCTACGAACATATAGACGGAGTGTCTGTCTCCGACGAAGACGCCAACGACTTCGTGGGACCCGTTTTCTTTGCTGCCTATGATACTTTGGATATCCCCGGTGACCCCACAAAGGGTCATGCCTGGCGATTCAACGCCTGGTGGCCCAATCTGGATGAGCTCATCTACCGGTTTACTTACTTCAAGCCTCTCGGGGTTGCGAAGGACTGGCGCACTTACTTGCGGGTAGGTTATGCGGAGGGAGATATGAACCGCCGGGGACACGCTTCCTATCTGGGGGCGGCAGAGGAGCTCTACACTGCTGCGGCCCATCCCGTGGAAGCTGAGCGCATGGCGTGGGTTAACCTTGCGTTCCGAAGGATATTGAACCGGAACGTCTTTGGCATCGCCGCAGCGGAGGTCTTCGGCAGCTTTGGCTACGCAATGGACAATGAGTACAGCAAAATCAGCACCCCGTGGGAAGTAGGGGTTGCCGTGAACTTCCCCAACAACATCATTGACATCAAACTGGCGGCAATGTACGGCTCTGAGGAGTTCAAGGTTGGGTTCTTCATCGGGGTTCCTGTCTGGGATCACTACCCTCTGCCCTGAAGCAAAAGAGGTAAAATAAAGGGAACAGGGAGGAGAAATTCTCCCTGTTCCCTTTTTTACCGGGTCATGACGAACTTCATGGCGCTATTTCCTGTTCTCCGCAAGACGGATGCCGTAGTCCATGGCGTTGAGCAGACTCAGGGCGTTGGCGCCGCCGTCCCCCGCGTGATCAAAGCCTGTGCCGTGGTCTACGCTAGCGCGGATGATGGGCAGCCCCAGCGTGACGTTGATGCCCGCCACGACGTCCCAGCGTTTCTCCGCCTTGTTGTAAACGAAGCCCTTGAGCTTCAGCGGGATGTGTCCCTGGTCATGGTACATGACGACCACGATGTCGTACCAGCCGCCGAGTGCCTTGCTGAACACTGTGTCCGGCGGGGTGGGCTTCTTCTCCGGGATGTTGATGCCCTCACTCAGGGCCTGGTCAATGGCCGGCTGTATTTCCTCAATATCCTCGCGGCCAAACATCCCTTCCTCACCGCAGTGAGGGTTCAGCCCCGCAACGCCAACCTTCGGCTCAGGGATGCCCAGAGCCTTGCAGGCATCGTTGGCCAGACGAATGCACTCCAGCACGCGCTCCTTCTTTACGCGGTCGCAGGCCTCCCGGAGGGAGACATGGGTGGACACATGGACGACACCGCCATCAGGCGCCGATTTGTCCGGCTAATTGGCGCAGCAAATCGGGCTCGCCAAACCCACCGGACTTCGACATGATGTAATACGTCCTCTGCCCGCTGCCAGGAGGAGCGTAGTCAAAACTGGTCAGCACAACGCCCCTGGTAACCTCACACAGGGGCGTCAGTGAACTCACATTCACGGCCTTCATCAGCGCCATCAGCGTGTCCCCACCGACACACATCAGCGTAGCATCCAGGCCTCTGTCCAGAAACATCTTTGCCGCCGTCGTCAGTTCCGTCAGGATGTGCAGACGTTCCTCATCTCCACCCGGCAAAATAGCTGGCCTCTCAATCTGTTGATTGGCGTCCAAAATCATCCGGCTGGTCACAGGGGTGTCAAGGGCCGCTCTGTCGCCCATCCAGATCCTTGTAAAGCCTGACTCGACGGCATTCGCAACCTGGGCACGGGTAACGGGGTTCACACTGCCGCAGATCATGAAGAGAGCCATGGGGACGGAGGAAATATTCGTGGGTTTCCCCTTAAAATCCAGCATCCCGGCCAGAACGGCGGCGAAGCCAGCACACCCGGCTGACATTCGAAGCCTCTCCAGGCCAAGCTCCCGTCCAATCCCTGCCAAATCTCCGTCCGTTTCCGCGTCGTAGACCACAATCCCTAAAAACGGGGCGTCCGTATTCACCCCAAGCTCGCGGACAGACACGGGCCTGCCCGTCTGCCGGGTGATAAGTCTGCGGATATCGGAGGTGGGAACGGGGTCAAAGGGGTCTTGACCCAATGGGCTTTCAGAGACGGGAACGCCGCCGACGTAGTAGACCCCTCCGCGGGCCACGCAGCCCATGGAGGGCAGCTCCGGGATGAAAGGCATGCCATCCCCCCCCCGGCCGTCCATGACCGCGGCGAGCTCGGCGCCAATGTTACCTCTCAAAACAGAGTCCGTCCTCTTGTAAACGTAAGGGACACCGCGGGCAGCCAGCACAGCTCTGCGAACAACCCAATAGGCATCCGCGGGGGGAAGATGCCGCGTCTCAGCATCCAAAACAAGCACATCAACATCCCCTGTCAGATTTCCCTCCAGACGGGTAACAACCCGCGTAGAGGCCCCGTGAGCCGCGAACTGAACGCCGCTGTCCAGCGCCCCCGTGAAATCATCTGCGATGATGAAGAGCTTAATCATGCCCTACTTCTTTTTCCCCTTTTTGGGAGCGGCTTTTGCACCCTTAGGATCCAGCTTATTCCTGAGGGCCTGGGCTGGTTTGTAGTTCGGATTAATCTCAAGGGACTTTTTGACCCAGGTGAGGGCCTCGCCCCTCTTATTTTTGATTCGTGCCGCCGTGGCCGCTGCCCAATAAGGCGAGAGATAATCGACCTTCGGATGGAGCCCCGCCGCCTTGACGTAGTCATTGAAGGCCTGAGTCAGACGCTTGGCGCGGGCCTTCTCGCCGGCGCTTTGGTGAAGGGCAATCAGCTCCTTCCGTTCGGCCGCAGAAATGGGGTAGCTCACGATGAGCACAGGGTCTGTGGACTGATTGGGGGCAAAGGCCGGAATTGTTCTTAGAATGGCCTCATCCTCACGGAGGGTCTCAATCTTTGCATTGAGCTCCGCTTCGCGAGCCGCTATCTGAGCATCCAGAGCCTGAGTTCTCTCCGCCAGCTCCGTCTCCCGCTTCGTGAAGTCGGACTCCCGTTTTGCCTCCTGAACAGCCGCAGCCCGGACCTTCTCCGCCAGTTCTGATTCCCGCTGGACAATGGTTTTCTCCCTTTCGCTTATCTCGGACGCTGACTTCTCAAGCTCCTTTTTTTTGGCGGCAGAGACCTCTTCCCGTTTCAGCAGGGCGGCTTCCTTCTCCGCTACCTGGACGGTCATCGTCCGGGTCCTCTCCTTCAGTTCCTTCTCCCTTTTCTCAAAGGCAGCATCCCGCTCAGCGGCCTGGGCAGTTAAGGCCTGGACTTTCTTTGTCAGATCCGAATCCCGGCGGGCCAGTCCGGCCTCGCCAGTCTTCAGGGCCTCCTCACGCTTGGCCAGCCCGGCCTCGCCGGCCTTCAGGGCCTCCTCGCGTTTGGCCAGCCCGGCCTCGCCGGCCTTCAGGGCCTCCTCGCGTTTGGCCAGCCCGGCCTCGCCAGTCTTCAGGGCCTCCTCGCGTTTGGCCAGCCCGGCCTCGCCGGCCTTCAGGGCCTCCTCGCGTTTGGCCAGCCCGGCCTCGCCGGCCTTCAGAGCCTCCTCGCGTTTGGCCAGCCCGGCCTCGCCTGTCTTCAGGGCCTCCTCGCGTTTGGCCAGCCCGGCCTCACCAGTCTTCAGGGCCTCCTCGCGTTTGGTCAGCCCGGCCTCACCGGTCTTCAGGGCCTCCTCGCGTTTGGCCAGCCCGGCCTCGCCGGTCTTCAGAGCCTCCTCGCGTTTGGCCAGCCCGGCCTCATGGACCTTCAGTTCTGCTTCCCGGTCCTTCAGCATCTTCTCTACACGCTCCGTCGATGCTGGCGTCTCAACCGCTGCCTGACCGGCCTGTTTCACATCCCCACTCTCCACCGCGTTAGCAAACACCGGCAAGAGCAAAACCAGCAACGAAATTAATGCTACTTTTCTCAACATTCCGAAAATCCTCCTTATCTATAAAAAAATTGAAGAAAGGGACCGCTGTGTTCTATTGTATAATATCTGCAAAGTTTAAACAAACGCGGGGAGGATAAGTACAATGGACATCAAGAAAATGGCAGCGGAGCTGAACGATTACGCTGTGAGGATTCGTCGTGAGCTGCACGCGCATCCTGAGCTGAGCTTCGATCTGCCCTTCACCGAGGGTGTCGTCGTCCGCGAGCTGGAAGCCATGGGCTTCACGAACATCCGCCGCGGCATCGGAGGCGGGCACGGCGTGACTGCGGATCTTACAGGAGCTAAACCGGGAAAAACTCTGGCGCTGCGTGCGGACATGGACGCGCTGCCCATTCGGGAGGAGACGGGACTGCCCTTTGCATCGGATAATGGTTGTATGCACGCCTGCGGACACGACGTCCACACCGCCATGCTGCTGGCCGCTGCGAAGCTTCTCAGCGGAGCCAAAGACGAGTTGGCCGGGACCGTGCGCTTCCTCTTCCAGCCCTCAGAGGAGCCTGCCAACGGAGCAGCGGTTATGGTGAAGGATGGGGCCCTGAAAGGGGTGGACTGCATCATCGGCCTGCACACCGGCAACCTCTGGGCCGGACTGAAGGCAGGGCAGATTGGCTGGAAGGTTGGCCCCTTCATGGCAGCCACAACGACCTTCAAAGTGGAGCTAAAGGGGAAGAGCGCCCATGGCGCCACGCCCCATCTGGCGGTGGACACCATCACCATGGCGGCCCATATTATCTCTCAGCTTCAGCTTATCGTGAGCCGCGAGATGAACCCCTTTGACCCCAGGGTCCTCACCGTCGGACACATTGAGGGGGGCACGACCACCAACATCGTGGCGGACTCCTGCCGGTTCAGCGGGGTCATCCGCAGTTTCAGCGCGGAGAACAGCGCTTTCATGAAGGAACGCATCGTCCAGACCGTTGAGCAGGAAGCGGCCTCCCTGCGAGGGACAGGGACGGTGGCGTTTTCCAGTGACCTTCCTCCCGTCGTTAATGATGAGGCGCTGACGCTTAAAATGCGCGACATCATCCACAAAGAGCTGGGCGTGGAGTTTGAGCACGAAATTACCATGCCCACCACCGGCGCGGAGGATTTTGCTGAATATACAAAGACTGTTCCGGGAGCTTTCTTCTACCATTGCTCGACCTTTGGCGACGACCGCGACCGCCCGCACCACAACGCACACTTTATGGTGAACGAGTCTATGCTGTGGACCGGCGTGGCCGCCATGGCTGCCTTCGCCCTGAACTGGCAGAAATAGACTCTCAGCAATATACGACTTGCGGGGAAGCCTCACAGTGCTTCCCCGTAAGTTTGTCAGTGCCTTGTGCTGTGCAGATTAAAAGGCGGAATGGCCTACAGGTTTATGATGATATCGTGCAGCTTTTCCGCCGCGTTGTCCCAGGAAAAACGTTTGATGTTCTCTCGTCCCCTTGCGGTTAAATCCTGCCGGAAGGGAGCATCATACAGGCAGCGCTCAATCGCGGCGGCCGCAGCCTCCGTGTCCATAGGCTCCACCAGCACGGCAGCGTCTCCGGCTACCTCCGGCAATGAGGTCACATTGGAGCATACCACCGGCGTCCCGGCAGCCTGTGCCTCAACAATGGGCAGGCCAAACCCCTCGTAAATTGAAAGCCAAACCAGCACAGAGGCCATCTGATAGACAGCAGGTTTATCTTCTGTGCTGACGCCGCTGAGGTAATGGGGCGTAACGTTATTCTCAGCAGCACAGGCTTTCACCGCATCGGACGGGTTGGTGATGACCAGCGCGTACTCGTGACGGGTTGCCTCAGGCAAGCGCGCGTAAGCCCTGACGACGGACTCCACGTTCTTTCGCGGACCGCAGGTGCCGAAGTAGAGGACATACTTCTCAGGCAGGTTATATTTTGCCCGGACGTTCTCAGGGGAAGGACACGGCATGGCAAATTCCTCCGCGTTCACGCCGCAGTAAACAACCTCAATACGGCTTTCGTCAATGTGAGCATAATCTATGATATCTTGCTTTGAGAACTCGGAGTCCGTGATAATTTTTGTGGCATTTTTCAGCACATTTGAAAAAAAACCTTTGAAAACATCAATATAGCTTGGAGGAAATGTTTCGGGAACCCTAAAAGGAGTAATATCATGGAGGCATGTGATTATTTTCCCTCTGACAGGAAGAGATGGGGCTTGACTGTTCAGAAATAAAAAAACATCACTCTCGTTGTCCCTGACAAAAAAATTATAACTGGGGATGAAAGGCGTTAAAATGCATTTTACCAGACGAAGTTTTAGACTATGAGGCTGTTCATTAATAATCCATTCCGGTAAACGTGTTTCTGCGAGTGGAATTTTGAATTGCTCATAATCTGCAGGCTCCACAAAATGATGAATTAATCCCCCCATTCGTAAAACTGTCCCCCTGATGCTAAGGTCGTCAAATTGTATCAATCTGGATACTAATTCCTTTAGATAGACCGTTATTCCTGCACGCGCAAGATGAAGGTCACGCAGCTCCACGTTAACTTTCCGCCTCATCGTCTCGGCTCCTTTACAAATTAATAATAATATCATGCAGTTTCTTTGCTGCGTTATCCCAAGTGAAACGTTTGACGTTCTTGTGTCCCTTTGCAATCAAATCCTGTTGGAAGGGTTCGTCGTACAGGCAGTGTTCAATCGCGGCGGCAATGGACTTTGTGTCTTTTGGCGCGACCAGCACGGCGGCATCTCCCGCCACCTCCGGCAATGATGTTACATTGGAACACACCACCGGCGTCCCGGCAGCCTGGGCCTCGATAACTGGCAGGCCAAAGCCTTCATAAAGTGAAGGCCATACAAAAACAGAGGCCATTTGGTAGACGGCGGCCTTGTCTTTTGCACTTACATTCTCAATGTAGTGAGGTATTATGTTTCTTTTCACTGCATAATCCCTGACCACATCATTTGGGTTAGTAATCACTAGTGCGTATTCCTTACGGACTGCCTCGGGCAGACGGGCATATGCACTGATAACGGACTCCACGTTTTTGTAGGGACGGCAGCTGCCAAAATAGAGGATATATTTTCCTGGCAGGCCATATTTTATCCGAACATTCTCCATATCAGGACATGGCACGGAAAACATCTCTGCATCCACCCCGCAGTGAATAACATCAATACGACTCTCGTCAATGTGAGCGTAATCGATGATATCTTGCTTGGAGAATTCGGAGTCCGTGATAATCTTGGTGGATTTTTCCAGGACATGGGGAAAAGCGCTCTCGCAGTTTCGGATAACTTCCTCGGCACAGGCCCAAGGCATTCTTAAAGGAATAATGTCGTGAACACAGACAATGGTTTTCCCTTTGATGGGAAAATCAGAAGCCTGGTTCATAAAGAAGAGAAAAATATCGCTTTCATCATCTCCGACCAGAGAATTATAGCTGAAGATAAAAAATCTTAATAGAGCTCTTGTCAGGCGATATGCCAAAGGCAGTGGGGGATTCATCACTACCCAAGCCGGGAAGCGCGTGGTGTAAACAGGAAAATCAAAACGTGCATAATCCTCGGGATTATGGAGAGAATGCAATAACCCTCTTTTCAGAACAGTTCCCCTAATTTCCAGGTCACTGTAATTCATCAGCCTAAGTGTCATTTCATTTGCATAGACACTCATCCCCATGTCGGGCAAATTAACATCTCGCAGATCCACGTTGACTTTTCTTCTCATCGTTGTCATAGCTCTTCACAAGGTCACAATGATATCATGCAGCCGTCTGGCCGAGTCGTCCCAGTTGAAGCGCCTGACATTCCTGTGTCCCTTTGTAATCAAATCCTGCCGGAAGGGCTCGTCGTACAGGCAGCGTTCAATGGCAGCCGCCATAGCCTCCGTGTCTTTGGGCTCAACGAGCACGGCGGCGTCCCCCGCCACCTCCGGCAATGAGGTCACATTGGAACATACCACCGGGGTTCCGGCGGCCTGTGCCTCAACAATGGGAAGTCCAAAGCCCTCATAGAGCGAGGGCCACACCAGTACGGAAGCCATCTGATAGACGGCGGCTTTATCCTCCGCACTTACCCCATCAATATAGCAGGGGGTGACGACGTTTTCTGCAGCACAGCTTTTTGTTGCCTCCTGGGGGTTGGTGATGACCAAAGCGTACTCTCTGCGAACTGCCTCCGGCAGACGAGCGTAACTTCGTATGACGGACTCCACATTTTTACGTGGACCACAGGTACCGAAGTAGAGGATATACTTCTCAGGCAGGTTATATTTTGCCCGGACGTTCTCAGGGGCGGGACATGGCACGGCAAACTCCTCCGCGTTCACGCCGCAGTAAACAACTTCGATGCGATTTTCATCGATATGAGCATAATCGATAATGTCTCTCTTGGAAAAGTCGGAATCCGTAATAATCTTTGCGGATTTTCCAATAAGGTTCTCAAAATTCCGCTTATAAGATTCTAAGAAATTTTCTGTAAAAGTCTGCGGAACCCTAAAAGGGGTCACGTCATGAACACAGGTTATTACATTCCCTTTTGTGGGGAGGTTGGGAGCACGTCCGTTCAGGAAGAAAAGGAATACATCACTTTCTGTATCTGCAACCCAATCATTATAACTAAAAATTCTATGGCGGGATATAAGAGGCCTCAAGATGCCTCTCACCAATTTATGCTTCCAATCCAAACTCTGGCTGCTGACCAACCACTCAGGGAATCGAGTTGTTGTGATAGGAAATGCAAAACGCGTATATTCCTGGGGATTATAAGAGAAACGAATGCTTCGGGGAATGGTGCCTCTTATCTCAATATCTTTATAATTCATTAAGCGAAGTATAAGTTCATTGGCATAGACAACCGTTCCTTCCTTGAAAAGGTTAAAACCTTCCATATTCACATTTACCTTGCGTTTCATCATTGTTGTTCCCTCACAGATGTCATACAGCTGCTTTGTCTTTTGTTGCTGTAATTATAAATAACATTCCTATTACTTTTGCACCTGTCCTTACAGCTTCTCCCGCCACTCTGCAAGGACATCGCGCAATATCTGGTCAAGCCCCAGCTGCGGCTCCCAGCCTGTGTCCCGCGTCAGCTTTTCGTGGTTGCAGCAGATAACCGGTGTGTCGCTTGGCCTCATCTTTGCCGGGTCCTGCTCCAC
>JAIKZX010000200.1 GCA_024681935.1 Fretibacterium sp.
CCCTTGTCCCAGCAGAGCTTGAGGCCGTTCATCTCCGGCGGGTTGTGGCTGCCGGTGATCATCACGCCGCCCCTGAGCTCAAGATGCCGCAGGCTCCAGTAGAGCAGCGGCGTCGTCACCACGTCAATGTCAGTCACATCAATGCCCGCCGCAAGGAGACCCCGCGTCACGGCGGCGCGGATGCGCTTCGTCGAAAGGCGCACGTCCCCCCCCGTGGAGACGCGGTTCACGCCCCTGCGCCTCAGCCACGTTCCATAGGCCCTGCCGATGGCCTCCACCGTCCCGTCTGTCAGGTCACGGTCCGCATCGCCGCGTATGTCGTATTCCCTGAAAATATCCTTCTCAACCTTCACGCAGCTCATCCTTTCCGGTATTGAATCTTCGAAATCTGACCGCTCACGCCGCGCCCCCTCCGGGGCCGCGGCCGCCGGCCGCCCCTCCTGAAAACCTCTTTGCTCTTTAACGGTTTTCAATGATTTCTTCGGCCAGCGCGGCCAGTTCCTCCGCAGTGGCGGAGGAGCTTTCCAGCGTCAGCACCGCGTCCCGCCCGACGGCCACGCTCAGCGCCAGAGGCAGGTGGGGGTAGCGTTCCAGCACGGCACGATGGCCCGCAACATCCAAAACCCGGTACTCCGGCCGGCCCTGAATAACTCCCCTGCCGGAGCCTGCGGCCTCCGGCCCGCCCAGCGGATTTTCCGTCGGCACCCGCAGCGGCCCGGGCCCGCTGCCCTCCATCAGATTCACCTCCACGGAACAGGGAGGGGCTGTCCGTGTGTAAATCCTCTGTGTCCAGCGCCCCACGTCCTCAGAGTTCGCGGTCAGAACAAGGGGCAGGACATACTCCTTCGGCGACCGCCAGCCGGCGGAAAGCCCGCTGACCGTGTTCCCCAGCGTCTCCGGCAGGGCCAGAGCTGGGACGGCGGACAAAAGCGCCGCGCACAGCAGTATCCGTGTTATCCGGCGCGTCAAAGCGCCGCTGAAAATATCAGGCCGGGTGTGGGTCATTTTCTGAAACCTCCAGGAAAAAGACTTTGTCTCAGGGACAAACACAGCGTTTTTTTCCGCTGACCGGTTCAATTTTACTTTAAAGAAGAAGGGCCCGCAAGGTCAGCGGCGCGGGCCGGAAGACAATGCCTGACCGGGAAAGAACGTTTTTTCTGTGGTTCTGACGCTGGCAGCATTGAACAAACAAAATCCACGGAGCGTGGCTCCGGGGAAGGGAGCGGCTGTATCTTCGGCTTCGCAAAGCCGCCTTTTTTTACTGAAGCAGGCTGAGCACCTGATGCGGAAGCTGGTTGGCCTGTGCCAGCATGGACGTGCCGCTCTGGTTGAGGATCTGGAGCTTCGCGAACTCCATCATCATCAGGGCCATGTCCGCGTCGCGGATGCGGCTCTCCGCCGCCGTCAGGTTCGTCGCCGTGGTGGTCAGGTTCTCCGACGTGTACTCCAGCGAGTTCTGGTACGCGCCTATCTTCGAGCGCTGGGTCAACACGCGGTTGATGGCCCGATCCAGCGCGCTGATGGACTGCTCCGCCGACTCACGGGTCGCCACACTTATGCCTGTGATGCCCAGCGCATCCGCCGACATATTCCCGATGTTGACATAAAGCTGCTCGCCCATGTTCGCTCCCACCTGGAAAGCCAGACCGTTGTCCGCCAGATGCACCGCGATGGCCGCACTGCCGGAGGACAGGACGTAGCTCTTCATATCCTCGTTCCAGTCCGCCCTGATTCCGCTCATGGCGTCAAACTCCACGTCCACGTTCTCATGAATAATGCCGTTCAGATGGTTGCCCGTTACCCTGACGCCCGAGGCGATCCTTCTTCCGCTGTGGGCGTCATAGATATTGGCGGAGTAGCGGCTTTCGCTGGACTCCTGTATCGTGTTGAGCCCCAGGGCGTTCATCAGGTCCTCGCTGCCGCTGAAGGACAGCTCCCCCAGCCTGCCGGGAATCACGCTGCGGATGAGGAGCGTCCCCCCCACCGTTTCAGGCCCGCTCTCATCGGTCTGGTCCACGTCGGTGAAGCTCACAAAATTGCTGGTGCCCCTCATGACGTACCTTCCCTGGCCCAGACCGCTGGCAATGGCATCGTTCAGTTTGCTGCGGAGACCGTTCATGGTGTCGTTTGCGTAGAGCGTCACGGACACGCTTTTGCCGTCGCCCTGGGTGAGGGTGAGGGTCTGGGGAGTGTCCAGCATGCAGACGCCCTGACTGTCCCAGAACTGTTCCAGATCCCGCAGCTGCGTCGTTTTTCTGGCAATCTGTCCCACATAAGCGGCCTCGAAGGTCGTCAGCGTCTTATACAGCCCCATTTCATTGCTGTTGGTGGTCAGGATCACGTCGCCCTCATGGACAGTTCCATTTGACGAATTGAGGTAGAAATTTCGAAAATGGATGTCACTTTCAGCCACGGCACTGGCATCCAGGCTGTACTTCTGATCCAGGCTGGACCTCAGGCCGAGGATGGCAAGCATCTTGGGATCTCCGGAGTAGGTAACGCGCCCCGCGTCGGCGTCCAGACTGGTCTGGAATGAGATCACCTTCGCGCCGCTCCCGTTCTCACTGAGGACCGGCACGATTTCAATGGAGTTCCCGCTGCCCAGCGCGGCCTGCAGCTTTTCAGAGACGCTCTTCAGCGTGTCCTGGGCCCCAATGGTGATGGCATGGCTGACGCCGTTCTGTTCGACCTGAATCGTGTATTCCGTGGTGTCCGCCGTGTCCGTGAATAATTTCCGTCCGTCAGAGCCCACCTCCGTAAACTCCCTGAACTCGCCCAGGGGCGTCGTCTCAAACAGCACGCCCTTCATCGCGTCCTCGCCAATCTTCTTGCCCAGCTCGTCGGTCAGCGTTGTTCCCCAGTTGCTGTTCAGCCTCATATCTATGCCCTCAGACGTGATAAGCTGCGTGATGTCATTGTAACCGTTGCTCACTGCCGACAGGGTGACGTCATAGGTGGCCAAAGCGTTCTGAGCATCCGACAGAGTTGATCCTCCCAATCCCTCATTATACGTATCGGTAATCAACACAAAGTGGCGCCCCTCAGCCTCCACATCGCTCATGTCATACTGTGCAACCGCTTCCGTAATAGCGGTGTAAGGATTTTGCCAAGCACTTCCGAGAGACACCTGGCTGACCAGATCCTCCATCTCGGACAAGTTCCCAGCCCATATTGTACCGCCTGAAGAACTTAAAGAAACGGGATACAGATTGGAATCGTACGTTGCTATCCCCATCTTAAGATCCGTCACGCCCTGAGCGTAGATCTTATTTGCGAACTCTTTAATCCTCGCCTTCACGGTATCAATGGCGCTGCTCATGGACCCTGAGTGATCTATGATAAAGACAACTTTGGCTGAGACGTCAGGCGGGTCAATCTTCTCGAATGTGTTCGATGTCTGAATCTCCATGATTTCCTGCCAGGAATCCGGGGAGCGCATGTTCTGTTCATTGGAAATTGTCACCGTCCGGTC
>JAIKZX010000017.1 GCA_024681935.1 Fretibacterium sp.
TTTTTTTACAGGAACTTAATGAACACGCGCCATCGATTGAAAAAAAATCTTCCCTGTGGTAGTGTAGCGCTGACTACCGGGCGGCTTTGTGCTGTGGCCTGTAGAGACATAAGGAGGTATGCCGGATGGACAACGATAAGATGTGGGCGTTCCTTGCGGGCGTGGTTGTTGGCGTTGGCGCTGTCTGTTTCGTGAAGAGCGAGATGGGGCACAGGGCCGCCGTCGCCATCGCGGAAAAGGGCATGGCGCTCAAGGATCGCGTTCTGGAGGCGACGGATCGCGTCAAGGAGGCCGCCAGCGATATCGCCGCGGAAGCTCGCTATTCGAGGGAGCGGAAGGGCAACGCCTGAGCGGGATTTGAATGGAGTACGTCATTGAACATGAGCTGCCTGGGCGGCTGCGCCTTCGCTGTCATCCAGGCAGCTTTAATCTTGCCGAGTCGCGGATTATCGCGGCGATCCTGGAGACGCAGCCCGGCGTGGCGTCTGTCGCAGCCTCGCACAGAACGGGCAGCCTGCTGATTAACTACACGGAAGAAGACGGCGGCGGGCGCGATTTTGTGCTGAAGGCCGTCTCACTTCTGGATAAATCCTATTATGAGGGCATTGATGGCAATGATCTGCCCGGAAAAACGTCTGGCGCGGAGGAGAGCCTTGGAAAAGCGCTGACCCGAATGCTGACCGGCGTGGTCATAAGGTCGCTCCTTCCCGCCGGGCTGCACGCCACGCTGTCGGTCTTCCGGGCTCTGCCCTTCCTGAGAAGGGGAGCGGGGAGCCTGTTCCGCAGCCTCCGGCCCAACGTCGCGGTGCTGGACGCCTCAGCCGTCGGCGTGTCGCTCATGAGAAAGGACTTCCGCACCGCCTCTGTCATCATGACGCTCCTGAGACTGGGCGATACGCTGGAGGAATGGACCCACAGGAAGTCAAAGGAGAGTCTGGCCGGAAGCCTTGCCCTCCACATCGACAAGCTGTGGATAAGACAGGACGGACAGGAGCTTCAGATCCCCGCGTCGGAGCTGAAGATCGGGAACCTCGTCGTTGTGAGGGCGGGGAGCGTCATCCCCGTTGACGGCGTGGTGGACGCGGGCGACGGCATGGTGGACCAGTCCTCTATGACGGGCGAGTCCGAGGCGGTGCACCGGGGACCGGGGCTTTCCGTCTACGCGGGAACCGTGTTGGAGGAGGGGGAGCTCGTTATCCGCGTCACGGCCTTCGACAGCGAAACCCGCGTCATGAAGATTGCGGACATGATCGACGAGTCCGAGGAGCTGAAGGCCGTCGTTCAGAACCGCGCCGAGAAGATGGCGGACGCCATTGTCCCGTGGAGTTTCCTCGTGTCGGGGGCAACCTGGCTTGTGACGGGCAATATTGTTCGGGCCACGGCCGCGCTCATGGTGGACTACTCCTGCGCACTGAAGCTCTCCACTCCCCTGGCTGTTCTGTCCGCCATGCGCGAGGGAACGAAGCACGGAATCCTGATTAAGGGCGGACGCTTTATGGAGACGGTCGCCGCGGCGGACACCTTCGTGTTCGACAAGACGGGGACCCTCACCGTCTCCACGCCCTCCGTGGCGAAGGTCATCCCCTTCGGGAGCTGGGAGCGCGACGAAGTGCTCCGCACAGCCGCCTGTCTGGAGGAGCATTTCCCCCACTCCATCGCCAGGGCGGTGGTCCGACAGGCAGAGATTGAGAGCCTTCAGCATCATGAGAAGCATTCCACCGTGGAATACCTCGCGGCCCACGGCATTGTCTCCCGCATCGGGGACGAGCGGCTTCTGCTGGGCAGCGCGCACTTCATCTTTGAGGACAACGGGGTGATCCCCACACCGGAGCAGCAGAAAATCATCGACGGCGAGGCGAATCGGTATTCCATACTCTACCTGGCGGCCGGGGAGCGGCTGGCCGGAATCCTCTGCATCGAGGACCCCCTCCGCCCCGACGCGCGGGACACGGTGCGCCATCTGCACAACGCGGGAGTGCGCCGGATTGTCATGCTGACGGGGGACAACAAACGCGTGGCGCGGTCCGTCGCGGACAAGCTGGAGGTGGACGACGTGCGGGCCCAGCTTCTGCCGGAGGACAAGACCCGCATCGTTGAGGAGCTGAAGGAGGAGAGCCGCGGCGTGGTCATGGTAGGAGACGGCGTCAACGATTCACCAGCGCTGGCAGCCGCGGATGTGGGCGTCTC
The DNA here is from genome assembly GCA_024681935.1 of Fretibacterium sp. Lineage (GTDB taxonomy): Bacteria > Synergistota > Synergistia > Synergistales > Aminobacteriaceae > JAFUYV01. Next base: position 2,188 of record JAIKZX010000017.1, read on the forward strand.
CATGAAGAGCGGGGCCGACATCGCCCGCGAGGTGGCCGACCTGGTGCTGACCGAGAACCGCCTTGGGGCAATCATGGAAGCCCGCCGCCTCGGGGAAGGGATGATGCGGAAGATATACCGCAACTACACCTTTATCGTCGGCGCGAACTCCCTTCTGTTGGCTCTGGGCGTGTGCGGGGTTATCTCCCCCGCCGTCTCGGCGCTGCTGCACAACCTGGCGACGGTGGGGTCCGGCGTCTACGCGCTGACGCCCATCCTGCCCGGGGAGCCGCTCTCCCGCCGAAGGTCGTGCCGCCAGGATGATCGAGAGCTTCATTGAGGGCCGCCTGCGCCTGCGGTCGCCGCTGCTGAAGGATAAGGAGCTGACCGCCTTTTTGAGCGCGCGCCTCCTTGCCATGGATGGGGTGACGAAGGCCGAGGCCAATCCGCGCACCCGCGGCCTGCTGTTGGAGTACGACAAAGACCTTCTGCCCCTGGAGCGGGTGAAGCGGGCCGCGCCGATGCTGGAGCGCCTGTCCGCGCTGGAAAAGCTGCCCGCCCCCCAGCGGCGGCCCGCCCTCTCGTCCCTGCTGGACGAGCTGAAGGCGATGTTGCTGGAATAAGAGCGGGGCCGGAGGGCTGTCGGGTTTGCGGCGGTTCGCCGTTCTCGTCCGGCGCCTTTGCCGCCGGGCCCGGTCTGACGGCAGCCGGTCAGGTCTGATAGAATATTGCTATCTCCTGTTGTCGTATACGCCCCCGTGGAATTTTCCCCGGCTCGCGTGTAGTGCGAGACAGGAGATATTTTTATCTCCGTGTAAATTCCATTCAGAGAGCCACGCGTGCACGGCAATTCAGCCGCACCCTGCCGGCAATTCCGCCGCAGGGCACCGCACAGACCGGCCCTTACCAGCAGACTGAACATTTGTTATAATAGCGATTCCATCTGATATTATCAGTTTGTGGAGGTGTTCTATGAAAATCATTTCCGGCAATACATCCAAAGGCGGACATTATTCTCCTGGTGTCATGTCTCACGGAATGCTCTACATTTCGGGGCAACTGCCTATAGACCACGGGACAGGAAAAATTGCGGAGGGCGGTGTCGCTGAGCAGACAAGGATTGCGCTTGGAAATATGGAGCGCGTTTTGCTCGCGGCGGGGATGCAAAAGGAAGACGTCGTTTTATGCCGGGTATACATCCCGGACATCTCTCTTTGGGACGAGGCAAACGCCGCCTACGCGGAATTCTTTGGTGCGCACAAGCCTGCCCGCGTTATGGTGCCGACCACGGCGCTGCACCACGCTGCGCTGATTGAAATTGAAGCGATTGCAGAAATGGAGAAGGAATAAATATGGAATTCTATTGCTCTAAATGCGGGAAGCGCGAAGTTGTGTCCACCCGAAAGGCACATTGTGATTGTGGAGGATTATGGAAGCTGGATTTTCAGCCACCTAAGTTTGACCTCGCCGGGATCGACCACGAGGAGTGGAGTATGTTCCGCTATCGAAAATTCATGGCGCTTGAAGATGAGACCTGGCGCAGCATCACGCTTGGTGAGGGCATGACCCCCATCGTCCCTCTGGACGAAAATGTTCTGCTCAAGATGGACTACTTTATGCCAACACTATCTTTCAAGGATCGCGGCGCGGCGGTGCTGATTGCCCACTGCAAGGCCATCGGCGTGGAGAGCGTCGTGCAGGATTCCAGTGGGAATGCGGGCAATTCCGTTGCGGCATACTGTGCCCGTGCAGGGATTAAGTGCGAGATTTTTGTTAAGAGTGGCACCAGCCCCAAGAAAATCGACATGATCCGCGCCCACGGCGCGACCTGTACCATTGTTCCCGGCTCGCGCGACCATTGTGCCGATGTGTGCCGGGAGAAGGTGGAGCGCGAGGGCGTTTACTACGCCAACCATGTCTATAACCCGTTTTTCTATGAGGGGACCAAAACCTACATCTACGAGGTTTATGAGCAGCTCCACCGCATTCCGCGGAATATCATGATCCCCGTCGGCAACGGCACACTGTTTCTTGGCGTCATGCACGCTCTGGAGGAGCTTCTTGCGGCGGGCTGCATTGAAAAGATGCCGCAGATTATTGCACTCCAGACGGAGACCTGCGACCCGCTTCTGCGCGCCGCGGAGCAAGGGCTGTCCGAACCTGTCAGCATTACGCCGGAGGAAACCCTCGCTGAGGGCATCGCCATCGGCAAGCCTATGCGCGGCGATGAAATTCTCGCATATTCAAGGAAGTACGGCATCCGATTTATCCACGCACCGGAGGGCAAGATTATGGACGCGCGGGCGGCGCTCGCGGCAAAGGGCATCTACTGTGAACACACCACCGCGGCAAATTACGCAGCGTATCTGCATTATTGCAGGAAATACGGTCCTACGTCAGATTGTCTCATCACAATGTGCGGCGCGGGGCTCAAATCCGACCACTGACGAAGCCCCCATCCTTATCATTATCATTTGTACCCTTCATAAAGGGCCCAACGTGGACGGCAGTTGACGGGGCACCGGAGGAAGACAACAAAAAACCCGCCGGACTGGCGGGTTTTTTATCTTTACCGGGTTAACCCGGATTATCTTCTGGTGGACTGTGAGGGACTCGAACCCACGACCCGCTGATTAAGAGTCAGCTGCTCTACCAACTGAGCTAACAGTCCACGTTATCAAATGGCGCGCCCGGCAGGATTCGAACCCACGGCCTACGGATCCGAAGTCCGTCGCTCTATCCAACTGAGCTACGAGCGCAACTAAATTAAATGGGGTGAGCGAAGGGACTTGAACCCTCAACCCCCGGGACCACAACC
>JAIKZX010000031.1 GCA_024681935.1 Fretibacterium sp.
CTGCGCCGGAGGATGTGTTAAGATAAGGTTGCAAGGCTATATTTGAGGGCAAGGCAAAACGACCAAACGAAAGGAGACGGGTATCATGGCGGAAGATTTTCTGCGGAGCAGGGCAAAGGAACTGAAGGGGACCAAGACGGAGGCGAACCTCTGGGCAGCCTTCGCCGGGGAGTCCCAGGCGCGGAACAAGTACACCTACTTCGCGTCCAAGGCAAGGAAGGACGGTTACGTCCAGATCGCGAACCTCTTTGAGGAGACGGCCGGGAACGAGAAGGAACACGCCAAGATGTGGTTTAAGATTCTTGGCGGCATTGGGAACACAGCGGAAAACCTCGCGTCCGGAGCGGCCGGTGAAAACAGCGAGTGGACGGATATGTACCCCGGCTTCGCCAAAACGGCTCGGGAAGAGGGGTTTGCTGACATCGCACAGCTCTTCGAGTCCGTGGCAGCCATCGAAAAAGAGCACGAGGCGCGCTACCTCAAGCTGCTGGACAACGTGAAGAAGGATATCGTTTTCTCCTCCGATGGTGACACCATCTGGCAGTGCTCCAACTGCGGCCATATCGTGGTGGGAAAAAAGGCCCCGGAGATTTGCCCCGTCTGTGGGCACCCGAAGGCATACTTCCAGAAGAAGGCTGAGAACTACTAAGCAAAGAGCCGGCCTCCGGAACGGGGCCGGTTTTTAAACGAGAATTAGGAGTGGGGGTTTGTGACCTTGTCTCATCTGATTTGGGGCGGCGTGGACTGCGTGGAACTGGCCAGGCGTTTTGGAACGCCTTTATATGTAATCGACGAGTCCGTTGTAAGGGCCCGGTGTGCAGAGGTACGGAGGGATTTCCTTGAGCGCTGGCCGGGAACGCGGGCCTGCTACGCCAGCAAGGCCTTCCTGACGCGGACGATGGCCCGGATTATCGATCAGGAAGGGCTGGGGCTGGACGTGGTCTCCCTTGGAGAGCTGCGCATAGCACTTGCCGCAGGTTTTCCTCCAGACCGGATTGAGATGAACGGCAACGCTAAAAGCGGGGAGGAACTGGACGCCGCGCTTTCCGTCGGCGTGGGGAGAATTATCGTGGACAGCCTGACGGAGCTGGAGGTCCTGGCGGACAAGGCGGAGGCCTCGGGCAAGACGGCCCCGGTTTTGCTGCGTGTCGCGCCGGGGGTGGACGCACACACTCACGCCTTTATCGCCACAGGCAAGACAGGCAGTAAGTTTGGTTTGCCCATTGACGGGCCCATGCTGCCCCAGGCGGTGCGCCTGACTCAGGAGAGGAAAGGGCTTAACCTGCTGGGGCTCCACTTCCACGTCGGCTCTCAGCTCTTCTCCCCGGAGGACCACGTCCGCTCCCTCACCCGAGTGATTGAGGCTTCCTCCCGGCTCCGTGACGAGCTTGGGTTTGATCTGCGGGAGCTGAATGTCGGCGGCGGTCAGGGAGCGAAGATCAACCCGTCGGAACCCCACGTCCTCATGGGGCCCTTCATGGACGAGATCATGGAGGCACTGAAGCGGGAGTGCGCGTCCCGGAAACTCCCCTGTCCCAACGTCTCCATCGAACCCGGACGGTGGATTATCTCCGAAGCAGGCATCACGCTCTACCGGGTGGAGACCGTCAAGGAGTTGCCCGACGTGGTGTATGTGGCAGTGGATGGCGGCATGTCAGACAACCCCCGCCACCCCCTGTACGATGCCCTGTACGAGGCGGCGGTCGCAGAACGGGCGGACGCCCCGGCGGACGGCTGGGAGGGAAGGAAGGTCTCCGTCGTGGGAAAGTGCTGCGAGTCCGGCGACGTGTTTATTGAGGACGCGCATCTGCCCCGCGTGGAGCGCGGCAACCTGCTGGCGCTCTACAACTCCGGCGCCTACACCTACTCCATGGCCAGCAACTACAACGCCCTCGGCCGCCCGGCAGTTGTCCTTGTGAAGGATGGCCTGGCCGAGCTCATTGTTGCGCGCCAGACACCTGAAGACCTTCTGCGGGGGGACGTTATCCCAGAGCGTCTGGGCGAGTAAACCGCGCCCCACAGGCCAGCGCCCCACAAAAATCGGGGGTTTCAGGAGGGCTTTTCCCCCCTGAAACCCCATCTGAAGAGCCGTCCCCGGGGACGGCTCTGTTTCTGTGTTCTGAGTTTTTCTTTAACCGGCGCACCTACTAACCCAGCATCGGGGCGAAGATGCCCGCCAGGACGACCGACGTGAGCGTTACAGTGACAAACCCGCCGATGAGCATCCTGGGCAGCATCTGATCCATCAGGAAGTTGTAGGTCTCGTTATCTCCCTCGGCCAGCGCCTTGGACGCCTCGTCCGTCAGGACGTAGTTGGGCGGGAACCCATAGAGGGCCGTGAGGGCAAGGGCCATGGAGATTGAGCCCGTGTAGCCAAGGATCTTGCCAACGATGAAGGAAGCCACCAGCAGACCTGCCACACCAACCCCCACGATGATTGCGATGGGCTTCATGAGCTGAGGCAGCATCTCAGGCGTGCCGCGGTTCAGCATGCCCATGATGAAGACCATCAGGATAGCGCCGAGGTACCCCAGGGAACCGGACTTCAGCAGCGGCTTGCGCTCCACGATGCCCAGCTCAGCGGCAATAGCACCAAAGATAAGGCAGATGACCAGCGGGTGGACGTTGACGGTGGTGAGCACCTTGATCTGCTCGGAGGCAAACTGAGAGAGCAGACCGATGACCGCTGTGCAGGCCAGGTGGGTGTAGGTGGTCTGGTACTTTGCAGGCACAAGATGGAAGCTGCTCCTGTTCTCGGCCTCGGCCCCCTTGGCCTCAAAGACGTGCCCCTCGGAGCGGAGGCGGAGCAGACGCTTGCCCTCGCTCTTGAGGCAGAGCGCGGTGATGGGATAGCCGACAAACCCCTGCACGATGTAGATGAGCAGGGCCATGACAGACCAGAGGGCCATGCCCTTGGCCGCAGCCGCCTCGCTCAT
>JAIKZX010000037.1 GCA_024681935.1 Fretibacterium sp.
ACAGCGAGCCGCTTCTTGAGCCGGGACAGCTCCATACGGTTGGGGTTGACGTTGATGCGTGCCATCGCTATCGCCCCCTTACGCCTTTGCTGCCTTCTCAGCCTTTTCCTTCAGCAGCGGGTTCAGGTACTTCTCAATATAAGCGTCGCGGATACGCTTCAGCTCCTTGGTCGGGATTATCGTCAGAAGGTCCCAGCCCAGCTCCAGCGTCTCCTTGATGGTGCGGTTCTCGTACTCGCCCTGACGAATGTACTTGTCCTCAAAGACGGTGGAGAACTTCGCAAACGCCTTGTCCTCGTCGGAGAGCGCGCCCTCGCCCAGGATGACTGCCAGCTCCTTTGCCTCCTTGCCTCGGGCATAGGCCGCAAAGAGCTGGTTCATCAGGTCCGCATGGTCCTCACGGGTCTTCTCCTTGCCGATACCCTTATCCTTCAGACGGGACAGGGACGGCATGACGTCCACCGGCGGATAGATGCCCTGACGGTGAAGGCTTCGGCTCAGAATAATCTGCCCCTCCGTGATGTAGCCGGTGAGGTCGGGAATGGGGTGGGTCTTGTCGTCCTCAGGCATGGTCAGGATGGGAATCTGAGTGACGGAACCGCTCTTGCCCTTCAGGCGGCCGGCGCGCTCATACATCGTCGCAAGGTCGGTGTACAGGTAGCCGGGATAGCCGCGGCGTCCGGGAACTTCTTTACGCGCAGCGGAGATCTCGCGCAGAGCCTCGCAGTAGTTCGTGAGGTCCGTCAGGATGACGACGACGTGCATGTCGCACTCAAAGGCCAGGTACTCGGCCGCCGTCAGCGCGATACGCGGCGTGGAAATACGCTCAATTGCCGGGTCGTCCGCCAGGTTGATGTAAAGCACCGTTCTCTGCAGCGCACCCGTCTTGCGGAAGTCCTCCATGAAGAAGGAGGCTTCCTCGAAAGTGATGCCCATGGCAGCAAACACAACGGCGAAATCCTCATGTCCGCTGATAACCGTCGCCTGACGCGCAATCTGCGCTGCCATGCGGTTATGCGGAAGACCGGATGCCGAGAAGATAGGCAGCTTCTGACCGCGGACCATGGGGTTCAGTCCGTCGATGGTGGAGATACCTGTCTGGATGAACTCCGAGGGGAAGTCGCGGGAGAAGGGGTTCATCGGCATACCGTTGATGTCGAGGTTCTTCTCAGCGATGAGGGGGGCACCGCCGTCAATGGGCTCGCCGCGGCCGTTGAAGACGCGGCCCAGCATATCGCGGGACACGGGCAGGGTCTGCACCTTGCCCAGGAAACGGACGCTGGAGCCTTCGCTGTCGATGCTCGACGTGCCCTCAAAGACCTGCACCAGGGCACGGTCCGACTCAATCTCCAGGACGCGGCCGCGGCGCTTCTCGCCGTTGGCCAGCTCAATTTCCACAAGCTCGTCGTAGCGGACGTCCTTTGTCTTCTCGACCATCATCAGAGGCCCGGAAATGCTTGAGATGGTCCTGTACTCCTTAGGCAGCATTGCCCTCACCTCCCACCGGGATAATCCCGTTGACCTGTTCCTTCATTGTGTCCTCCAGCTTGTCAATCTGTCCGATCTGCGACTCCTCAAGGTAGCGCATACGGGCAATCTGCTCCCGCACCGGCAGGTTGAAGAGCTGATTCATCGGGGCACCGCGGTGCAGGGCATCCAGCCCCACGTGATGGAAGCGCACGATGGTCCTCAGCATCTTGAACTGCTTGTCCATCGAGGCGTAGGTATCAATCTCGTGGAAAGCGTTCTGGTGCAGGAAGTCCTCACGAAGGGACTTCGCCGTCTCCATGACCATACGCTCGTCACGGGACAGGGCGTCGATACCGACGAGGCGTACGACCTCGTTGAGCTGCGCTTCCTGCTCCAGCAGACTCATCGCCTCGACGCGCAGGCCGCTCCACTGATCATCAAACTTCTCATCCCAGTAGGGATCCAGGCGCTCCGTGTACAGCGAGTAGCTGTTCAGCCAGTTGATGGCCGGGAAGTGCCGCTGATAGGCCAGGTTCGCGTCCAGTCCCCAGAACACCTTGGTGACGCGCAGCGTGTTCTGCGTAACGGGCTCGGAAAGGTCGCCGCCGGGAGGCGAAACGGCCCCGATAACCGTGATGGATCCCTCGCGGCCGTCCTTGCCATTGACGATGCAGCGCCCCGCCCTCTCGTAGAAGGACGCAAGACGCGTGCCCAGGTACGCGGGGTAGCCTTCCTCGCCGGGCATTTCCTCCAGTCGGCCGGACATCTCGCGAAGAGCCTCAGCCCAGCGGCTGGTGGAGTCGGCCATCAGAGCCACGGAATAGCCCATGTCGCGATAGTACTCCGCCAGTGTGATTGCCGTGTAGACGGACGCCTCGCGGGCCGCCACAGGCATGTTTGACGTGTTGGCGATGAGCGTGGTCCGCTTCATCAGGGGCTGACCGGTCTGGGGGTCGTCCAGCTCCGGGAACTCCAGAAGCACGTCCGTCATCTCGTTGCCGCGCTCGCCGCAGCCGACGTAGACGACAATCTGAGCCTGGGCCCACTTGGCAAACTGGTGCTGAATGACCGTCTTGCCGGACCCAAAGGGACCGGGCACGCAGGCCGTCCCGCCCAGCGCCACCGGGAAGAACGCATCGACGACGCGCTGCCCCGTGGTCATGGGAACGTTGGGGGCCAGACGGGTCTTTACCGGACGGGGACGGCGCACCGGCCAGCGCTGGAGCATGGTGACGGACTGCTTCGTCCCTTTGTCGTCCAGCACGGCGATGACGTCCTCGATGGTATGCTCTCCGCTCTCAATCTTCGTGACCTTGCCCTTCATGCCGTTGGGCACCATGATCCTGTGCTCCACGACAACCGTTTCCTGCACCACGCCCAGGATGTCGCCGGCCTCAACCTCGTCCCCCACCTTTACGCGGGGCTCGAACTTCCACTTCTTCTTGCGGTCCAGCGCGGGAACGCTGATGCCGCGTGAAATGAAGTGGCTCTTGGCCGCCTTCTCAATGAGCTCCAGCGGGCGCTGGATGCCGTCGTAGAACTGCTCGATGATCCCCGGCCCCAGCTCAACGCTGAGGGGCTCGCCAAGGGAGACGACGGGCTCTCCAGGCATCAGGCCGGAGGTCTCCTCGTAGACCTGAATGGAGGCTTTGTCTCCATTCACCTCAAGGATCTCACCGACAAGGCCGAGCTCACCAATATGCACAACATCCTGCATACTGGCGCCCTCCATCCCCTTGGCGACGACCAGAGAGCCGGAGATTCGCTCTATGGTTCCTTTCACTTCTTTTTTATCAGGCATTTATTTCATCGCCTCCGAATTATCTTTCCGCAAAAATATCCATGCCTACAGCTTTCTCGACGCTGCTGCGGATGGATTCGAGCCCTGCCCCTGTGGTTCCCGAGGGTCCGGGGATGGGCAGGACGCTGGTGGAATAGCCGTCATTGACCTCTTCGACCTTGTGCATGAACTCCACAAAGAGGTCTTCCTGGATGAAGACCACCGCGTAGCCCTCACGGGCCAGCTTTTCCAGCGTGTCCTCAAACGTGCCGCGCTTCTCTGCGTCCAGCACCACGGTTTTGACGCCGACAGCCTGGAAGGGAAGCACCATCTCGTAGCTGCCAATGGCCGCCATCGGCAGGCTTTTATTTGTGCTTGCGTTATCGGACATGACTCAGAAGCCTCCTCGCAAACTCACGGTTGAGTCCTCCAGCCACGCAGACCAGCGCGATGCGCAGATTGCGGGCCTCCGCCTCCTTGATAAGAAGGTAGAGCAGGACGTTGGCCGGGGCGTCGATGGAATAGCGTGCCCCCTCCAGCGTGTGAATCAGGTACTCATCCAGCGACTTCGAGACATCAGACAGTGCGGCCTGCATATCCGAGTCCGCAAGCGCATTCAGCAGAGCTCCAATATCCGTGTGGGAGAGGAGCTTGCCCCAGGTTTCCTGCGGCTCGGCCAAAAGGCGCGCCGCGTCCGCCGCCCGGAAGGTTCCGCCCTCGTGGAAGAAGGGAAGCCCTTTCGCCGGGTCGTAGTTCATGCGCGCAAGACGAATGGCGCTCTTCAGGTTTTCCGCGTCAATCTTGTGCCGCACCCACATCACGATATCGGGTACACCCAGCTTCTCCGCCACATTCAGCATGGCAGCAAACAGAGCGTGATCCAGCAGCAGCTCCACGGCCTGGGCATTTTTCGTCTGGTCCCACAGCGTCCAGCACTGGGGGATGACGTCGCCCAGTTTGTAGGGCAGTCCGCCGAGCTCCTCCGTCTCAATGGCCTCTGTAAGCTCATCCGTGGAGAGATTCCCCAGGGGGGACAGCAAATCATGCCGCCGTCCGTCGGAGTCCCCGCCGCGCACCTTGAATAGACTCTTCAGGAGCACCTTCACGTTGTGGAAGTCGTAGGGCATCCGGAAGAGAACAAGGAGCTCCTTGTCAGGAATGAACTGCCCCAGTTCCCGGCAAGTGGCAAGAATCTCCGCGTCAATGGCCTTATCGAACCCTGTCCCCTCGGCGGAGAACCACTGAGCGTAGGAGGTCTCTCCCAGCGCTTTCATGGCCTCATCAGTCGTGGGGCTGTCCATGAGCCGGGCGAAGAAGGCAGCGTCCAGGATGTGGTTTTCCATGCCCCGAAGCCGGGCCACGGTGTACACGTAACTCAAAACGCCACCTCCTCTCAGGAGAACAGCCTCTTAACGACCTCGGACTCAATCTCCGGGCGAGCGTCAGCAATCAGCATCTCCCAGGAGCAGTTGGTATCGATCTTCTCATCCCTCAAAATGAACCCGCCCGCGATGGGCAGCTTCTCCGGGGACAGCGTCAGCGAGGTCTGGTGGGAGGCGTTGTAGCCGTCCAGCCACCTCTGGTCCAGTGTCTTCTCATTCTTTCCAACCAGAACAATTTCATGCCCCGTGGAGACAGCCTCATTCATCAGTTTATCGGCGAACTTGGCGTACTTTTCCGGGCTCATCTCCACCATCTGCTTCAGCGCGGCGTCGAAGGCCTCGCCGATGAGGCGCTGGCGCGTGCCGAGGTCAACCCTCTTCGCGTCCAGCTCCGCGACAATCTCCCGCCGCTTCAGGACCTCAGGCTCTTCCTTCGCCAGACGCTGGGCATAGGAGTTCTGAACCTCTTTGACTTCCGCGTTTACCTTCTGGGTAATCTCGCGGATTTTCGCGTCGTTCTCCGACTCGATAGCCTGAATCTGGGCCTGGGACTCGGAACGAATTTTCGCCTTGATATCAGCAAGTGACATTGAACGTCACCCGCCTAACCGACCTGAACTCCCATGAGCATCAGGATACTTGTAAGAAGGGCCAGCACCGCGTAGGTCTCGACCATGGCCGGAAGGATGATGGCCTTACCCATGGCCTCAGGCTTCTTGGAGATCATCTGAATGGAGGCCGCGGAGGTCTTGCCCTGATAGATAGCAGAAATCCAGCCGACGATGGCGATGGGCATGCAGGACGCAAAAATCTGAAGGCCCTGGTTCCAGTTCAGCGCCACCGCGCCGGCGCCGCCCAGCAGACCAAGCTTGTTCAGCACAAAGAAGGTGATGAGCAGGCCGTAAATGCCCTGGGTGCCGGGAAGGGCCTGAAGGATAAGGCAGCTTCCGAACTTGTTGGGGTCCTCAGTCATAACGCCCGCAGCGCTGCCACCCGCGATGCCGATGCCGATGGCCGAGCCGATGCCGGACAGAGCTGCGGCCAGAGCCGCGCCGAACAGAGCGAGAGAAAGTCCCAAAAGATCCATGATATCAAACACTCCTTTTCAAAATATTATGACTTGACGCTGACAAATTCCTCGGAGAGCGTGAGAGGGGTGAAGGGCTCACCGCCGCCCGTGTAGAACTTGCCGAAGAATTCAACGTACTGCAGACGCAGGGGATGCACAAAGGCCCCCAGAATGTTAATGAGAATACTGAACAGATGTCCGCCCACAATGACCACGATGGCCACGACCCAGCCCACATAGGGAATCTCCGCAGCCATGCCGCCCAGCAGGTTGATAATCATGCCGATGACCGCCGAGCCGAAGCCCAGGGCCAGAAGGCGGCTGTAGCTCAGGATGTCGCCCAGGTAGGATGTGGAGCCGTAGAGGGCCAGGAAGCCGGAGATAATCTTGGAGAAGATGCCGGTCTTTTCACGCCCTGCGTACAGGAAGATGATGACGGCCCCGATAATGGCCATAGCCTGACCGATGCTCTGGAAGTGCGGCGGAAGCATTCCGCCCATCGCCACGCCCATGAGGCAGAGGCCCACAATCAACAGGAACCAGGAGATATTCGCCCCGATGGCGTCAATGGGCTGTCCATTCCTGAAATTGTCATAAGCCGCAATCAGCAGCCCAAACATCAGATGGATTACGCCCAGCAGCAGGGAAATCCCAAGCACCTGCATGGGGTTGGTCATGGGGTCAACGAGCATCAGCGCGTTCTTCACCGGCACGAGGAACGGCAGGAACGAGTCGATGAAGTTCCCAAAGAAGCTGCCGCTGATGATGCCGTAGACGAACGTCGATACGGCGCTGAAGGCAAAGAGGACAACAAAGTCCCTTATGCCTAGGGGCACGCGCCGGTATTTTTTGAAGAGCCACCAGATGGCTCCCAGCATAACAATAGCGTATCCCGCATCGCCCAGACACATCCCAAAGAAGAGGAAGAAGAAGGGGGCCAGAAGCGGTGTGGGGTCGATGCCGCGATACTTGGGCGGTGAGTAAAGTTCCGTCAAAATGTTGAACGGACGGATGTACTCGCCGTTCTGCAGAAGTGTCGGAGGCTCCTCGTCCGGTGCGGGGTCGCTCACGAAAATCGCCACGTTGGGGCTGATGGCCTCGATTTTCTTCTGCACGGCCTCCGCGTCCTTCGCGGGAACCCAGAAACGCGTGAGCAGGGTCCTGTCGGTCTCCCCGCTCTTTCCAAGGGCTGTGTACCGCTCCGTAAGGCTGTTCCAGTAGTCGGACAGCTTCTGGACGGACGGCATCCACCTTTCGGCCACTTCCTCCATATCCCTGACGAGCGCCGTCTCCTTTTCCTCAAGGGCGGCGATGGAGGCGGCTATTTTGCCCCTCTCCTCCTCCACGGTTCCCGTGAAATCAGAGGGGATCTCCAGCAGGGATAGTCCTTTCTTGGCGCAGGCCTCCAGGATTGCGGAGGCGCGCTGGCGCGTAAGAAACAGAACAAGATGTATGTCCTGAGTCTTCTCGTCATGCGGCTCCAGAATGAGTTCCGAGTCCTTCGAAAACTCGCTCAGGGCCGCCTGAAGCGCTTCTAACTGGTCCGCTTTGACCACTCCGGCCACTCCGGTGAGGGTCCGTGTCCCCTCCGTGACGGCGGAGAGCGGATAGGGGAGGAAACGGAAACTCTCAAGCAGGGCCTGATTCGTCCTGGCCTCGGAGAGCTCCAGCCGCACCTCTCCAACCTTATGCTCAAGGCCGCGGACCTCTGTGCAAATGCTGCTCAAATCCGTCTCACGGGCAAGCTTTGACAGATCGGCCATGGAGACGATGGGCCGCTCGCCCAGCGTGCGGTCCAATGACGAGATGGGATCGTTGAAGTGGGGCGTCAGCGTACGAATCAGATAGCGCACGTCCGCTACGGCCGCCTCGCTTTCGGACAACCGGGCCTCAATGCTTGCCGGTCCTCCCTCGGCGTCTCCGATAATCTGGCACACGCCGGTTTCCTGCAACGCCGCGGCAATCTCCTCATGAACGGATTTGTGATAATAAAGCTCCGCTTTCTTGAGCTTAGCCACGCCCATATCTACCCATCACCTCTTCCGTTATCCATGAGGCCGCGCCGGCGACTTTTGCCTTGTGCTGATCATAAAAAGTCTTTGCACCGGCCTCGCGTTTGGTCAAAATGTCCTTTGCCTTGATCTCCGCTGCCTCCTCGGCCCTGCGGATTTTGTCCCTGTACTGCCGGGCCGCTGACTGCCGGGCCTCCTTCAGCGTGTTCTCTGCATTTGTCTGAGCGCTGTTCAGTTTGCGCGCCGCGCCTGCCTTCGCCTCCTGGACTGCCTCGGCCGCCTTTTCCTCGGCTGCCTTAATCTCCGCGATTGTCGGGTTCTCCGCCATCTTCGCTTCACCTCCCCTCGCGAGATACAAAATTCACAGCTTATACAAAAAAGGGCTGCCGCGAATGGGCATCCCCTCTTCTGTCCGCATGCGGCAAATCCGCTACGCCTCTCCGCCCTCTGCAGACAAGCTCTTCAGGCAACGGGCCATCAGCTTCTTGCGCCGCGTTGCTGTGTTGCGGTGCATAACGCCCTTCACCACAGCCTTGTCGATAACGCTTTGGGCAACGTTGAAGCTCTGCACTGCCGCCTCGCTGTCCCTGGAGTCCACCGCCTCCATCAGCCTCTTGAGGGCTGTCTTGCAGCGCGTCGTCCAGTAACGGTTGTAAAGGCGATTGCGTTCAGAGATACGGACGCGCCTCTCCGCCGACTTCTTATTAGGCATGCTTTCACCTCCCACTCAGAGTAACTCAAGCACAACACCGTTTATTTTAACATTTTGTATAATAGATGCGCAAGGAGGAAGGAAAAAATCTGTACGGCCTGAGGTGAATTATATCACGAGCTTTCTGCCTCTCAAGGATTTCTATGCCCCGTCCGGCCCCCTGTCGAGCCTCCCGGGTTACGAGTTTCGCCCCCAGCAGCTTGAGGTGGCCCAGACGGTTGAGAATTTTTTGCGCGGTCCCGGCGCGGCTCTTGCCGTCGAGGCTCCGACAGGTGTGGGAAAGACCTTTGCCGTCCTCGTCCCCGCTCTGCGGGAGGCAAGGCAGCTTGGAACCCGTCTTCTTTTCCTGACGGCTGGCATCACCCTTCAGGAACAGCTCATTGGGAAGGACCTTCCCCGCCTCCGACAGCTCCTTGGATTCGATTTTACCTTTGGGCTCCTGAAGGGGCGCTCCAACTACATCTGTCTCCGTCTGGCCCGAAATGCGGCCGAACCTTCGCTCTTCGAGGCGGAGGGCGGGGAGGGCGAGCTCGTCCCCCTTGCGCGGTGGCTGGAGGAGACGGAGACGGGGGACCTGGCGGAACGGGGAAACGCCGCCTCGCTTCAGGCTCTCTCCGCCGGGGCGCAGAACTGTATTGGGCCAGCCTGTCCCTGCCGGGACCGCTGCTTTGTCATCCGTGCTTATCGCAGGGCCCAGGACTGGGACCTTGTCGTTGCAAACTATCACCTCTTCTTCTCGCATATCCTTGAGGGCACGGGAAACTTTCCTGTGCGCTACAACTGGCTGATTTGTGATGAGGCCCACCGCCTGCCGGACGCGGCCCGCTCCTCTGCCGCCGTGCGCGCCGGAGCTGACAACGTCCTGTCCCTGATGGGCGCGCGGAACCTCCAGGGGTTTGCCCCCTTTCTGCCGGAGAGCGTGAGGGATACGCTTCCCCCGCTTGCCGGAAAGGCCAGGGAGGAACTTCAGAAACTTTTCAGCAGCCTTGCGGATTCTCTCCCCAGCGGAGGGCTCCAGGCGCCGGACGAGGGGCTTCTGCAGCGTGGGCGCAGCGCGGTGGCCCTCCTGGACGATCTGCTGCGCTCCCTTCGGCCCTTCGAGGACCGTTTCATGATGGGGGACATCAGTGACCGGAGGGATCTCGCGCGCGGAGCGGAGATGATGAACTGGATTGACAGCGTGCGGGAGTTCAAACACTCGCTGCTCTGGTGTCTGTCCGTGGAGCAGTTCCCCAAGTGGGCCTATTGGGCGGAGACCTCCCTGACGGGCAGGGGGAGCCTTGCGGGGAGACCGCACGCCGCGCTGATGAGCAAACCGGTGGACGCCGCGGAGATTATTCAGGAGGTCCTGAAGAAGGAAGCCCCCGACAAGGCCGTCTTTACCTCCGCGACGCTGACGCTGACGGGCGGTGGGCACGGCTCCTCTCCCAGCGCTTCCTTTGACTTCTGGAGCCGGGAATCGGGTATCATGCCGGACGAGAGCCTGGTTGTGAGCTCGCCCTTCGACTATCGGCAGCAGATGGAGGTTCTGGTGGTGGATGCCGGCCTTGGAGTTATGGAGAAGGGTTATGACGAGCGGATGTGCCGTGTGATGGAAAAATTGTGCGATGACAACGGCGGGCGCACCCTTGTCCTTCTGTCCTCCCTGAGGCTGCTGAACGCATTTGCCCGGAAGATGAAGGGCAAGGAGCGGCCCTACGCCATCCTTGTTCAGGGGGATTTGCCCCAGCGCCAGCTTCTTCGGCGCTTCGCGGAGGATGAGACCTCCATCCTCATCGGCAGCGTTTCCTTTCGGGAGGGGGTGGACGTGCCCGGCGAGGGGCTGACTCAGGTCATCATCGACCGCATTCCCTTTCCTCACCCCAGTGACCCCCTTGTCCGCGCCCGTGATGTTCTGGAAGGGGGAAAGGGCTTCGTCCGCGTCACCCTCCCCACGGCGCGGATGTTTCTCCGCCAGGCGGTGGGCCGCCTGATCCGCAGCTCCTCCGACCACGGGCGTGTGGTGCTGCTGGACGGCCGGGCCGTGGAGAAAAAGAATTGGGGCATCCTCTCCGCCTTTCCCCCGTGCCGGGTCCGCAGGCTGACAGTCCGGGAGGGGAGAGAATGAGGCGGGGCGAAACGCTGGTTGAGCTCCTCATGACGCTGTTTATCCTGGGGCTGATTCTGCTGCCGGTCTTTCAGGGGCTTTGGAGCGGGCAGACAGGCGTTCTCCGGCTTCGCCGGAGGGATGACTGTCTGTATGCGGCGCAGTGGTGGTTTAACCGTCTGCCCAAAACGAACAGCCTTGCGGGTATGCCAAAGGCGGCGCCTTGCGGGGAGCCGCGCTTCACATGGGAGGTCCGTCAGGGGAGCGCGGGGCTTCGGGAGGTCGTCCTCACCGTCTCCCCGGCCCGGGGAACCCCCCTCACCCTGACGAGGGTATGGTGAAGCGCCAGCACAAGGCTTTCACATTGGTTGAGCTCCTGTTGGGTGTGTTCTTTGCCTCTGTGCTGGGGATAATCATGCTCACATGGCAGGGAGAACTTCTGCGCGAATTTACCCGATCTTCAGCCTGGCTTCTGGCTTACGAACGGGGTCAGCGGGTACTTGCCTTCTTCGAGACAAAGGTGCTGCATGTGGGGCTTGGGCTCTCTGCCTGTCGGAAGGATGCGTCCCGGTGGCCCTTCGGAAGAAGCGGAGTGCCGTCTGTCCCCCGTATCCTCACGGTCTACAGGGAAAAGTCGAACAAGATGAGCCCGGCGGAAGAAAAGGATGGCGTTTTCAGGGGGACCTGCATTGCTTTCCTCTATGGACGTCCCTCCGGACTGGTGGTGAAGAGAACAGGGGAGGCCTCCGTTGATCCCGGAGGAAGAGTTGAATTCTCTCTCCTCTCAAACAATTCAGCAACCGATATTCTCAAAACAGGATTTTATTTTGGGTCTATGAATAATCTGACGAACTGGTGCGCGCTTCCTCTTGCCGGAATGCCATTTTACATTGACTTCGCCTCGGGGCGAAAGCTGTTCCTGTCTCTTGCCTCAACTGTAAGCGCCTCCGTGGATATCCCTCCGGTGAATGAGCTTTGCCTCCTTCGATACGAACGATTCCGCGTCATGAACAAAAAACTTTACTTTCAAAGGCTGGAAGCCGCCTGGTCACCCTTTTTCCCCCGCGAGGAAGGGGTGCTTGCCCTGTGGGTAGAGTGGAGGCCGGGGATTCGTGTCCTGGACCTGTGGGTGCTTACTGCCGGCGGCCCTGCTCCCCTGGGCGGCTCGGTCCGGCCACTGGAGTGGCCGGAGGATGCCCCATGGCGTAATGACTTCACACAGCACACGCTCTGTGTCTCCCGCGCATCCTGGAGGCTGGAAAACGCATGAGGCGTTCGGGGATGTCACTTTGTATGGCGCTGGTTTTTTCCCTTTTCGCCTCCCTGTTTCTGGGCGAGATGCTCTCCCGTCTCTGGTGGGCTCAGGAGGCAGCTGTTGTGGAAGAACGAAGATTGCGGAACGGAACGGTCCTTGCCTCGCTGACAGCGCGGGGGCGGCACTGGCTTCAGACGGAGATTGAGGCTGGCCGTCTTCCGCGGAAGATTCGGGCAGTTCCCGCGAATTTTGAGAAAGTCAGGATTCATCATTATCATGGAGATGCCGGGATGCTGGAGGTTTATAACCTGGATTACGATTCCAGCAAGGTCACGGACAAGGACTGGGGGCCTGCGGGGTTCTTTCCGCCGCGCGCGGGAGCCTTCCTCATCCGTGCCTCCGTCACAGAGGGGGGGATGGAGCGGCGAATAGAAACCGTCGTGGCGCTTCGTGAGCCTGAGAGCGGCGATGCTGCGCTTGAGGAGAGGCCGCTGTTATGGCAGGAAGTCTGGCCGTAGCGGCTGGCACGTCTCTTGACAAAGGCACCTTCATAGAAGATACTTTAGCTACGGTTATTTTATAAAATTTAAATATGGAGGTAGAAGTATGAGAACGCGTGTAATTGGGCTTACTCTTGTGATGGTGTTGGCGTTTGGCGTGATGAGTCTGGCGGCGGATCTTCCGGCGGGCTACAAGGTGCTCAACGGGTATAATCCGGGGGATTTCGTCTCGAAAAAGGCTCCTTCCGAGTTCAAGATGGCCATCATCGTCAAGGGAGTCGCCGAGTGGTTCTCCCGCCTGGAGGAGGGCGTCACCCGTTTTGCGAAGGACTACGGCGTGGACGCCAAGGTCCAGTTCCCGGCCACGACGGACGCGGCCTCTCAGCTGGAGATTATCGATTCCCTGCTGACTCAGAACTACGACGCGATTATCGTCGTTCCCAACGACTCCAGCGCGCTGGAGGAGTCCCTGGGGAACGCGCTTGCCAACGGCATCGTCGTGATTGGACACGAGGCCTCCAACCTGAAGAACTGCCTCTATGACACGGAGGCTTTCCAGGCGGCGCAGTACGGGCAGTCCATGGCCGACGCTCTGGCGAAGGCGACGGGCGGCAAGGGGACCTACGCAATCATGGTGGGCTACACGACCTCCATTACCCACATGGAGTACGCTAAACATGAGTACGAGTACATGAAGAAGCAGTACCCGGACCTTGTCCTCCTGAACGATGAGCTTCCCACCTGCGAATCTCAGGAATCCACCACGACGGCCTATGAGCAGGCGAAGCAGGTCCTCAAGAGCAACCCGAACCTTGCCGGCTTCATCTGCCACTGCTCCACGGACGCGGGCGGCATCGCCCAGGCGGCTGAGGAGATGGGGCTGAAGGGCAAGATCAAGATCGTCGCCGCGGGCGTTCCCTCCTCCTATGCCAAGCAGTTGAAGGACGGGGCCATCTACAGCGTCACCACCTGGGACCCCGGCCTGTCCGGCTATGTGGCGTGCCTCACCGCTTACAACATCCTGACGGGCGTTCCCGTGGGCCAGGGTTCCGATCTGTCCGGCAAGGGCGCCGCGCCGGGTTATGAGTCCGTTGAGCTGGTTGTGGGCGACAACAACTGCCTGATTGGAAACGCGCCGTGCATCGGCACAGCTGAGAACGTGGACAGCCTCTTCTAAGGGGTGTGTTCTGTAAGGCCGGAGGGGAAGAGGCGGTAAAAGTCCCCCTGAGCTTTAATATGGAATGTGTTTCGTCAATCTGCCAGATTGCACCTGCAGTCTGGCAGATTGCGTAAGTGGAGGGATGCTCTGTGTCTGATTTCATTTTGGATTGTAAAGGCATCAGCAAATCTTTCGGTGGTGTTCACGCGCTGAAGAACGTGGACCTGCGCGTCAAACGCGGGGAAGTCCACTGCCTCGCGGGCGAAAATGGATGTGGAAAATCCACCATTATCAAGGCTATCTCCGGTTTCCAGCCGCAGGATTCCGGCACGATTGAGTTCAATGGCAAAGTTTATCACGCGCTGTCTCCCGTCGTCTCCATCGACCTTGGAATACAGGTCATTTATCAGGACCTCTCCGTATTTCCTAACCTCACGGTGCAGGAAAATCTGGCAATCAACACCGTGCTTTCGAATAAGACAAAAATATACAGCCACAGGCAGCAGCGTGAAATTGCAAAGAAGGTCATGGAAACGCTTAACCTGGATCTGGACCTGGATGCGAGGGTGGAGCAGCTTCATGTGGCGTCCAAGCAGTTGATTGCTATTGCCAGGGCCCTCTACGCCAAGGCGAACTTCCTGATACTGGATGAACCCACTACCGCCCTGACCCGGAAAGAGGTGGACCGGCTTTTTGAGATTATCCGGGGACTGAAGGAACAGGGAATGACCATCCTGTTTGTTTCCCATAAATTGGACGAGATGTACGAGATTTCGGACAGCATCACCATCATGCGCTCAGGAGAGGCCGTTTACACCGGTCCCATGAAGACGCTGAGCGAGGAGGATTTTACCCGGTATATGACAGGGCGGAATATCCACCTTGTGAACGATAAACAGGCCAGTGGAAGGATACAGACAGAGTCAAAGCCAGCGCTGGAAGTCTCCGACCTCTCCGGCCCCGGATTCCGGGATATCTCCTTCTCCGTACAGCCGGGAGAGATTCTGGGCATCACCGGGCAGTTGGGGTCCGGCCGCAGCGAGCTGTGCAACACAATCTTTGGCGTAACCTGCGCGACGAAGGGAAGGATTCTGCGCGATGGAAAGCCCGTCAATATTCGCTCCGTGAAGGACGCAACCCGGAACGGCATCGCCCTGGTCCCGGAGGACCGTCTGACGGAAGGGCTTTTCCTGCCCATCTCTATCATGGAGAACATCACCCTGGTCAACTACCCGCAGTTCTCCAAAAACGGGCTGCTGGTCCAGGAGGAGCAGGAGAAAAACGCATCCGGCTGGGTGGATGAGATTCATGTCAAGACGGAGGACTCCCGGCTCCCGGCTCAGACGCTCTCCGGCGGAAACCAGCAGAAGGTTGTGCTCGCGAAATGGCTTTCCACCAAGCCGAAGGTCCTGATCCTAAACGGACCCACTGTCGGTGTCGATATCGGAGCCAAGTACGATATTTATCAGCTTCTGCGCGACCTTGCCTCCACAGGGATGGCAGTTGTGGTGGCCTCGGATGATCTGGCCGAGGTCGTCCGGCTGTGCGACCGCTCCATCGTGATGCGTTCCGGTTTCATGTCTGGTGAAATTGCGGGCGCGGAACTGACGGTGGAAAACCTGACCAGGGCAATTATGTAATGGGAAAGGAGGCTTTTTTGTGAATACAAAAGTTAAGAGGTTACTGGGGAAGAACGAGTTTTACGTTGCGCTGATCATTGTCCTCCTCGCCGGGGTCATCCAGACAGTGTCCGGCCTCTTCTTCGCCGTCAACAACCTCGTTGATCTGTTCCGGGCAATCACCGTCAATGCCATTTATGCCCTGTGCGCGCTGTTTGCCTTTGTCAGCACGGGCGCCGATGTCTCTTTTCCCATGATTGCGGGTATGAGTACCTATATCATTTTCAAGCTGGGGGAGACGACCTCTCTCCCGGCTGTTGTGCTTGTGCTGATTGCTCTGCTGATCGGTGCCGTCTGCGGCTGCATCAATGGGTTTTTCATCGTGAAATATCACTTTAACGCCCTGATCGTCACGCTCTCCACGTCCTCTATCTGCTACGGGATTGCCTTTGGAGCGCTGAAGGGCGTGCGCATCAATGTCCCGGACGCTCTGGCCGGGTTCGCCAACTGGAACATCCTCAAGGTCACCAGTGCCCAGACGGGGCTGGGGGCCTCCCTGCACGGCGCCTTTATCGTGATGATAATTCTTTATCTGGCCGCGTACCTGGTATTGAATCACACGATGGTGGGCCGCGCCATCTATGCCATTGGCGGGGACGAGGTGTCTGCCCGGCGCGCGGGGTTCAAGGTGGATCAGATCCGCTTCGGAGTGTTTGTCGTAAACGGCATCATCGCGTCCATTGGCGGCATCTGTTACGCCTGCATGTGCCGGAACTGTTCTCCGATGGAATACTATGGCGGTGAGATGATCGTCATCGCGGCCATCGTCCTGGGGGGTGTCCGGCTGACCGGCGGGCATGGCTCCCTGCTGGGCTGCCTGCTGGGGACCTTCCTGCTGGGGATGGTGTCCAATTCGCTGACGATGGTGGGCGTGTCCGTCTATTATCAGAATGTCTTTCTCGGCATCATCATCATCCTGGGCGCTTCTATCGCGGCCATCCAGGCGACGCGGTCCATGACGGCGGTCCCTGAGACGGAGAAGGAGGAGAAGAAATGAATACAAGAAAAATGAGTATCAACAGCGATTTCCTGAGGATGCTGATTATTCTGGCTGCCCTCCTTGTCTTTGCCGGGATCACCCGCGGAGGGGCCTTTATGAGCGTCCTCAACTTCCAGACCATAGGGAAGCAGCTGACGGAGTACGGCCTGATGGCGATGGGGCTTTCCATGGCGATGATCACAGGAGGAATTGACCTGTCCACCGTCTACATCGCAAACCTGTGCGGGGCCACGGCTGCCCTGCTGATGAAGAGCATTGCGCCCCAGGGACAGATCGGCGGCATTTTGCTGGCCTGCGCCGCCGCGCTGCTCGTTGGCCTCCTCTGCGGCAGCCTGAACGGTTTTCTGGTCTCCATCGTCAGGGTCCCGCCCATGCTGGCCACTCTGGGAACGTATGAGCTGTTTTATGGCATCACCATCGTGCTGGGCAAGGGGAAATCCATTACCACCATCGCCCCGTTTAAAAAGTTCGCGTCCTGCATGGTTTTTGGCGTTGTGCCGCTGCCCTTCGTAATCTTCGTTCTGGCCGCCGTCATCCTGTCCGTCATCGTGAGCCGGACGCCGTTTGGGCGGAGGCTCCATCTGGTCGGCGTCAACGCGAAGGCCTCCAAATTTTCAGGCATCAATAACGTGCGGGTTATCACCACGGCCTACATGATTTCGGGTCT
>JAIKZX010000050.1 GCA_024681935.1 Fretibacterium sp.
ACGGCTCATCTCCGCGGCCTGCTTAAACGCCCCACGCACGTCGACACCCTTGTCTTCACGGTGGCACCCAAAGAGCAGGGAGACCCCCTGGGAATCTATCCCGGCCAGCAGAGCCACGACGCCGCGCTGCTGCGTCAGGGCGTGAAAAAGCCGCTTCACCTCGTCGGGTCCTGTGACGGCCAGAATGTGCGAAACCAAAACGAACTTCCCGATAGGCTCCGCGTGCCGCAGCAGCCCCTCCGCGAGGGAGGCCGCCGCCTGGTCCAGAAGCTCTCCGTTCCGCGACGTCAGCTCCCGAATCTCTTCCTTCAGGTGCAGGACACGCTGAAACATTCCATCGGGGCCGCAGGTCAGCTCAAGCTGCACCTTTCGTGCCTCCCGGCATACCACGTCAAGCCACCGGTATGCCGCCCGGCCGCATCTCAGGTGGACACGCGTGCCGCCTTTGTGGTTCTCCATCGACGTCACCTTGATGATGCCCGTCTCGCCGGTGTTCCTCACGTGCAGGCCGCAGCAGGGCACATAGTCGATATCGCCAACCCTGACGATTCGGATAGGCTCAGAGGTTTTCGGCGGCAGTTTCCGGGCATGAAGTTTTACCTCTTCAAAATCAGGGTAGAGGATCTCAACAGGGATATTCTGCCACACGGCCTCGTTGGCCTCTTCCTCCGCCTGACGGACGGTCTCTTCGTCTACAGAGGTGTGGTCGAAGTCCATAGAGACGTCGTCACCCTCAATTCTCATCCGCGACGTGCGAAGCTCAAAACGGCTGAAAAGGACGGCCGCCAGAAGATGCTGGCCCAGATGCTGCTGCATCAGCTCAAAACGGCGGTTCCAGTCAATGACCCCGTGAACGGCGCCCTCCGGGAGCGGTCCGTCGAGGAGGTGAACAATATCCTCCCCCTCCTCGAAGACCTCCAGAACATTCCGCCCGCCCAGAATCCCTTTGTCACAGGGCTGGCCGCCGCCGCCGGGGTAGAAGAGCGTCCGGTCCAGAACGGCCTGGACGCCCTTTTCAACCTCCTTCTGGCTCAGGACCTCTGCGTCAAACTCTGTCTGATACAGGTCCTCGTAATAAAGCTTCTGTGTCATGAGCTGACCTTACGCCGACAGGGACAGCAGGTTGCGATAGATGGGGTAGGGCCAGAGGTCGGCGGCGATGGTCAGCTCCGCCGCGTCGCAGCGTGCGCGTATCGTGTCCATATGCGGGATAATCGTTCCCGTCAGGAAGTCTGCCCTCTCATGCGCGGACATGCCGGCCAGCTTCCCCTTGAGCTCGTGCAGACGGTTGGCGTCCGCGATGAGCGCCGCCTTGGCACAGCCCAGGCCCTTCATGTAGTCCTTCCAGACCTGCCCTTCCGGGAACTCCATGCCATCCAGAGCGGACAGGGACTTTTTCTCAAGGATGAGCTGTTTGGACAGCGCGGGCAGAACCCCCTCCCACAGCATATCGTAGAGCACGGCCGCCTCCACCTCCAGGCTGGTGGCGAAGGACTCCATGCGGATGGAGTGCAGGTTCTCCAGCTCGTGAGCCCGGTAGACCCCCAGTTCCTCCAGCATGGCCTTGTTCTCCGGCTTCAGCAGCAGGTCGATCTTTCCGGGAATGGTCTCCGCCTCGATGAGCCCGCGGCGCTTCGCCTCCTTCTGCCACTCCGGGGTGTAGGCGTCCCCCTCAAAGAGGATGTCGCTGCCCTGCTTGATGGCCTCGTTCACGGCGTCCAGCGCCACGTCCATCGGGTCTCTGCCGTTTGCGCTCCGGGCCTCGATCATACGGGTGAGCTGGTCCACACCCCAGGCCCACAGCGAGGCGAACATCGTCACTGGCAGCGCAATGGACTGGGACGAGCCGGGTGCGCGAAACTCGAACTTATCGCCGGTGAAGGCCACGGGCGAGGTCCGGTTTCGGTCGCTGGCTTCGGGGATGATGGAGGGCAGCTTTGCCAGTCCCAGGTCCATCGCTCCCTTTTCCGGAAGGGACACATCCGCCTGGTCCAGACGCCGCAGCAGGCCCGTCAGTTCGGAGCCCAGGTAGACACTGATGATGGAAGGAGGCGCCTCATGTCCGCCGAGGCGGAACAGGTTGCCGGCGTTGGCGATGGATGCCTGAAGCAGGCTGTGGAACTTCGAAACGCCCAGCACCAAAGCGGACAGGAACGTCAGGAAGATAACGTTGCGCCGCTGGTTGTTGGAGGGTTTGAGGAGGTTGCGTCCCTCGCTGTCCATCAGGGAGATGTTGGTGTGCTTGCCGCTGCCGTTCATGCCGTCAAAGGGTTTCTCATGGAACAGCAGGCGCAGCTCGTGCTGACGGGCAAGCCGCCTCATGGTTTCCATCAAAATCTGGTTCTGGTCGCAGGCTGTGTTTGCGTCGGAGAACAGGTGCGCGAACTCAAACTGGCAGCGGGCCACCTCATTGTGCCGCGCCAGGACGGATATCCCCAGACGCGCAAGGTCCCGTTCCACGTCCTCCATGTAGCTCAGCACCCGCGCCGGGATAGCTCCAAAGTAGTGGTGATCCAGTCT
>JAIKZX010000061.1 GCA_024681935.1 Fretibacterium sp.
TCCATGACCTTCCATCCGTTTTCGTACCTGACGCGTCCCGGCCGGAGGAAGTGCCGGGCCCGTAAAATTCAGCATCGGCCCTCGTTGTTGAAAAAAAAGAGGGAGACTGTGTTTCAGACAGTCTCCCTGATTTTCCCGCAAAGGATGTAAGGCCTTTCCTCCACCAAATGGCCTGGCTTGAAAAGCGTCCGTCCTCTTAACGGACGTTTTTCATGGAGCTGGTCAGACAGTTCCATGTCGTCGGCCACAATTGCGGAGGTGTTCTGCTGCCTGTCTGCTCTCCAGGCACTTCCTTTGCGCTGACGGGTTTTGCCCCCACAGAAGTTGTGTGAGACAGGGGCCGGGCAGCGGATTAACGCGCCACCTTTGCCTTAAGGTCCTTCCCGGGCTTAAACGCGGGGACCTTTTTCGCCGGGATGTGGATTGTCTTGCCGGGGTCCCGCGGGTTGCGGCCCTCGCGCGCCGCGCGCTCACGAACCTCAAACGTTCCAAATCCGACAAAGGTCAGCTTCTCTCCCTTAGCCAACGTGTCACTGATAAGCTCAAAGGCAGCCGAAACCGCGCTGGCCGTATCCTTCTTGCTCAACCCTGCTTTTTCAGCGACAGCACCGATAAACTCCGCTTTGGTCATTAAACATTCCTCCCGCATCAAAAAGACTTTCATGATTGTATCACATACGGCAGAAAAACCGATGAATTGTTATTGACGAAATAATAATAGATTTATTATAATCTTCTTAATCATTTCATATAAGGAGCGTACCTTATGTTTAATTCAAAGCCTATTGTCCAACGTTTGAAGCTTTACAGGGAAGAACGTGATATTAAACAGACGGATCTTGCCAGACGTCTTGGAACCAGCCCCGCCACCCTCTCACGCTGGGAAAACGGGCGCGTAAACTTCAATCCCACGTTAAGACAGCTTGTGATAATGGCTGAGGTCTTTGGAATAACGCTCACAAAACTGCTTTCGCCGGAAAACACACCTGCCCCCATGACGCCTGAAAAGGCCCCGAAACGTGCAGGAAAAACAACAAAAAAGACAAAAACGACAAAAACGACAAAAACAAAATCTGCGGTCAAATCCTCCGCAAAGGCCGCGTCCGCTGAAAGCATCGGGGCCAGGAGCGAGGAGGCCTCAAAGGGTCCCAAAAAGAAAACCCGTCGAACAGTGAAGGCCGCTGCGGCATCTGCGGTTGCTGCGGGGGAAGTGAAAACAAAGAAAACCAGTGGCACGAAAGAGACCGTCAGAAAAGGGCGCAGGCCTGCTGTGAAAGCGGCAAAAACCACCGCCGTGGCGGCCGTCACAGCCGACGCGGGCAAAAAAACGGGAAAGAAGCGGGGCCGTCCAAGAAAGGCCGACGCAAACAACGCTAAGAAAAACTGACGGGAGGAAGCAGAACATGTCTGGTGAAGAATTTGAGCGCTGCGTACAGGAAGCCGGGGAAAAGGATTACACAAATTTCCAGTCCGGCATTGTGTTGTTGAGGAATCTGCGCCCCATCATGGCGAAGTATGGCCTCACGACCAAAGAGGCCCAGGATGCGCAGCTGGGGTCCCCGGCAGCCAGCGGGGTGGCTTCCCTCATGCAGTACAGCCCGGCCGGCGAAGCCCCCGAAGTCCTTTATGTGGACGGGAAGGGACAAAAGTTTGACGCTGTCATGGTCAGGGCAATGGGGTATTAACATTTTAATTTCAGGAGCGATGATGAAACCATCACCACCCTTCACAAGGCGCCCAGGTCCTGCTCCGGCATAGCCGGGCGGGCCCGTCCGCCCGGGACCAGCGGGCCGCGTCAGTGTGCAGAGGGTTGCCGTATTCTGTCAGGAGCGCGGGGGGGAGTAAGCCCCTCCGCGCTCCTGACGTATAGCTGCAGTCATTTCTGTGATAAGCCGCGGCCTGGTGCCGCACCGCCGCCGGAGACTTCCACGCCCCGCTCTTCTTTTTGCTGCCCCCTCTTGCATTTTTCTTCACAATTAGATTATTATTAGAATATAGTAGAAGCTTTGTACAAACATCACGAACGGCGGCGGGATACGCCCCGTGCGGGAAAGCGAAGAGGTAAAAACATATATGAATATAAAAAGCAAATCGGCACTCATAAGTCTTTTAAAACTGTTGGCTGAGCTTATCGCTGTGGTGATGGTGCTGATAGTCGCGTTTTATGGGAAGGGCAACACGGGGAACGATCGCCGGAGCGACGGCTCTCTGCAAAAGGTGCTTGACGCCGGCCAGCTCGTCCTGGGCCTTGACGCGAACTTTCCGCCCCTGAGTTTTACCGACAGCACGGGGGAGATTGTTGGGTTTGACCCTGACATGTTCCGGGTGCTCTGCAACCGCCTGGGCGTCAGGCTCGTCACGCGGCCCGTCCATTGGGGCCACAAGCAAGATGCGCTGGACGAGGGAACAATAGACTGCATTGGCAGTGTTTCGCTGCAGAGCCCGTCTGCCAGGGGGATGGCAATGTCAGAAGTATATATCAAAGAGGACCTTGTCTTTATGGTCCCGGGCAATAGCAGGATAATGTCAGTGCGCGACCTCAAGGGCAAGAGGATTGGCGTGCAGAACGGCGCATCGATGCAGACGGCAATCAATAGGTCCGTTATCAGCAAAGATGTTATTTTCTCCGTGTATGACGACAATCTGGAGGTTCTGCGTCAGCTGAAGGAAGGGAAACTGGACGCCGGTCTCGTGGATGGGACGGTGGCGTATTATTTCATGGACGCAAGCCCCGAGAGGTATTTCGTCCTTGGCGATACCCTGGGCGAGGACGAGCTGGCGATAGGGTTCAGAAAAGGTGACATCGACCTGCGGGACAAGGTGCAGGAGGTACTCAGCGGCATGAGGTTTGATGGGACGCTGGCGGTAATATCAAAAAAATGGTTTGGAATCGACGTCACAACAATAAGGTAATGCCTGTGGAGGGAGAATCGCATGATGAAGAAAGGTAAATGGAAAATCACAAAATCCACTCCGCAGAGCATCGCGCTGTCCGTGCTGCTTGTCCTGTCCTTTATGAGTATAATCCTTCTTTATTATGCCATGCTGCGTACCGAGATAAGCAGGAAGATTATCAAGAACGGGGAGCTCTGCGCCGCGGAATCCTCGCATCAGATTGATAAATACCTCTCTGAGGGCACAAGCATCATGAGGGCGGCGTGCCGCACGCTGGATATCATGATTCGTGACGGACGGTCGTATGACGAAATACTTGATTATCTTCGCAATCAGTCTATCGCCATCTCCAGCATCATGTCGGGGAATTCCGACGGACTGTACGGCTTAATTAATGGAAGGTTTCTCGACGGATCAGGCTGGGTGCCGGACAACGCTTATATCCCTGCCAATCGTCCGTGGTACGTCGGCGCAAGGGGAAACATCGGACGGATGGCCGTTATTGATCCTTATCTTGACGCAAGGACGAATAGCATCGTGATTACGCTTTCCAAGATGCTCTGCGATGGCAAAAGCGTCATTGCGATTGATTTCTTCATGGATCGTCTGCAGTACATCACAGAGGAGCTTGCCGCGCGGAGCGAGTCGGCCATGGAGATTGTTCTTGACAGGAAATACCGTGTTATTGCGCACTCTGACAGTTCGGAAGTAGGCAAAACCTATATAAGCGAAGACGGCACCTTTGGCAGCACCCTTGTCGAAAGTTTTCGCTCATCTAAAACGAATTTCTTTTCGTTTGAGTTCAACAACGTGGAGTATATCGCCTATATGGTTCCCGTGGCGAATGACTGGCTCTGCATATCCGTGTTTGACGCGACGTCCGCTTTCAAGCAGTTAAGGGATATGCTGTCCTTTACAATCATTGTGTCACTTTTGATCGTTTTCATAGCGATCCTTATCATCACCAGTTATAATGACAGAGAACGTCTTGCGCAGACTCTCGACGAGAAGGCCAAATTAGCGGCCGCGGCGAATGAGGCGAAGAGCGCGTTTTTGTCCAATATGTCACACGAGATCCGCACGCCCATCAATGCTGTGCTGGGCATGAACGAGATGATCCTGCGCGAGAGCAGCGAGCAGAAAGTGATTGAGTACTCCGAAAATATCCGCACGGCGGGCAACACGCTGCTGGGCCTCGTCAACGACATCCTCGACTTTTCCAAGATCGAGGCGGGCAAGATGGAGATCATCAACGCCGACTACGAACTCTCCTCCCTCATCAACGATCTGGTCAATATGATCCAGGCGAGGGCGGACAAAAAGGGACTGCAGCTCAAACTCATTTTTGACAGAAAGGCACCAAGGCGTCTCAACGGCGACGAGGTGCGCATCCGGCAGGTGATTACGAACATCCTCACCAATGCCGTCAAGTACACAAAGATGGGCAGCGTCACCTTCCGCATCGGCTACGAACGAGTTCCGAGCGACCCGAAAGGCGTGTTTCTGGACTTCTCGGTCAGCGACACGGGCATCGGCATCAAGCCTGAGGATATAGAAAGGCTCTTTTCGCAGTTTGAACGCATAGAAGAGAAGCGCAACCGCAACATCGAGGGCACGGGCCTGGGGCTGAACATCACAAAGGGCCTGCTGGAGATGATGGGGACCTCGCTGGAGGTGGAGAGCGTGTACGGCAAGGGGTCGAGGTTCTCCTTCCGCCTGAGGCAGAAGGTGATCAGCTGGGAGCCCCTTGGCGATTATGAGGAAGACCACCGCGCGTCGCTCTCGGAACGGAAGAAATACAGGGAGAAGTTCACGGCGCCGGACGCGGTGGTGCTGATGGTGGATGACACGCCGATGAACCTGATGGTGTTCAGGAACCTGCTGAAACAGACAAGGGTTCAGGTCGACACGGCGGAAAGCGGCGATGAGGGACTGGCGCTTTCGCAGAAGAAAAAGTACGACATCATCTTCCTGGACCACATGATGCCGGAGAAGGACGGCATCGAGACACTGCATGAACTGCGGGCCGCGGCGGACAATCCGAACCTGAAGACGCCCGCGGTGTGCCTGACGGCAAACGCCATCTCCGGCGCGCGGGAGAAGTATCTTGAGGAGGGCTTTGACGACTATCTGACCAAGCCGATAGATTCCGAAAAACTTGAGGAAATGATGATCAGCTATCTGCCGAAGGAAAAACTGATCATGCAGGGCGGCGATGACGCCGCCCATGAGGAAAAGCCCTCCGTCGAACTGCCGGAGTGGCTGCATGAGATTGGGGAGATTGACCCGGAAAGCGGCCTGAAGCACTGTGGGGGAGGAGAAGGCTATCTTGAGACGCTGAAGATTTACGGCGAAAACACGGTGGCGAACGCGGAGGAGATTGAGAACTTCTGGCGCGCGCGTGACATTGCCAACACCACAATCAAGGTCCACGCGCTGAAGAGCACGTCGCGGGCCATCGGAGCGGAGAAACTGGGGACGCTGGCGGAGAAGCTGGAGTTTGCGGGAAAGGCGGGGGACGAGGCGGCACTGGACGCGGAACTTGACGGCCTTCTGGCGCGTTACCGTGCGCTGGGTGAGGCGCTGTCGCCGCTTTACGCACCGGCACAGGAGGCGCGGAGCAAAGAGGCCCTTCCGCTTATCTCCGAAGAAGAGCTGCGCGAGGCGTATGAGTCCATCCGGGAGTTTACGGCAAGTCTTGACGCTGACAGCATAATGTACGCGCTGGACTATCTGGACGGCTTCCGCGTCCCGGAGGGCGAGAAAGAGCGTGTGGAGCAGCTTCGTGCCGCGGCACGCAGCTTTGATTGGGACCGGATTAACGTGTTATGCAGATGAGAGCATGAACTAAGGCAGTATGGATATTATAGGAGGAGGCCAAAGATATGCTCTGGTATGCTTTAATCGGGCTGCTTGCCACTGTGATTCTTATCATCGAGAACTATGACATTCTTTTTGGCAGCGAAGACAGCCAGAAATTTCCCGACATAGGGATATACAGAAAATTTTTATACGGCATCATGGCGTATTACATTACCGACATCCTGTGGGGCATCCTTGACAGTATGAATCTTACAACCCTGCTTTTCGTGGACACCGTGATATATTACGTCGCGATGGCTGTGGGGGTGCTGCTGTGGACAAAGTATGTAGTGGTGTATCTGGCCGATGACAATGTCTTCAGCCGCTTTCTTTTTCATGCGGGGCGATTTTTCTTTTCGGCTGTTGTGGCGATTACCATCATCAACTGTTTTACGCCGGTTCTGTTCTGGTTTGATGAAAACGGGGCATATCATGCCTGTGCCGCAAGACATATCCAGCTTTTGTTCCAGATCCTGCTGCTTCTGCTGACTTCTGCCTATACCTCCAGAGCGATGCTGCGGACGGAGGGGGCGGCCAAAAACCGGTATCGGACGATTTTTTTGTTTGGACTGGTTGTGGCAGTTCTTCTGCTCATCCAGCTGCGATATCCCTTCCTTCCGCTGTATACCATCGGTTATATGCTCGGGTCCTGTCTGCTTCACACTTTCGTGGTCAGTAACGAAATGGATGAATACAGACAGGCGATTAACGTGATGCTGCGGCGGCAGACCGAGATTGCGGCAACCGCAAACAGGGCAAAGTCCGCATTCCTGTCGAATATGTCACATGAAATCCGCACGCCCATCAACGCGGTGCTGGGCATGAACGAGATGATTCTGCGCGAAAGCGATGAAGAAAACATCATAGAGTACTCCGAGAACATCCGTACGGCGGGCAACACGCTGCTGGGCCTTGTCAACGACATTCTTGACTTCTCCAGGATCGAGTCGGGGAAGATGGAGATTGTCCCCGTTGACTACGAACTGTCGTCCCTTATCAACGATCTTGTCAACATGATCCAGGCAAGGGCGGACAAAAAGGGACTGCTGCTCAGGCTTGATTTTGATGAAAATACCCCAAAGCTGCTCAACGGCGACGATGTGCGCA
Organism: Fretibacterium sp.; assembly: GCA_024681935.1. Taxonomy (GTDB): domain Bacteria; phylum Synergistota; class Synergistia; order Synergistales; family Aminobacteriaceae; genus JAFUYV01. Next base: position 6,865 of record JAIKZX010000061.1, read on the forward strand.
TCAAACAGGTGGTTACCAACCTCCTCACCAACGCCGTCAAATACACAGAGAAGGGCAGCGTCACTCTCCACATTGGTTATGAGCGGATACCGGATGACCCGAAAGGTGTATTGCTGGACTTCTCGGTCAGCGACACGGGCATTGGCATCAAACCTGAGGATATAGAGAAGCTCTTTTCACAGTTTGAGCGCATCGAGGAAAAGCGCAACCGCAATATCGAGGGTACGGGGCTCGGCATGAACATCACAAAGAGTCTGCTGGAGATGATGGGGACCTCACTGAAGGTGGATAGCGTCTACGGCAAGGGGTCAACCTTCTCCTTCCGTCTCCGGCAGAAGGTTGTGAAGTGGGAAAAGATGGGCAATTACAAGGCTGCCCGCAGCCTGTCGCTTTCGGAGCGAAAAAAGGACAGAGAGAAGTTCACGGCGCCGGACGCGGTGGTGCTGATGGTGGACGACACGCCGATGAATCTGACGGTGTTTAAGAATCTGCTCAAGCGGACCCTCATGCAGGTTGACACGGCACCCGG
>JAIKZX010000065.1 GCA_024681935.1 Fretibacterium sp.
GAGGAGGTCGTCCAATATCTGCACCGCAGAGCGCTGGGGATTCCCCGCCTCCGGGTTTTGTGAAGGGGCGGGGGATTCCTCCTGCTCATGGAGTATGGGGGCAGCCTCCTCCGCCGGCCGGGGTTCCGGCCGGGGTTCCGGCCGGGGTTCCGGCCGGGGTTCAGGACGGGGGGCCGGCCGGGGTTCAGGACGGGGTTCCGGTCGGGGTTCAGGACGGGGAGAAGCGGCCTTTGTCTCGGTGTCTTTGGGAGGCAAAGGAGGGAGGACCGGTTCCGGTTCCGGCTGAATTTCAGCCTGAGGTTCCCTCTGAGGCTCTGCCATCTCCGCAAAGGACTCAAGCCATTCCTCATACTCCCTTTTCGCCATCTCCTCTTTATTTTCCTTATCAATTTTAAAGTTCGCCGGGTCAAGCGGGTCAAAGGGAGTACTGACGGGATTGCAGCGCAGGGAAGAAAGAATGTCCTCAGGCTTCTCTGGCTGAGATGCCTGCTCCTGACTGGGGGAATGCTGGCGCCGTAAGGGCTCAGCCTCCGTATTCGAGAAGAAGAAAAAGGCAAATGCGCGCCAGCCAAAGAAGAACGCAGCCAGGAGGAAGGACGCCATGGCGGCCAGGATTGCCCCCAGTGCCCCCAGGTTCAGGAGGAAGAAACGCGCCAGCACCATGCCGGCCCTGCCGGGCTCGGAGATGGCCCACCCCGGGTTCCAGCCCGTACAGCGGGCAATCCCCAGCATGAAGGCCAGGGAAAAGTAGAGCTGTATCGTCCCCAGAATTTGGCCCAGCGGGTGCGGCACGCGGAAGCGGGCAAGCCGGGCCAGGCACAGGTATAGCCAAAACAGCAGGGGGACGAGCAGCGCTCCTCCCCAGGACATCCTCATGTAACTACCCCACTCGAGCCCCGCCTCCCCCACCAGGGAGATATCGAGAATGGCAAGAATGAGGTAGACCGCAAGGCCAACAGATAAAAAGACAACTAATTCCCACCAGTTTCCCCGGCGGAATTGGCGGCGTCGAGCTTTTCTCTCCCCGCGCTTAACCTCATCGCTGAGGAGTTCATGCTTTCGCTTGCTGTTGTGCATTATGACCCACAGACCTCCCTCATCATCTCTCCCTCGCCTTTTTCACGTTGCGGAGATGTTCGGCGTATGTCTTCGAAAAATAGTGGTAGCCGTCCTTTCCGGCCACATAGTAAAGATAATCGTTGGTCCCCGGCTTAAAGGCCGCGTTCCACGCCGCCGCGCCGGGAACACATATCGGGCGCGGCGGGAGCCCTGATATACGATAGGTGTTGTAGGATGATTCAACCTCCAGATCCTTGTTCAGCACGCGCGTCAGCTTCCGTCCCTTCAGTTTCCAGGCATAGACGACCGTCGCATCAATCTGGAGGGGCATCTTCTTCCGCAGGCGGTTGTGAATCACGCCGGCTACCGTCCGGCACTCTGAGTCGTGAAGCACCTCGCGCTCCACCATCGAGGCAATAATGGCGGTCTCCTGGACTTTCCCTCCCGCCAGAATATCCGCTGAGTCCCCCCACTGGTCCCACCACGCAGAGCTCGCCGCCCTCACCAGCTCCCGGGGCGTCCGCTCGACGACAAGGTAGGTCTCCGGCTTGAGCAAAGCAATCCGTGAGGCTTCGTCTCCCGGCAGCTTTGCGCGCATCTTCTCCGGGTAATTTCCATCGTCCATGATGGCCGCGCTCAGCGCATCGCTGCCGTCCTTCAGCTTTGGGTTCTCATCCCCCGACAGGACCTCGCGCAGGGAGAAAATATCCGAGCCCGGAAGGACCGTCACCCTCAACAGCGCGGGACGCATTCCGCGAAGCTGCCGGGCCAGACGCCACGGATCGGAGCGGATAACCTGATAATATCCCGCACGAATTTTTCTGTCCAGGCCAAAACGCGTCATCCAGTAAACCAGGCGGGAGACGGAGCCGTCCAACGCTCCCTGCGTCCCGAAAGCCTGAGCCGCCTGGCGGCCATTCAGCCCCGGCTCAATCAGGACAGCAATTTTCTCCCCGTCCTCCGGCAGGGGAATCATGCTCTCCCACAGGGACTCCGGGACCTTGAAATAAAACGAGAAAGCGCCAGCCGCCAACAGCCCCCAGAAAACCGCCGCCAGGATAATCCCTGCAAGAACGCCCCGTTTCAGCTTCATCTTCCGCACCCCACTCAGCTCAAAATCACCGTTGGATAAACATTGCGTCCCCAAAGGAGAAGAAACGGTATCCTTCCCGCACCGCCAGTTCATAGACCGCCAGCAGTGAGCTCAGCGCCCTGGCCTCAGCCGGGCCGCCGGGCTCACGCCCGCTGTCCAGGTTCGCCGCCAAAGCCGCCACCAACATCAGCAAAGAGCTCTTCGGCAGGTGGAAGTTCGTAATCAGGGCGTCCACCACCTGAAAGCGAAAGCCGGGATAGATGTAAAGCCCCGTATCCCTGCTTCCCGCCCGTATAAGCCCATCCCCCGCCGCCATGGTTTCAAGCGTCCTCGCGACCGTCGTCCCGGAAGCGATGACGCGCCCGCCCCGGGCCCGACACTCCCGCACCGCCTCCGCTGCCGCTTCCGGAATCTCACAGGGCTCCTCGTGTATGACATGGTCACGGATATCCTGAGACTTAACCGGACGGAACGTCCCCAGCCCCACATGGAGCGTCACCCACGCCCGGCGCACCCCCAGAGCGTCAATGCGATCCAAAAGCGCGGGGGTGAAATGCAGACTCGCTGTCGGGGCGGCCACGGATCCCTCCCGGCAGGCAAAGACTGTCTGATAGGACGCACGCCACATATCCCCATCGCCGTGAATGTAGGGCGGCAGCGGTACGTGCCCAAAGGCATTAAGGAAGGCCAGCACGTCCGTCCCTGAGATACGCACCCGGCGTATCCCTTCGGGCTCCTCCTCCTCAACATAAAGGGTCCGGTCCCCCACGCGGACCTCCGCGCCTGCGTGCAGTTTCCGCCCCGGCCGGACCAGGGCCTGCCACAGGCTGAAGTCCGCCCCCACAGAGCCGTCCTCCTGCCGGGCAAGGGGCCGGAGCAAAAACACCTCTGCCCTTCCCCCGCCGGGCACGCGGGTCCCCAGCAGACGGGCCGGAAGGACGCGGGTGTCGTTCAGCACCAGAAGGTCCTCCGGCCGCAGATAGTCCACAATGTCACGGAAATGCCGGTGCCGGATATCCCCCGTCCCCACGCTCCAGACCAGGAGCCGGGAGGCGTCCCGCGGCTCGGCCGGCGTCTGGGCGATGCGGTCCTCCGGGAGAGAGTAGTCATAGGAGTTCAGATCAAACAGCGCGTCCTGAGAGACAAAGCGCTCCGTCCGGGGGAGACTCATTGGTAGCGCCTGACCGTGGTTCCGGGGTAATAGTACGTCAGAATACGCTCCGCAGTCCACCCGCTTTTGGCAAGCGTCCGCGCGCCCCACTGGGACAGGCCAACACCGTGCCCCCATCCCCTGCCGTAAAACAGGAAATTGTCCCCGGACCGGGCGACACGAAATCCGCGTATATCAGGAGTTTCAGGCGCAGAGGGCTTTGGCTTGACGGGAGAGACCGGCCTTGAAGGGATTTTTTTCTTCTCCGGAGCGACACTGGGCTTTCTCCCCGTCCTTTGCAGCCCAAGATCGTAATAGTGCCGTTTTTTCTCCGGATGCGACAGGATATCGATAATCTCAAGAGTGGTGAAGGTGCCGCCGGACATCATCTCCGAGAGCTGTTTGGCCTCGGCGAGCGTCAGGCTGCCGGAGTTCCCCCGCGCCGGCGCCGATACCGGCCTGGAAGCGGCAGACACCTGAGGCCTGGGCGCGGCAGCTCTCTTCGAGGCCGCTGAGGCCGAGGGCTTCAGCATCGTGCTCTTCAGGAGTTTTGCCCCCACTGCCAGGCGAAACTGACTCGCCCTGAGGGTCCGGGTCCCCTTCTTCCCAACGAAGGTCATGTTCACGGCCCGTCCGCCCTTATCCACTTCAGAGACACGCACCTCAGTGATAGGAGCGATATTTTTTCCCCCGGCGGCTTTCGCTACGGCCTTCTCTACCGCCCTGCGGGATATCTTTGCGGACCAGGTGGAATTCGGCGATGTGTAGGCAACGGGCTCGGCAACGCCGGTCAGATAGGGGATTTTCGCTCCCCACACATGCGCGTTGTTCGCCGTGTATCCCCCGCTGTCGGAGTGGAAGGGCGTAAAAGCAAGCTCCTTCCCATAGGCCACGATGAGAAACGCCGTGCTGGACACGGCCTGGTTCGTCCTTGCCGTTTCGACACCGGCCCCGCGGTAAACCTGATCGCTGACGCTGTCCACCACGTCATAGCCTTTTTTTGCCCGGCTCAGGCTCTGCCTCAGCGCGTAGGTGCGGGAGATGATGGCCTGAGCACGAAGAGCCTCCGGGGGCCAGTCGGACCCCACTTCAGCGGGCAACACGCCGCGCAGGTACTCCTCGACGTCCAGCACGTTCATCAGCCCGGCCTTCTGCGTCACCATAAAAGCCCCGCGGTACTTCCGGCCGTTGAATCGAAGAAGCCCCTTGCTCGTGATGCGCACGGGCAGGGAGAGAGACGTTTTTCCCACGGTCATCCTGCCGCCCTTCACACTCAGTGACGCGGTTTTCCCCAGCTTGACCGTTTTTCCTTTGCCCGACAGCGTCAGGTTCCCATCCGAGGCGATGGAAAACCTCCCCGCCTGAGAGAGCCTCACATAAATGTCCCTTGCCCCGGCCGCGGGGGCCAGGATGAGGCATAACAGGAAAGCCATCAACCCCCGTCTCAGCACGGTCATATTCTGAATCAACACGCTCACTCCTCCTCAAAAGGCAGGCGCAGCCCGTCTTCCTTCATGAGCGCAGGACGCCCCAGATAAGCGTAAGCGCCGGGGGTGGCACGCCGCCCCCGCGGGGTTCGCTCAATCAGCCCCTTCTGAATCAGATAGGGCTCGTAGATGTCCTCAATCGTCTGGGCGTCCTCGTTCAGGGCTGCAGCAATTGTCCCCAGCCCAACAGGGCCCCCTTCGAAGAGCTCAATGATCGTCCGAAGGATGCGTCGATCCCCCTCGTCCAGTCCCTGAGCGTCAATATCCAGCATATCCATCGCCCTGACGGCAATCTTCGCGTCCACATCACCGGATCCCTGGACGGCCGCCACGTCCCTCACCCGCCGCAGGAGGCGAAGGACCACCCGCGGCGTACCCCGCGCCCGGTTTGCAATCTGAAGGGCCGCGTCTTCCGACACCCGCACGTTCATTACTTCTGCCGCACGAAGGGCAATACGCGCCAGCTCCTCAGGTTCATAGAGGTCCAGCTGCTCCGTGATGCCGAACCGGGCCCGGAGCGGCGAGGTCAGCAGCCCAAGCCGCGTTGTAGCCCCACAGAGCGTGAAACGCGGCAATGTGAGGCCGATGGTCTTGGCCAGCGGCCCCTTGCCTACCACTATATGCAGCACGAAATCCTCCATCGCCGGATAGAGGATTTCCTCCACCTGGGCCGGCATCCGGTGGATTTCGTCAATGAAGAGGACATCGTTGCGCTCGACGTTGGAAACGATGGCCGCAAGGTCTCCCGCACGCTCCAGGGCCGGGCCCGTCGTCGTGCGGAGCTGTCCGCCCATCTCCTGGGCGATGATGCCGGCAAGCGTCGTCTTTCCCAGGCCCGGGGGGCCGTAAAAGAGGATATGGTCCAGCGGCTCGCCCCTTCCCCTCGCCGCGTCGATATAGATGCGCAGCTTTTTCCGCAGCTTCTCCTGCCCGATGAAATCCGACAGGGAGCGGGGCCGGACTGTCATTTCCTCCGGTGAACGAGGGGCAGAAAAAATCCGCGGGGTCCCGGATATCAGATCCCCCGTGTCCCGAGGCTGAATGGTCTCGTTATCTGCCACGTTACCGTCCTCCCTTATGGAGCTCCCTCAGCGCGAGTTTCAACAGCTTTTCCTCGTCCATGCGGTCAAAGTCCTCTCCCTGTGCCGCACGCAGGAGCGCAAGGACTGAGCTGATGTCCGCCTGAGAGAAACCAAGAGACTGCAGCGCTTCCGCTACCGTGTCCGAAGCCCGCGAGGGAGTCAATGGCGCTCCTCCCGCCGCGGGAACGGAGTCCATCACACCATCCGGCAGGAGGTTCCTCAGCTCGAAACACAGCCGGTCCGCCGTTTTCTTCCCAATGCCGGGCACACGGGTAAAAGCCGCCGCGTCCGCCAGAGACACAGCCCGCAGCACTTCGTCTACCGAAAAAACGGAGAGGATGGCCATACCCGTCCGGCCGCCAACGCCCTTGATCCCCGTCACCTTGAGGAAGAGCTCCCGCTCCCGCTCCGAGGCAAAACCATAAAGAGCTATCCCCGCCTCCGATATCTGGAGGTAGACAATCAGCCGAACGGTCTCCCCTGCACGGCAAAGCCCCGCCGCGGCCCGCGAGCACAACACATCGAACCCCAATCCGTTCACGTCCAGCAGAACAGAGTTCTCCGTCACGCTCAGCACCGTGCCGTTAAGGGAACGAATCACAGCATTCCTCCTGTTTTATCCAGCGCCAGGCCCGTGATGGCGGCGGCCAGGGCATCGGCGGTGTC
>JAIKZX010000166.1 GCA_024681935.1 Fretibacterium sp.
GGCGGTTCAGGATTTCGGTGACTACACGTTCGATATTCCTGACGGCTGGACGGCCTCCATGCAGACCCCGGCGGAGAAGATGGAGGTTGTGAGCTTTATTAAGAACGACAAAACCGCTTCCGGTTCTGTGACGTTCAGCGATAAGGGCGGTGCCACTCTTGATGCTCTGGCGGCTGCATGGTCACAGCAGCTTGGCGGTTCCACGCCTGAGGCGGATGCAGACGGCGATTACACCTTCACGTTCACTGCCCAGGGCTCCGAGGTGGAGAGCAACGCGCTTGTCAAGGATTTGGCGGATACCGTCTACATGGTTGTGGTCATCACCACCGCCGATCCTGAGGCTGCTCAGGAGTTGAGCGGTATCATTGGCAGCTTCGAGATGAAGTAACGGGTAGCATGACCCAAAAACCGGAGGGCGTGAAATGCCCTCCGGTTTTTTCATGGGGAGCGGGAGCAAAATACACATTCTATTGTTGCCGGAATGATGGAATTAAAGTAAGAATTTATTATATTATATATTAATAGAAAATTCTTTATCTCTTTGACTATTCCAAAATAAATCAGATTGATTTATAATAACCTTATTGTAAATAAATCCACAGGTAATCAGGAGCCTCCGGCTCAAAGTGAAGAGGCTCCAATTTTAAAGGAGGCAACTTGTTCAATGTGGGATAACTATTTTGACATGAACACGGTTTCTGAAATTCGTCTCAAAACAACGGCATACGTGGGCCCCGGGGCTATCGCGAAGATTGACGGTATCGTCGAAGAGCTGAAGAAGCGTGGTGTCAGTCAGGTGCTCTGCATGACCGGAGGGCGTTCCTATAAGCTCACCGGTGCGTGGGACCATGTTGAAGCGGCCTGCAAAAAGCACGGTGTGAGCATCACGCTTTACAACAAAGTTACGCCGAACCCGACGACCGTAGCGATTGACGAGGCCGTGGCAATGGCCAAAAAGGACAAAGCTGGGGCAGTAATCGGCATTGGCGGCGGAAGCCCCATTGATGCGGGCAAGAGCGCAGCCATCCTGCTGGCCTACCCTGACAAGACCGCCGAGGATCTCTATACCTTCAAATTCACTCCTGATCATGCAGTTCCCATGATTGCCATCAACCTGACGCATGGGACAGGGACCGAGGTTGATCGCTTTGCTGTTGCCACCATCCCGCACCTGAACTTCAAGCCGGCTATTGCTTATGACTGCATTTATCCGCTGTATTCCATTGATGACCCTGCGCTGATGACGAAGCTTTCCCCGGACCAGACGCGCTATGTCTCCATTGACGCGGTGAATCACGTTGTTGAGGCTGCGACGAGCATTGTTGCCAATCCTGTTTCCATAGCTTTTGGCATTGAAACAGTCCGGCTGGTTGCCAAGTATCTGCCCAAAGTCCTTCGCAACCCGGAGGACCTGAAGGCACGCTACGCTCTGCTTTACGCTTCCATGATTGCCGGAACCAGCTTTGATAACGGCCTGCTTCACTATACCCACGCCATGGAGCATCCGCTTTCCGGAATGAAGCCCGACCTCACCCATGGATTGGGCCTTGCCATCCTGCTTCCCGCTGTGGTGCTGGAATGCTATCCCGCGCGCGCGAAGGTCTTTGCCGAGCTTTTGGCTCCTATCGTTCCGGGACTGGACGGTGAGCCGGAGGAGGCTGAGGCTGCGGCCAAAGGGGTGGAGCGCTGGCTGGCTTCCGTGGGTGTTCCCCAGAAACTGACTGATGTTGGCTTCACCGAGGCGGATATTGAGCCGCTGGTCAAACTGACGGAGGAGACGCCGTCCCTTTCCGGGCTGCTGGGGTGCGCGCCGGTTCCCTCATCGCCTGAGCGTGTCAGGAGGATTTACACCAATTCCCTCAAGCCGATGGCGTAAATTACAAATTTAATCTGTGGCACTAAGGGGGCCTCCCTGGTCCCCTTTAATCAATCTCCAGCACATTTCAGATGTGAAAACTGTTTTTCCGGGAATAATTCTTTTCTGTCAATTGTTCCTGAAATTACTAAAAGGAGGTTTTTTCAAATGAGGAAGTTTTTGTTTTTTGCGTGTGTGTTCGGGCTGTTCTGGGCTGCTTCCGCTCTGGCTGCCCCGGTGAAACACGGGCAGTGCTACACGAAGGATCAGCTGACGGTGTTGGACAAACAGAACGTTGCAGGGGGCAAGGGAACGCTGCATGGCGAATTCGCCTTTGCGCGGGACGCTGCTCTGGAAGACGATGCCATCAAGGAAATCGGCTGGATGACGCTCCGGCATGGGGAGTTCATTGGAACCCATGCGCACAAGGACAACGAGGACGCCTATCTGATCATCTCCGGCAAGGGTGTCTTTACGGACGGGGAGGGGAACGCCTGGGTGGTTGGCCCTGGGGACATGACCATCGCCCGTCCCGGGCAGGCTCATGGACTGGCCAACCTCTTCGCTGAAGATCTTGTTTTTCTGGATATCATCGCTAAAAATGCTGCGGCCGACCTCGACGCCATTACGAAAAACCCCACGCCTCAGTGTTTCCCCAAGTCGGTATTGTTCGACAAAAATGTGGAGAAGGCTGGTAAGACGGGAGTAGGCACGCTGTACGGCAAGTTTGCGTTCCGAAGGGAGCAGGCCACGAAGGATCAGGCCATCAAGGAAATTGGGCTCATGACGCTTAAGAAGGGAGACAGTATTGGCGTCCACGGGCATGCGAACAACGAGGACACCTATATTATCATCTCCGGCAAGGGCGTTTTCACGGACGGGAACGGCAAGGAGACGGTTGTAGGACCTAAAGCCGTAACGATTGCCGTTGCAGGCGAATCGCACGGACTCCGGAACGATGAAGACGAGGATCTTGTCTTTATCGACCTGATTGCTCAGAACCACGCGATTGAGAGCAAGGGAAAGTAAACAGAAAAAGAGCGGAAGGGGATATCCCCTTCCGCTCTTGGTTTGCATAATGGTGGAGGCGGGGAGAATTGAACTCCCGTCCGACGTGGGCCAGCCGTGATGGCGCTACAGGTTTAGTTTCCTTTTAATTGTCGTCGAGGGGTCGGCAGAAAACGGCCTTTCCTCTTCCAAGACCTCTAATCTTTTCCACTTCCGCAAGATCCGACGAAAAGCAGAGCATCCGCCTGAATAACGTCTCCGGCGAACCGACGGAAAAGCTCATCCGTTGACGTGAACGGCACTAAGCCGCCAATGCGTAGTCGTTATCGACAGTTATTTTTTGCCCGAATGTTTAGCGAGGATTACGGACGTAACTCGACCTGCTCCATCAGACCCTCCACGCGCCGTCGAAACCTGTCGCCCCCAATCAATCATCATAGCGCCCATTGCGGCGCACTGCACGTGCAATATCCCGCCGGGCATCTCTGTCGGCGATGGCATCCCTCTTATCGTGGGTCGTTTTTCCCTGAGCTAAAGCCAGCTCAACTTTTGCACGCCGACCCTCCTTAATATATACGGACAATGGGACTAAAGTCAAGCCCCTTTCACGTATTTTCCCCCTCAGGCGAATCAGCTCATGGCGGTGAAGCAGCAGCTTCCGTCTGCGCTCGGGTTCGTGATTGTAGTAAGTACCCTTTTCGTAGGGAGAAATGTGCATCCCCAGCAGCCAAAGTTCTCCATCCTCCAGAGAGGCGTAAGAATCCTTAAGGTTGAGGTTCCCTGCACGAACGCTTTTAATTTCCGTTCCGGTCAAAACAATCCCGCACTCAAAGGTATCAAGGATAAAATAATCATGCCTTGCTTTGCGATTTTGCGCAACAACGTTACTGTGTGTCTTCACCTCTCTTCCCTGCCTCCTCTTAATCTCTGACGTCCATTATATTGTCGGACGGAACTTTTGACAAGATAAACCTCAAAAAAAGAGGGCCGCCGCAGGGCAGCCCTCCCGATTTTACAAACCACTGCGAAGTTAAACTTACTGGTTGTCTGCATTGACGGCCTTTGCCGCTGTACGGCCGGATACGAAGATCTCCACGATGGCGTTGCCGCCCAGACGGTTGCCGCCGTGGATGCCGCCGGTGACCTCGCCCGCCGCGTACAGGCCGGGGATAATCTTGCCTTCCGGGGACAGGACGTGGCGCTCCGTGTCGACCACAAGGCCGCCCATGGTGTGGTGCGTGCTGGGGGCCATGAGACGGACGGTGAGCAGCGTGTTCTCAAGGTCGTAGGTCTCCGGCTTGTAGGTGCCGTCCTCGTTCTTCTGGACGTTGCCGATGCAGCGGGAGGCGATGGCCTTGCCCACATCCGGGAACTCGCTTCCGGTCATCACGGCCTTGTCGTAGGCTTTGATGGTGTCGATGACGGTCTGCGGGTCGGCCTTGATGCCAAGTTCCTTGAACAGCTCGGGAAGCTGGGCAATCTTGCGGCGGTAGTAACGGCCGGGGAAGTCGCCGTCGGCAAGCTGCATGGGAGCGGGCATCTTCTGCTCGGCGTTATAGAACTCCAGGAACACGCCCTTGCTGCCCTTGTACTCCATGCCGTTGCGGAACTCCGCCAGGGAGAGCACGTCGCGCTCGGCGCCCTCATCCACAAAGCGATGGCCCGTGTTGGGGTTAATCCAGCAGGCGTAGTTGCCGCCGCCGAAGGCCAGGTTGCCGTTGTCAATCCAGGAGATGGGCATGAGCTGGGTGAAGCCCGTGCCGGTCGCGTCGGCGCCCGCGGCCTGAGCCATCGAGATGCCGTCGCCCTGCTGGGAGGAGCGGTTCGTCGTCTTCGTCGAAGCGGAAAGGTACTCGTTCGACCAGTAGACGTTGTCGTTCAGGACCTTCTTAATGTTGGCCGCAAAGCCGCCCGTGGCGATGACGACGCCCTTGGTGGCGTAGGCCGTGACCGGAGTGCCGTCGAAGCGGACGGCCTTGACGCCCACCACACGGGCGCCTTCCTTGATAAGTTCCCTGGCCGTCGTCCTGAGCATAATCTGGTTGGCCTTGTTCGCCTTCAGGAACGCGGTGCGAGGCGCCACGAAGTACGCGCCCCAGCGTCCCGGGTACTCCTCAGCCTTGCCGTCGCCGTCGGTGTCCACCTTAGCCCCGATAAACTCGTTCTCACGATACCACAGGGCGCCAATGAGCGTGGGCTGTCCGTCCTCTACGAAAGTGGAGCCCATGGACTCCAGCCACTCCTTCAGGCCCTGGCCGCCCTCGATAAACTGCTTGACCAGGTTTACATCGCCATAGATCCACTGGCTCTTGTCCGCGCTCTGGCGCAGGCCGCCGTAGTACGTCTGGAAGATGTGAAGGTTCAGCGTGGAGAAAAGGGCGAGCTGAGCCTCGGGGGTGCCGGCATCCAGCTTCGGCTGCGCCCAGTCGAGGTAAGCTTTGATTTCGGCCTTAAGGGCCTTCAGCACCGGCAGGTACTCCGCGTGGACGCCATGCTTGGACAGTTCCATCGCGTCGCCGGCCACGAACTCATGGTCCTTGTAGTAGGCCTCATCAAAGGGAGCCTCGTTCCAGTTGAGAATCATCTTCAGCTCGTTGATGCAGCCGGGGACGGACTTGACTTTGTTGTAAGTCTGGCCGTTGAAGGCATAGACGCCCGTCGTGGCGTCGGGGTCCTTTGGATCCCACACCAGATAGGGCATGACACTCTGGAACTGTCCGCCGGACACCAGCGTGTTTCCGCCAATCTCAGCGTTCTTCTCGATGATGAGGACCGTGTTGCCGTCCTGGGCCGCCTGAGCCGCCGCGGCGATGCCAGCGCCGCCCGCGCCGACGATGACCACGTCATAGGTCACCTCGACGGGCTTCTGCGCCTCATGCTTCACCGTGGCCGCCTTGAAGGCGTCCATGTTGGTGCAGTCGGCCTGCTCCGCCGCGTTGTTCACAGCACTGCGAAGCGCGCGGGCCGAGAACGTGGCGCCCGAGACCGCATCCACGCCGGAGCCGTTGGCCTGAATCATCTCGGGAATCATGACCTTGAACGCCATATCGCCGACATGCCCGGTCTCAGCGCTCTTCACCACTTCGACAGCCTTAATCTTGTCCTTCTCGAAGGTGGTCTTGAACGTGACGGGGCCGTTGTAGCCCTCGGTGGTGGCGGTGTACTCGCCAGGCGTGAAGGTCATCGCTCCGTCAGCGCTCCCGGACTTCTCGCCCCGGGCCGCAGCCAGGGCCTTCTCCACGGCCTCCGTGATGCCGTTGCGGGTCATGGTGGCACCGCTGACCGCATCAATCTTCCCGTCCGTGCGGCCGATCAGTGCCTTGCCGTAGTTCTCAAACTGGGGCACACCAAAGGGAACCTCGCCCTCACCCGTGATCTCGACTGCGGTAATGGCTTTGTCGTCCACCGTAACCTTGACCTTAACATCACCCTGCTCGCTGTACCCCTTTCCGCTTCCCTCATAAGTGCCCGGCGTGAAAGCCGCCAGGGCAGAGGTCGCCGTCAGGGCAAAGCAAAGCACCAGCACAAGACAGAACTGTTTCCTCATACTGTTGTTCCTCCTGTTCCTGATTAAAAAAAGGATTAACTGCACTGAGAATAATACCATATATAGAGGTTCAACGCCACAGCGACACTGAAAGAAAAAAACGGCCACAGCCCCTCCCCCATCTGTCTTTCGCCTTTTTGATGGAATGGACAATATCGGGCTGGACGTCAATGGTATTTCAAACGCGGGGTCCTGTCATGACCTCCGCATTTTATCGGAAAATGCGCTATCATATTAGGATGAAAAAGGGAACACGATATCGTGAGTTTTAGTTTTAGTTTCAGTAAGGAGTGGGCGTTTTATGGCAGATAAGGATACAAACGTAAAGTCCGTCGGAGTGGGCGCTGTGCGCGTGCGATTCGCTCCGAGCCCCACAGGGGCCCTGCATATCGGTGGCGGGCACACAGCCCTGTTCAACTGGCTTTGGGCCCGGCACACGGGTGGAAAGTTC
>JAIKZX010000168.1 GCA_024681935.1 Fretibacterium sp.
CATACAACAGCAATGGGGTGCTTGACCAGGGCGGCAACCGGGGCATGAGCACGGCGTTCTTCGCGCGGCTGGCGGGGCCGGTGAACGAGTCGCAACTCCCCTACACCAGCGCGTCGGGCTCCAGCGAAATCCCCGGCGTCATGGCCAACGCAACGGACTATCCCCTGAGCGGCCTGCGCCTCTCGGATACCGCGCAGCTTGCCTTCTCATCCAACACAACGGACAGCGAACGGGACCACATCAAGAACCTCATCCTCGAGAACGGCTCGGTCCAGATCAGCTACTACGCGGGAAGCGGCGCGGCATCCAACCCCGGCGGCGGGGCATCGTACTACTTCCCCGGCGCCTACAGCGTCAACCACGCGGTGCTCATCGTGGGGTGGGACGACAACTATTCACGAAACAACTTCAGTACCCAGCCCGGTCAGGACGGTGCGTGGCTGATCCGCAACAGCTGGGGATCCAATTCCGGCACCAACGGCTACTTCTGGATGTCCTACAGCCAGTATATCGGGGACGTGACAGCATACGCCGTCAGAAAAGTGGACTCGGGGCTGAAGCACTACGGGAATGACTACCGGGGCATGACCAGCAGCGCGGGGATCGGCGGGAAGACCGCCTGGGCCGCCAAGGTCTTTAAGACCGAGGGGCACGAGGCCGTGAAACAGGTGGGGTTCTACACCACGGATACCAATACGGAGTGTGATGTGTACGTCTACGCTGTGTATAAAGATACCAGACCAAGGAGTGGAAAGTTGGCCGCCCAGGTGTCCAAAACCTTCGATTATGCGGGCTACCACACAGTGGATCTGAATCAAGAAGTTCCCCTGGCAGCGGGCCAGAGCTTCTCCGTCGTGGTGAAGCTCGTGAACAACTCCAGCACGTCGCCCATCGCGCTCTCCTCCTCCAGCGGGATGGGGTATTTTTCCTCGGACGGCAGCACGTGGAAAACCTGGAACAACAATCCCTGCCTCAAGGCATTCACTGTTCCTACCAGCGCGTCGCCCATTCAGCCTGATGAGAATAATCCGGGAGAGGACCCAACGCCGGGCTCGGGCGATTTAACAAATATGCCACCCAAAATCACGACGGACAGCCTGCCGGAAGGGTTTGTGGATTACAGCTATAGCGCCACGATCAGGACCACGGGGGCGTCCCCCATCCAGCTGAACGTGAGTGGCCTCCCCGGCGGCGTGAACTTCACCGACAACGGGGACGGCACGGGGACCCTGCATGGCAGGCCGTGGAGTGGCTCGGCGGGTATCTACACCGTCTCCGTGTTGGCCAGAAACAACTATGGAAGCTCCAGCGCTCGGTTCAGCCTCACCATCTGGAGGTCCAAGCTGGACAGGGATTGGGGCTGGTGGGACGAGTGGGGCGAAGTAATCACGGACCTTCTCGGCATTGGCGGAGGCGGCGGCGGCTGTGACGCCGGGCTTTTCGGCCTCCCGGCGGGGCTGGCGCTTATCCCGCTGCTGAGGAGGAAGAAACGCGGAAACAGCCGGTCTGCATAAGACGGATTGATTTCAGAAGCGGAATTGCCGCGGGGGCCGGACTTGAAGGCCCCCGCATTTTTACTCCGGCCTGTGCGCCCCCGCAAACATCTCCATCAGGACCCCGTGACGCAGGCCGTTGATGCTGGCGGTGCAGGAGGGGACGTCCAGCGCCCGCAGGATGCAGAGAACGATACAGGCGCTCCCCAGGATGACATCAGCGCGCGACGGGGGAAGCCCAATGACGTTCTGGCGTTCCTCCAGGGTGAGGGAGGCATAGAGCCGCATCTGCCGAACGATGTCCTTCTGCGTCAAAGCCACGCCGTGCAGGTTGACCGGAATGAAGGGTTCCTTTCCGCCCTTGACCGAGACCATCGCGATAACTCCGCCCCCCAGCCCCACGACAGAGGGGCTGTCGGCAGGCTGCTGCCTCTCAATCCCGTTTTTCTGCAAAAGGCAGGAGACGTGTTCCATCGCAGCGTCCAGGGCTGCCTGCCGGACGGGACCATCGCCCAGGAAACGCTCCGTGAGAGAGACCGCACCGATGGGCACGCTCTGTATCTTGTCTATGCGGTCTTTCCGGCCAAAGACAAACTCCGTGCTGCCGCCCCCCGTGTCGAACATCACGAGGTCACCGGAGAGCTCCTCATCCAGGCCCGATATTGCCCCCTGCCAGGAATAGAACGCCTCCTCTTCGCCGGAGAGAATCCGGATATCCAGACCCGTTGCCTCCCGTATCCGGGCCAGAAATTCCCCGGCGTTCCCGGCCTGGCGCAGAGCCATTGTCCCAACCAGACGGACTTCTGCTCCCATTTCCAGCGCGCGGGCTGTCATCTCCGTCACAACACGCACGGCGTTTTCCATCGTCTCACCGGGGATACGGGAGCCGTTCTCCCCTTTGAAGCCCCTGCCCAGCCTGACGACCTCTGTGGTGTCCAGCAGGACGAAGGCCTGTCCGTTCTCCCACAGCCCGACGCGCAGCTTGATGGAGTTGCTGCCGATGTCGATGGCCGCCTTAATTTCCCTGTCCCCTGTGCTCATGCCGCACACTCCTCTCTCTTCCACGACGGGCCCAGGCCTCCTGCGTGACGAACACGAAGGCCGTCACGGGGACCGTCAGGAGCAGTCCTGTTGTCCCTGCCAGGCTCTGCACAATCTCCTGTCCGATGTAGGGGTCGTTGAGCAGTCCAAGGATATTTACCCCGGCGCTGCTGATGAGGACCGCCATGGGCAGCGAGCTCCCAAGATAGGCCAGGATGAGGGTGTTGATCATGCTGCCCAGCACTTCGCTCCCCACATTGACGCCCGCCTGCCACAGGCGGCCGAGGGAAATGTTCGGGTCGTAATCCACGAGCTCCGCCAGTGAGGCTGTGACGGAGATTCCCACATCAAGCACTGCCCCGATGGCTCCCACGAGGACCGAGCACAGCAGGATGCCGCGCATATCGATTCCCGGCAGCGTGGAGGCCAGAAGCGCGGAGCCCTCACCGGCCAGGCCCGTGAGCTGCCAGAGCTGGACCATCAGAGCCCCAAGCAGGAACCCGCACCCTGCGCCCCCCAGGCTGCCCAGCAGGGCGGAGGAACGGCAGCGGGGGCGGCGCACCACACAGAACACCGTCACCGTTGAGAGGATCAGCACCGAGGCCAGCGCCACCGGGACGGGGGGCCAACCCTGGGCCACAAGGGGAATCATAATCCCAAGCAGAATGGCGATGGAGATCAACAGCCCCAGCAGGGCCCAGAACCCCCGCCAGCCCGTGCAGGCGACGAGAATCAGGGCCACGGCGGCGATGAAGGATACAATCGAGGGAATCCGGTAGGCGTCCGCGATGGAGTACTGCACCGTGCCGTCCTCAAAAGTGTCCGACACCAGGAGGTAGCGCCGCCCGGGAATGGGTTCGACACCGCTGCCCGCCAGACGCACGGCGGTGATGTCCACAGTGACGCCCCGCTGGGCCCCCGTGAGAAGATGAAGCGTCAGCCCGCGCTGGAGCATGGGGAACTGTGTTTCACCGGGCACGATGCTTTCCGGCCCCGCCTCCAGCACACGCACAATAAGGGACTCAGTCCCAATGGAATCGCCTGTGCCGCGCAGCTGGTCGTCCCAGACGCTCATCGTCCACTGGTCCGCCGCGAAGTACAACGCCGCGGAGACGGCGATGGCCAAAGCCAGACGCAGGAAAAGGGATTTAACGCTGGTCTGCATTGTCCTGACTTCCCCCCGCAGAGAGCTCCCTGCCGTATTCATCCCTCAAACGCCTCCTTCCCTCTTAAATATAAGCTCCTGATCCGCCGTCGTCTCAGGCTCCTCTTTGAACGCACTCCATCCCCGGGTGTTGATGATCTTCTGCATATCCGGCGGCAAAGGGGCGCGGAAGGTTTTTCCCGCCAGTTCGGACAACTCCGGGGGCAGATCGTCGGGGAATGTCAGCTCGCAGGCGTGCAGCAGGGGACGGCGGACGGTCTTCCATTGACGGTTGGCCTCGAAATCGCCGTACTTCCGGTCGCCCAGGATGGGGCAACCCATGTGCGCCAGATGGACGCGGGCCTGATGCGTCCGGCCCGTCAAAAGCTCCGCCTCAATGAGGGACAGCTCTTTATCCGCCGCCAGACAGCGGCAGCGGGTGCGGGCGGACTTCCCCTCCCGCGAGACGCACACGATATTGGCCTCCGCGTCCTTGAGAAGAGGAGCGTCAATCTCCCAGACGTCACCGGAAGACAAGGTGCTGCCGTGAGACTTTGATTTTGCTCCTGATCCGTCAGGAGCGTGCATCACGGAAATAGCCAGGTAGCGTTTGCTCACGCGCCTTTCCCTGAAGAGGACTTCCAGAGCCCTCAGGGTGTCCCCCCGGAGCGCCACGGCCAGAACGCCCGTGGTGTTCCGGTCAAGACGGTGGACGGCCGCGGGGTGGGGGCGCGGCCCCTCTCCCGGCGAAGGGTTTGTCCCGCTGGCAGGGGCCTCCACTTCCCTCGTTATCATGCCCCACACCCGTGTGATGACGCTGTCCCCGCCCTTCGTATCCGGCTGGACCAGCAGGTCTGCCGGCTTGTTCACGATAAGGGCCCCTTCCCCCCGCCAGAGGATGGGTATGGGACGGCAGACGGCGCGCTCCGCCTGTTTGGACGCAGACCCCGGGGCCTCCCAGGGGACGGTGAGCGACTGCCCTGCGGAGAGGCGGGTCCCCGGCTCACGGACACGGGCCGAATCGATGCGGATCTCTCCCTTCCTCAGCGCCCGCATGATGGCGGAGAGGGGAATCTCCGGCCAGAGAGAACGCAGCGTGCGGTCCAGCCTGCGGCCGTCGTGGTCCCGCGTCAGTGTGAAGTTATAGCTCATCAGGCGTCGCCGTGAGGCTCCGGCCAGGCGTTGTGAGTTCTTCGTCCGGACCTGCCGCAGGGCCCGGGGCCGGGGCCGCCGGAAGGCTCTGATCAGGAACTCCGCGCCAGAGGCGGCGCTCCAGCAGAGGCAGATAGTCCGTCATTTCGTGCCGCGGATCGAGCCCTTCAATCTGGCTGCGCCAGAAGAAGACCTTGAAGTCCAGATCGTCCGCCGCCGATACGATCATGGCCTCCGGCGTTGAAGGCAGAACGGGGGAACCGTACTCCCGGCGGCCGTGGTGGCTGACGATGATGTGCCCCAGCGCGAGGGCGATTTTGGGGTCAAGGCCTTCCTGTTCGGCCAGGCTCATAAAGCGGTGATATCCTATGACGATATGCTCCGCCACGTTCCCGGGGATCGTCATCTGCGGCACAGGCGTCATGGAGTAGGCATCCAGTTTGCCCAGGTCGTGCAGCAGAGCCCCGGCAATGACGAGTTCTCTGTCCACCGGCGTCCCCTGGGCGATGTAATGGTCCGCCAGCGCCTTTGCGCCCTCCGCTACGGAAAGAGAATGCTCCAGAAGCCCGCCGACATAAGCGTGATGGAGCGAGACGGCCGCCGGCCAGACCTTAAACTCCTTCCAGAGGCCGCGCCTGAAAAAGACGGCCTCCAAAAAGCCGCTGAGCGGTTCGTGAAGCTCAGCGAGCAGCGCCCGGAAGTCCGCCTCCATCCTCTCGTCCGACAGGGGGGAGCGCCGCACAAAGCTGTGGGGCGGGTACTTTTCCTGATCCACATAGTAGATATCGTTGAAGTTGTACTGCGGCTGGTCGCGGAACTCCGCCACCTTGCCCTGAAGCCCCACGGTAGCGCCCTCAAGGTTCGGCCCCTTCTCGTCGAGCGGGTCGAAGGGGAGACGTTCGCCCCCCTGAAGATTCCACCAGTTGGAATTGCTCCAGATTTTGCCCTCCAGCTCCCCGGAGCCGTCCGTGAGCGCGATATCCCAGAAGGGTTTGTCGTTCCGGTCCTTCTTGCGCGTGAGGCGAGACACGACGCCCAGCACGCTGAAGGACGAGTCCCTGGGAAGCTGGCGCACCTCTCTCACCGTCAGATTTTTTTTCTCCTTCATGTCCTTCTTTGCCGCCCTCTCCATAAAATCTTATATCAAAGCTCAGGGAGAATCTCAGAGCGTTCATGGCATGGGCCTGCCTCTGCCCCCTCCGCTTTTTCCTCTTTTATTATAATAGGTATGCGGGCCTTTTGCCCGCCGCGCGGGCCTGCCCATGGGAGCCCCGTGGATGCCGCCGTGAAAGTTGAGTGAAGGCATCATCACAGGACTTATATTGCGAAAGGAGTTTTGCCTCATGATCCTCTCTGGGAAAGAGATAGTGCAGGAGATAGGCCGGGGAGAGATTGTCATCGACCCCTTTGATGAACGGAGGGTCAACCCCAACAGCTACAACCTTTCCCTGCATAATGAGCTGATGGTCTACACGGACGGCGTTCTGGACATGAAGACGCCCCACGGGACCGAGCCCCTCATCATCCCGCCGGAGGGCCTGATCCTCACGCCGGGGCGGCTTTACCTCGGCCGCACGGAGGAGTACACAAGGACGGAAAAGTTTATCCCCATGCTGGAAGGCCGCTCCTCCATCGGGCGGCTGGGGATATGCATCCATGTCACTGCCGGGTTTGGCGACGTGGGGTTTGCGGGCTACTGGACGCTTGAGATATTCTGTGTTCAGCCTGTCCGCATCTACGCGGGCGTGGAGATATGCCAGATTTATTATCACACCATCGCGGGCGATTACGAGCCGTATCACAGCGGCAAGTACCAGAATAACCACGGCATCCAGCCCAGTCTGCTGTACAGGGAGTTTTGTCCGGGGGGAAAGAAAGGGTAATCTAATGACTGTACCGCAGAGGCAGTTCCAGCCCGCATCGCTCAAGGAGCGCCTTGTCGCGGAACAGGTCCGGCAGAGTCCCCGTTGCCGCCGCCTGCCCGTCACAGAGAATGACTGCCCGCGTGCAGACGTCCAGAGCCATGTCCAGGTCGTGCGTCGCGAGGATAAGGGAAGTCCTCATCGGGCGCAGCAGCTCGATGACCCGCCGCCGCGCCCGGGGGTCCAGCGCCGCCGTGGGCTCGTCCAGCGCCAGAACTTCCGGTTCCATCACCAGAATGCCCGCCAGCGCCGCCATGCGCTTCTCCCCGCCGGAGAGCCGGTGGGGAGGACGATCCGCCAGGTGGGCGGCCCCCAGGGACTTTAACACGTCCAGCGCCCGCGCCTGAGCCTCCGCCGCGGGAACTCCCCGCGCCACCAGCCCAAAGGCCGCGTCCTCAAGCACCCGGGGCATGAGGAGCTGGTCGTCCGGCTCCTGAAAGATAAGCCCCACAGCCTCGCGAAGGCGCTCCATTCCTGCGGGCCCGCCATGCAGGAACAACGACCCGTCCGGTGCGGCCAGGACCCCTGCCAGGTGCAGCAGCAGAGTCGTTTTTCCCGAGCCGTTGGCCCCCACGAGGGCCACATGTTCCCCCGCGGACAGGGAGAACGACACGCCCCTCAGGGCCTCGTGCCCGCCGGGGTAGGCATAACAAAGTCCCCGGACCTCAAGCAGGGAATTCATCTCAGGAGGCCCCCCGGAGAGCCAGCCACGCCAGCGCGGCGATGTCCCCCATAAAGAAGAGGCAGAGCACCGTGTCCCGCCGGCGCCAGACCAGGTGCGGCGTCTGGTGGAAGCCCGAAAGTCCGCCCCGGCAGCGGAGGGCGGCCGCCATACGCTCCGAGCGGTCCGAGGCCTGGAGCAGCGCCGAGGCCGCCACGCAGGCAAAGGCCTTCAGCTTCAGCGTGCCCTGCAGATGCGGGGCACGGAGGCGAACGGCCCTCAACGCAGAGGCAAAACGCTCCGAGAGGAGAAATATTCCCCGGAGGGTCAGCAGCAGCAGCACCCGCAGCTTCTCCGGCAGGCCAAGGCGGGTCAGTGCCGCGTCCGTCCTTTCCGGCCCCATGGCGGCCGCCAGACGCAGAAGGACGATCATGATCAGGTTCAGCCGGAGGAGAACCGTCAGGCCCATCCGCACCCCCTCGCGTGAGAAGGGACCCCACAGGGCCGCGCCAGGGTAGGTGAGGGCAAGAAACAGCGCCATGATGAGCCCCGCGGCGTTCAGGCGCAGCAGCGTGAGAAGCAGAGGCTGTACGGCTCCGCAGGGGATGAGCGCAAGGGGGATGAGTGCCGCGTACAGAAGAAGAGCAGGGGTCCCCAGTGCGGACAGGGCGAACGATAACGCCAGGGCACACAGCAGCCGGGCCCGCGGGTCAAAGATGTCCAGCGGCGACGGCGCTCCCCCCGGTGAAAAACTGACTTCAAGGTTCATGCTAAAAAATCCGGGGCGGTCTTCTTCAGCCAGACTGCCATGAAGGCCGTGACGGTTCCTTCGATGAGCGCCAGGGGCATATGGGCGGCAAAGAGCAGTTTTGCGGCGCTGAGGAAATTTCTGTCGGAAAGTCCCAGAAACAGCCCCACGCCCAGCGCCCCCAACAGCACGGCAAGGGCCCCGGCAGCGAAAGCCAGCGCCGCGGCCGCACGCCCGCTGCTTCGGCGGATGGGCCCGGCGAAAAGCAGATAGACAAGGACGGCGGGGACGGCCAGATCTGTCGTGTTGGGCCCCAGGACCAGGAGCCCCCCGAAGTGGAACAGCAGCGCCTGGAGCAGCAGCGCTGTCAACAGGGCGGGGAAGGCGGTCCAGCCCAGCACAAGCCCCACCGGCGCGATTAAAGACAGGTGCGTGGAACCGGGCCCAAGCCGGACGTTGACCAGGGAGGCCAGGAAGAACGCGGACGACAGCAACGCGGTCCGGGCGGCCTTTTCCGGCTTCATCCGCCGCAGCCCCGCGAACGTTCCCGCGCCCGCCACGGCCCATCCCAGGGCCAGCGCCCCGGGGGAGAGCACTCCCTCGCTAATGTGCATGGCCATGCCTCCTCAAAAGGGTGAAGGCCGCAAGATTAAACAGCAGACTGACGCCCAGTGCTGCGCGGATCAGAAGTTCAAAGCCCTCCGGCGGGTTGTTCGGGTCAGCCGGAGAAGGGGTGGCCGTCTCAGGTTTTGCGCTGACGCCGCTCAGCATGGCCTCCGTCACCGTAATCTCAGCCGTGGCCTGATGCCCTTCCTCGTCCCGCACGACGGCCCGCCATGTCCCTGCCGCGTCCGGCACGAAGGCGAAACGTCCCGCCGCGTCCGTGCGGCCCGTCTGGTGGGCGAATTTTTCATCCGCCGGGGAGAAGACCCGCGCCTCGCGGTAACTCATGGGCTCGCCTGTTGAGTAGAAGAACTCCAGCGCCACCGCCGGCTCCGCCGCCTGGCGGAAGCCCACGCCGTGCGCCAGGGCGGCGTCTCCCTCAAAAAGAAGGCTCAGTCCGGCAAGCGCCAGACCGAGCGTCAGGACAATCTTCATTTCACCTCAAACAAAAGGAAGGCACGGAGAGAGCGGCTGTCGTAATCGCCCTCCGCGCCGGGGAGCCCCGCCTGCATGGCCCGCACGCCCCACAGCCCCGGAGACGTGATTCTGATGTGAGCCACGCCGCTCTCAGCTTCGGTGTAGTAGGCGTAGGTATTTTCATACTCCGTCACGAACCCGTCATACGTTGCCCACACCGGCCCCGTGTAGGGCTGGCCGTTCAGCAGGATTTTCACCTCGAAGAACTCTCCGGCCTTCGCGTCCGCGGGGTTCGTCACGGGGATGATTTCCAGCGGGTGACCCACCACCGCGGCGAAGGTTTTGTCGTCCCCCGAGGCGTTCAGAATGGCCTTGGCGTACTTGTCGTACTTTGTGGCCGAAAGGACCTTCAGCCCCTGCCCCTCCAGCGTCTTCCGCGCGCCGGACCTGCCGCCCTCGCTGGTGACGCACCAGGTCTCGCCGTCCTTCTCGGCGATGAGCAGCATCGTTCCGTCCCTGGCGGGCGTCACGGTGAAGTTGATGCACAGGTCCTTCTCGCTGCCCGTGACAGGGGACTCCCTGAATTTTCCATCCTCAAAGATGCCCGCCCTGACACGGGAGACGTCCTCAACCTCCTCCGGCACGATGAACTTATGCGCCGACTGCACGGTGGCCTCAAAGGGCACGCCCGCCTTCACTTCATTGGACTTCGCTTTGATGGTCAGCTCGTGGGCCGAAGCGGGAAGTGCCAGCGCCAGCCCCATCAGCGTCAGCGCGGCAATCGTTTTTGTCCTCATAGATAACATTCCTCCTTACGTTTCATTTAAACAGGCCCGATCGTCAGTATGAGGTATGATAACATATTTATTCAAAAAAATGTTATTCTATTTTCAGGGTGACAGGAAGGAATGCCTACCCCGTAATCGTTGTTTTTGACGATATCGTCATCAAAGGTCAGATATATAATGACAAGCGTCAACAGGGAGGGCAGGGTTCGGGCCATGAGGGCTTGAATCTTTGAAGCCCCGAGTTGGAATATTATTAGGAGGGATTTGAAATGAAAAACAGGTATCTTCCCGTTATGTTTGACCGTTTTATGGATCCGGCGTCGTTGTTTGACGGCATGAACAGCCTTGCGGAGCACATGGGCGCGCCGTTCTTTGAGAGCGGGCTGTCCGGGCTTTCCGCGCGGGTGGATCTTTACCGCAAGGATGGCAATATCTTTGTTGAGGCTGAGCTGCCGGGCATCAAGCCGGACAATGTGGAGCTGCACGTTTATTCCGACCGTCTGACGCTCTCCGCGGAGAAGAACGCGGAGAAGGAGGAGGGCGAGGCAGGCAAGAGCTACTTCCGCTCCGAGCGCAGCTGGGGCAAGGTGGAGAGGGTGATTTCCTTCCCTGTGGAGGTGGACCCTGACAGTGCCAGGGCCAGCTTCAGGCACGGGGTCCTCACCGTCGAGATTGCGGAGAAAGGGCAGGACAGGGCGCACAAAAAGGTTGCCATCACCTCCGAAGCATAGCCGCACTTCAATAGTTACAGCGTTTCAGCGAAGGGACGCCGGTCCGGGGAAAGCCTGGGCCGGCGTCCCTGTTTTTCATTGTATAATAATTTAGTTAAGGAAAGCGATTCAATCTGAAAGGGGTCTGGGGTTATGAAGCAGCTCAACTATGACGTCCTTGAGAAGTCCGGTTACAAAGGTTATGTGCTGAAGAGCGCGCCTGA
This sequence comes from Fretibacterium sp., assembly GCA_024681935.1. Classification (GTDB taxonomy): domain Bacteria; phylum Synergistota; class Synergistia; order Synergistales; family Aminobacteriaceae; genus JAFUYV01. Next base: position 10,964 of record JAIKZX010000168.1, read on the forward strand.
AAAGGTGATGCAGTTCGGCGAGGGGAATTTCCTGCGCGCGTTTGTCGATTATTTCTTTGACATCGCCAACGAAAAGGCGGGATGGAACGGCAAGGCTGTTCTCGTTCAGCCTATCGCGCCTGGCCTGGCGGACGTCATCAACCAGCAGGAGGGGCTTTACACCCTCTATCTGCGCGGCATGGAGAAGGGAGAAAAGGTGGACGCAAAGCGTGTCATTTCCACGTGCAGCCGCGCCATCAATCCCTACGCTGCCGGCGGCTGGGAAAAGGTCCTTGAGCTGGCCCGGAGCGAGGATCTGGAGATTATCGTGAGCAACACCACTGAGGCCGGCATCGTTCACGAAGGCGACAGCAAATTTGACCAGGAACCGCCCATCAGCTTCCCCGCCAAGCTCACCCGCGTCCTTCACGAGCGCTGGAAGGCCGGGCGGAAGGGCATCGTCATGCTGAGCTGCGAACTCATCGACAACAACGGGAAAGAACTGTTGAAGTGCGTCAACCAGTACATTGACGACTGGAAACTGGAGCCCGCTTTCAGGGATTGGGTCAACAGGGAAAACATCTTCTGCTCCACCCTGGTGGACCGCATCGTCCCCGGCCGCATCCGTGACCCCAGGGAGGTTGAGGCGCTCTCCGAGGCCAACGGCTATGAGGATTCGCTTCTCGATGTGGGCGAGGTCTTCGGCGTGTGGATTATCGAGGGCCCGGCGGGCCTGGAGGACAGGCTGCCCTTCAAAAAGGCGGGGTGCCCGGTCCATGTCGTGCCGGATGTGACGCCCTATAAGAAGCGCAAGGTCCGCATCCTGAACGGCGCGCATACGGGTTTCGTCCTGGGGGCGTATCTGGCCGGGTTCGATATCGTGCGCGATTGTATGCACAACGACACGGTGCGCGGCTTTATGAACAAGATGCTCAACGAGGAGATCATCCCCACGCTGCACGGGATGGACAGGGATGACCTCAACGCTTTCGCCGCTGCCGTGCAGGACCGGTTCAACAACCCCTTCGTCAACCACGAGCTGATGAGCATCTCCCTGAACTCCACGTCCAAGTGGAAGGCGCGCAACATGCCGAGCCTGCTGGGCTATATTGAGGAGAACGGCGGAAAGCTGCCGCCCTGCCTGACGATGAGCCTGGCTGCCTATATCGCATTCTACTCCAGCAATATAAAGGAATTGACAGAAAAGGGACTGGTGTGCGAACGGGCCAAGGGGAACACCTACACCGTCTCCGACGACAGGTGGGCGCTCTCGTTCTTCTGGGAGCACAGGGCGGATACGCCGGAAAATCTGGTCCACGCGGTGTTATCCAACACGCAGATGTGGGATCAGGATCTGACGAAGATCCCCGGCTTTGAGAAGGCCGTCTCGGAGGCCCTGAAGAAGATTCGTGCGGAGGGGGCCGAAGCGGCCTTCAGAAGCGTACTGTAGCCATCACGGTCCTGGCCGGGAGGGGGAGTAGGGTTGAGCTGGTTCAGCCGTCCGGAAGCTCAGCAGGAAGAAAAAAACGCCGCTCATAAGCTGGACGGGGAGATCGAACGCCGCTACGGAGGGCTGATCAGCAGTCGGGCCTTTTTGTACGCGTTTGTGGACCCTGAGGGAGTTTTTCTTCTCATGAACCGGGGGATGCGGGCCTTTCTGGGGCCCGCTATCCCCGACACCCTTTTCCTCTGTTGCGCGCCCGAACAGCGTCCGTCGCTGAATGCCCTGCTGCTTGAGGCGCAAAACGAGCCGGTGTCAGCTGTCATCTCCCTGTTGCCCAGGGGGATAAATCCCAATGGGAAGAGCCAGCCCGGCGAAGAAGGCGCGGCATCCGGCCGCTCCGCCGGCACCGGAGCTCCCGACCAGCTGTTGTGGATGGATGTTGAGTTTTCCCCCGCGGAACTGAGGGGCGTTCCCGCAGTGCAGATCATCGGCATGGATGTGACGGAGTGGGTTCGCGCGGAACAAAATCTGGCCTCCGAGGCAAAGGCACAGTCCAGGACAGAGGAAAAGCCCAAGACAGAGGAAAATCCCAAGACAGAGGCCAGTGTCCCCCCGAAGGAAGCGAAACCGAAGGATCCCGGGGTGACGCCCTCCGAGCGGACAGGCATCCTCAACGCCGTTGCGGGGCAGGCGGCCGTCGTCAACGACCGTGGCGTCTGTCTGGCTGCCAATGCTCCTTTCATTCTCTCGTTCAGTGAAGCGAAGGCCGAAGAACAGGCCGCTGCGCGGGTGGTGGGGGCACGCCTGCTGGATCTGATCCCGGAGGACTGCCCTGAGAATATCGTCCTCCACCGTCAGTTTCCCAAGCTCCTCATGGCGAGGCAGGGGACCCTGAAATGCCGTCTCTCCGGCCAGGATGGGGAGGTGCAGTGGCTGGATATCCATGTCCGCCCTGTTGAGTGGGGCGGGCTTTCCGCTGTGATGCTGACCTGTGAAGATATGTCCGCCCTGCATCGGGCTCAGGAGCAGCTTGAGCGTGTCACCTCCGTGGACTACGCGACGGGCGTCCTGAACCGCCAGGGAATGGAACGCCTGATTGCCCGGCGGGTGGAGCGGGCCTTTCGCGATAAAACCCCCCTCAGTCTGATATTATTGGATATCGATGACCTGCGCAGAATGAACGAGAAGGAGGGTTACGCTGCGTTGGACCGGGCGCTGAAGGTCCTCCCCGCGACGCTGAAGGAAGTCCTGTCGGAGCGGGGCGGAGACTCCCGCATGGGAGAGGAAGTTGTCGGCCGCTGGGGCGGAGATGAGTTCATGGTGCTGACGTCCCGTTCCGGCACGGCAGCAAGGGCCCTGGCAAACGTGCTGCGGGACCGGGCGCATGGGGGGGCGTTCAACGGGGAGAACGCCATGACTCTGAGCGTTGGCGTGACAGAACTCTGCGAGGATATGGACGTCTCCACCTTCGTGGCGGCAGCCTTTGAAGCGATGACCGCAGCCCGGCGGAGCGGGGGCAACCGCACGGTTTTGATGGGTATGATGGAATAAACGGATTCAGGTTTGTTAAGGGAATGTGACAGCCCTGCGGGCCAGCTGACGCAGTCCCGCGGGGAGTGTGCGCCGGGCCATAGGGCTGTGCCGAAGCAGGGCACGGCCGCCGTGCGGAGGCACGCCGGCAAAATATAGTTTTCATCGAGAGGATGCGACAAGTTGATTCAGATCATCGTTGAGGGGATGACAGCCAGCGGCAAGTCGACCATCGTCAATCTGCTGTCCGAGCGGCTGGGGTTCAAGTTGATGCCGGAGGAATTTCGTGACCCGAACGACCTGCTGGGGCGCTTCCATCGTGACCGGACGTGGGCCTTCCCCATGCAGCTCAACTTCCTGGTGACGCGGTTCGCCCAGTATCTCTGCGCCTCGGAGGAGGATGACTACATCCTGGACCGCAGCGTCTTTGGGGATAAGGTCTACGCGACGCTCTATTACAAACAGGGCTACTTTAAAGACAGCCAGTTCGGATGCTACCTTACGCTCTACGACTCCCTGCTGCGCTATGTCAGGGCGCCGAAACTGCTTATCCTTTTGCACTGTCCGTTTGATGAGATTCTGCGGCGCATCAGGAGCCGCGGCCGCCAGGACGAGATTGACGCGGGCACGGAGTACTGGCGGCTGCTCTACGATGCCTACATGCCCTTCCTGGACTTCGTGAGGACGGAGATCGATATCCCCAACGTCCTGGAGGTGGACCTTGCCGACCCCGCCTTCATCCACACGCCGGATCGCATCGATAAGTTCCTGAATGACGTGAAGGCCTTCTTCCCGGAAAAATTCGGGGAGGGGCGTTCCTGATGATTTACGACGTTGCTGTTGTCGGGGCGGGGCCGGCGGGGATATTCGCCGCCATGGAGCTTGTCAAAGACGGAAAAAAAGTCCTCATCGCGGACAAGGGCCGCCTGATACGTGACCGTCAGTGTCCCATCGTGGCGGGGAAGGTGAAGAGCTGCCTCAACTGTCCCTCCTGCGCCATCGTGTCGGGGTGGGGCGGGGCAGGCTCCGCCTCGGACGGCAAGCTGACTCTGACCACGGGCTTTGGAGGCAACCTTGAGGAATACATCGGACGTGATGCCCTGACGGACCTGATTGCCTATACTGATGAGGCCTTTGTGCGGTTTGGGGCGGACCCTCACTGCTATGAGGCGGATGGGAACTTTGCCCGCGAGATTATCCGCGTAGGGGCCAGAAAGGGACTTAGGGTCTTACCGGCGCGCATCCGCCATATCGGGACGGACGCCTCCCGCGAGGTCCTGAACGCTATGTACGAGGACCTGGCCCCGCGCTGCGATATCCGCATGAACGCGCCCGTGGAGGATATCCTGATTGAAAACGGGCATGACTCCGGCCTGTCCCAAAGTGGGGAGGCTCCCGCACTGCGGGCTGTGGGGCTGCGCTTTCAGGACGGAAGCGAGGTCCGGGCGCGCTGCATCCTCGTTGCCCCCGGGCGCGAGGGGGCCTCGTGGCTGGAGGGCCTGATTGGACGGCTGAAGCTCCCCATTGCGTCGATGCCGGTGGATATCGGCGTGCGGGTCGAGGTCCCCGACAGTGTGTGCGAAACGCTGACCCGCGAGTTCTACGAAGTGAAGACCCTCTACAACACTCCGACGTTCGACGACCGGTGCCGCACCTTCTGCATGAACCCGTCGGGCTTCGTTGTGCCGGAGTACAACCAGTCGCACGACCTCGTGACGGTCAACGGGCACAGCCTCAAGAATAAAAAGTCCAACAACACAAACTTCGCCATCCTTGTGACGAAGAACTTCACTGAGCCCTTCACCGACCCCATCGGGTACGCCACCCACATCGCGAAACTGGCCAATATGCTGGCGGGGGGCGGCCTTCTGGTGCAGCGTCTGGCGGACCTGCGGACGGGGCGGCGCTCCAACGCCTCGCGAATCCGGCGGGGAATGGTGGAGCCGACAGCGGCCGCGGAGCCCGGCGATCTGAGCCTGGTCCTGCCCCACCGTTATGTGACGGACATCGTGGAGTTTCTGGATGCGCTGGGTGAGATTCTGCCCGGTGTCAATCACGGCGACACGCTCCTCTACGGCGTGGAGATCAAGCTCTACTCCCTGCGTCTGGAGCTGGAGAAGGACCTTGCCGTTCCGTCGGTGGAAAGGCTGTGGATGGCCGGAGACGGAGCCGGAGTCAGCCGCGGCATCATTCAGGCAGCGGCCAGCGGAGTTGTCGCTGCCCGTTCCATGACGGCCTCGTTGAAATGAAGGGCGGCCTGTTGTCTCTTCTGAACTTCTGTTATAAAATATATAAGGAGAGGGGAGTAGGATCATGGATTGTATCTTTTGTAAGATTGCCAATGGAGAGATACCCACGGATTTCGTTTACCAGGATGAGGACGTGGCAGTTTTTCGTGATGTTGATCCCCAGGCGCCCACGCATCTTCTCGTGATCCCCAAACGGCATATCGCCTCCTCGGCGGATGTCACGGACCCTTCCGTGTGGAGCGTTCTGGTTGGATGTGCTGTTGAAGTTGCCCGCAAACTGGGCCTTGAGAAAGATGGCTATCGTATGGTCATCAACACAGGGACTCAGGGTGGTCAGACAGTACCCCACCTTCACCTTCATCTTCTTTCGGGGCGCAACCTTGGCTGGCCTCCGGGTTAGCCGGAGAGTGAAGGGAGGGAATTTACGATGACGACTGTTACCCGCAAGGAGGGCGAGCCTCTTGAGGAGACCCTTCGCCGCTTTAAACGCGAAGTTGCAAAAGTGGGAACTCTGCGCGAGGCGCGTAAGCGCGAGCACTATGAGAAGCCCAGTGACGCGAAGAAGATTAAGCGTGCTGAGGCGGCCCGCAAGCGTAAGAGTATGAGGCGCAGGAACATAGGTTAAAAGGCGGAAGAGTGGGGGCTCTGTGGCCCCCATTTTCATTAGGAGGAATCACGCATGAAACTGACAGAGCAGGTCGCGGTGGACCTGACCGCTGCGATGAAAGCACGGGAGGAGCCCCGGCTTTCCACCCTGCGGATGCTGAAGGCGGAGCTTCAGAAGCTCCAGGCGGACAAGGGCCGAAGCTACGAGATCACGGACGAAGACGCTCAGGGGGTTATCCGCCGCCTCATCAAGCAGCGCAGGGAGGCCGCGGAGCAATATCAGACCGGCGGCGCGGAGGAAAGGGCAAAGGCTGAGCTGGCGGAGATAGCGATTCTGGAGCCTTACCTTCCCGCCCAGCTGGACGACGCTGCTCTGGACGCGCTGGTGACAGAGGCCGCGAAGGAGGCAGGGGCCTCCTCGCCCCGCGACATGGGCAAGCTGATGAAGGTCCTGATGGGCAAGGTGGCGGGCCGTGCGGACGGCAAACGGGTGAAGGAGAGGGCGACAGCCTTCTTGAACGGTTAAATGGAGGTTATCACGATGAGAAAAACTTTCCTTATGTCTGTGTTTGTGTTGCTGTGCGCCCTGTTGGCCGCAGGGACGGCGGGGGCCGACGTCTTTTACACGACGGAAGACGGGACCGCCGGGACCCTGTGGACAATCGTCATCCGGAGCGCGGAGAGCATCGACAGCCCCGTGCCGGTCGTGTCCGGCCTGGGAACCAGCCTGGACGTTTCCACCTTCGGCGTGGAGGGAGGGACGCGCCTGCTTTTGACGCACCGCTCTGCTGACAGCAATGATACGGCTGCCGTCTACACCCCCGGGACCTGGACC
>JAIKZX010000178.1 GCA_024681935.1 Fretibacterium sp.
ATCCGGCGGCAGCGGGGATACGAAAAGGGTTTCCCCCGAAGGTATCCTCAGAAAGAGGGAGACAAGGTCATGGTAGCCGTTTTCCCTTCGTCCCGTCACGCGCAGGGTCAGGTTCAGTTTCGCAAAGACAGGCAGCACAAAGAGCGGAAAAACGCGGGGAGGAGGCGTACCCCCCCCCTCCCCGCAGAACGTTTCAACACCCCTTCAATCACTACTCGCGCGCGTAGAGGACGTCCGGGTTCCAGCCCTTCGCGGCCTCGCCGGTCCTGCCCCTGTAGAGCTCAAACCACTCCACGGTGTCACCATCGATGTGGAAGGCCAGAGTCATGTTTCGGTCGGAGAGCTCGTAGGAGATGATGCGGGCGTCGGGTTCGCCATCCGGCGTCTCACGGACCGTGGGGGTCCCCACCTTGGCCCTCAGCTTCTCCCAGCTCATACCGATGGCGTCAAACCCAAGGAACTCCTTGCTGGCCTTGGATCCAGTGGCCTTGAAGTAGATGTCCTCGGTTGAGGAGCCCTTGTCGAGAATCTGGAATATCGCGCCGTCCGACGTCCAGGTAGCGACCTCACCGTCCGAAACCTCTATGGTCTCTCCGCTCTCCTCCCAGTTTTTGGCCTTTCCCTTCAGCACGCGGGCCCGAACATTCGCGCAGCGCTTGTAAACCCCGGCGGCAAACTTGCTCTTCGGTCCCATGCGAAGGCGTATGCCCTCGTTGAAGAGCCAGCCGGTGTGACCGTCCACAGTGACCTTATACCACAGACGGTTCTGCTTGTCGCGGCTGGCGCTGGGCACCACGACGCCGCCATCCGGCAGGGAGACCTCCCAGGACTTCGAGTTCATGTTCATCTTGGAATAGAGCGTCACGGGGTCGGTGAGGGCAAAGGCCCTCTGCTCCGCCCAGGCGGACGCGCCCAGGGTCAACAGAAACAGGGACACGCACAGAACAAGCAACTTTTTCATTATTTTACCTCCTCAAAAAAACGCTTCCCCACAGGCCTCTGACAATCCCAGCCTCACAGCTCACTGCTGCACTCTGTGGGGACGAACGGTTTAAAACTCTTCTTCCCAAAGCATGCGGGCAATTTTTCCGTTGTCCTCCGTGAAGGTCAGGCGCCCCCCGGGGTCAACCTCGTAGCACCAATTACCCTCGGCCGCCTCCGCGGGATCACCCAGCACGTTGGTGAGCTTTGACATGGAGTCCCCCACCTTCAGGGATCCGAAGCCCAGAGTTCTCTCAAAGACCTCCACGCTCTGCAGGCGCCCCTTCACATACGCTATCCGGCAATCGCTGTACTCCAGTATCCTTTTGTCCCCTTCGTCCGTCAGTTCCTGGTCAGGGTCCCCCAGAAGGACGCGCGCCTTCTCCGCCGTGATGCCGAAGGCCATGATGATCTGGATAGTCATGTTGTAGGCCGGCGTGCCGATCTCATAGCCCTTGTACGTCTCAATGTAACGGGCGGAGACCCAGGCCGTGCCCTCCCTGGTGGGGTGGTCCACCTCGTACCACTTTTGGCCGTCCACGGAGGTCTCCTCCAGGGTGATAATCCGATCCCCCTTGTTCAGCCGGCCCAGAATCTCAGACTCCGTGTCCGGATTCTCCCGGAGCCTCACGCTGTTGCCCACACAGATGCCGGTGTCGGGATAGCTGTCCTTCCATTCCCCTGCGGCCTCCCTGCGCGCGCTCTCAGTGAGGAACTCCTCCCCTTCGGACGCCCTGGGCTCCGGTTTTTTGGGGGCCGGCTTTTTGGGTTCGGGCTTTTTGGGAGCTGCCTTCTTCGGTTCCGCCGCCTTCAGGTATTCCCTGACCAATTCCGGCAGATACCTGACGCGATCCCTCGTAACCTCCGCGTAAGCCTCTACCTTTGAATAGCCGTCCATCCCCATCAGATCCTGCGCGTTGGCGTCCCGGCCGTTCCTGATCCATTCCCGCTGATCGGCAAGCAGAAGCTGGTAGGCCGCTTTGCCCGCCTTCGTGTTCGGGAAGGACTTCTTCGCCTTGTTCCACGCCTTGGTGAGGGCCCTGTCCGCTCTGGCGAAGTCCTTGTCCTTCATCAACTTTTTGTAGTCCGCATCGCTGAGGGCAAATGCACTCCCGGCAAGCAGAGCCAGCAGCGCGAGCGCAGCAAAAATACGCTTCATTATCATGCCTTCCTTTCCCTACCCGATGTCGTAATAATACTGATAGCCCATCTCGACGACCTTGCCGTCCTCCAGGCGGAAAGTGATGAAGTCCATCTCTCCCGGCTGGTAGGTCCAGCTTTCGTCCTCGGAGTTTTTGGGCTTGCCGAGGGCCTCCTCCAGCTTGTCCACGCTGTCTCCAATATGGATATCTCCAAAGGGGGTATTGCCTCTGGTCACGCTGACGCCCGTCAGATTGCCGTTCAGGAACTCCACTTCGTGTCCCCGCCAGCTCATGGTCACCCGGGTTATCTTACCTTCCGGGTCAGAACCGATGACCTCGCGCTTCTGGCTGACGGGCTTGCCGAACAGAGCGCGGGCCTTCTCCGGCGAGATGCCGAAGGTCAGATTGAGCTTCACCAGAAGCTGCCGCAGAGGTTTTTCCTGATACTCCTCCAGTTCCATGGCCTGAATGTATTTGCCGAAGACCCAGGCAGAACCCATCTCCGTGGGGTGATCGATCTCATACCAGGTGTCGCCGTGCGCCAGCGTCTCGTCCAGAACGATAACGCGCTGGTTGGTGTGCAGACGCCCCAGAATCTCAGATTTCGTGTCCGTATCCTCGCGTATCCGCACGTAATCACCCGTGCAGAAACCCCACGCCGGGAAGGTCCTGAACTCGGGGAGCCGGTCCGCAAAGGCCGAACCGCAAAGGAGCAAAACGGCGAGAACACTCAAAGCTGTTTTTTTCAAGGATTGTCCCTCCTTAAATTATTTATTTCTGTTTTTTTACCTGGGGAATATGATAACATAAACTTATATAGAAAACACTTGCCTAAAGGGCACAGATACCCGCATGAAAAGGGCCATGCGGACGGGCAGTTTGGGTATGGAGGTGTTGGGGGTTGAAGTGGAATCCAAAGATTTTTCCGGGAGGGACAGCGTTTTCTCTCTTTATTATTTTGATGATATTTCCCACGGCTCTCGCAGCGGGAGAGAATCTGAGCGACCGCGAGCAGCTTGGGCTTGAGCTTCAGGTTGAGCTGAAACGCCTTGGCTCGTCGGGCGACCCGACAGAGCGCGAGGCCCTGCTCCATCGGATTGCCGGTGAATGCCAGGGAACGGAGGCCGCGGAGGCCGCCTACTGGTCCCTATCCGACCTTTATCTGGACTCGTTTGCCAACCCCGAAGTGACAAAAGCACGGGAGGTACTGGAGCTCTTTCTGAAGCAATACCCGGACTCCCGCTGGGCGGGACAGGCAAAGTACCGTCTCCTCGCCCTCTATGACGGGAAGGACGCCCGGGCAACGCAGCTCAGGCGCGAGCTTTTGGCGGACAGCGGACTTCCCCAGGGAGTGAAGGGGTATTTGAAGGACGGGGCCGGGGCCCCGCCCAGGCTCGTCCTCCCCGCGGCCCCCAGAAAGAACACGAATCTGAAAAGCGCGGGATCAAAGGGCTCGGCCCCGAAGAAGACCGTCCAGAAGACCAGGCCCAACAAAAAAGGCTCTGGGGCGAAGAAGGCAACACCTGTAAAGAAAAGCACAAAAGGAACATCAAAGAAGCGCACCGTCCGGAAGAAGCGCTGAACTTCTTTGCCGCTCAGCGCTTCAGCGAAAATACTCGAACAGATAGCCCAGAGGCAGCCCGCATACACAGGAGGAGTGGAAGCGGGCATAGAGCTGGCGTTTGGCGGACTCCAGCTCCGTGGAGCGGACACCCGTGCTGATGGAGGCAGAAGCCTCCAGGTAGGCGGCCAGTTTGTCGCAAAGTTCAACCAGGCGTCCGTCATAGGGGCTGTACCGGTCTTTATTCAGCGCGGCGGGGATATCCCCCTCGTGACGTTCTATGGGATCAATGCGGTCCTTTCCCTCATGCCATGTCTTGTTTGTAAACTCCTCCTCCGTGTACCAGCGCAGCTCCCTGTGCCAATGGGGCGGAAGGAGCGGGAGGATGCGCTCCTCCATCGCCTCCCGTTCGTAACGGCGAATCATGTCATCCAGCCCCTCAACGGAGGCCTTCACCGGCGAGATGATGTCGCGCGTCAGGACCTCCGGCAGATCGTGGAAGAGTCCACCGAAGAAATTATTGTAAATTCTTCTGGGACAAAGCCGTCCCTGCTGGAGGGAGGCCCCTATTTCGTGCGACAAAAGCCACGAAGCGACAGCCACGAACAGCAAGTGCCCCAGCACGGAAGTTGAGGGCATACGGGGGGTCTGAGCCCAGCGCTTCTGGAATGTGAGCTGCCCCACCATGGATATGAAGCCCCAGAGCGGCGAACCGTCGGGGTCGTCCAGCATTCTCCGCGCGGAGGGCAGGGTGATTGCCGCAATGTTCGCCTCCACTTCGCGCCGCGTCCGGTCAATACCGTACATACCCGCGCTCCAGTGGAGGATAAAGCCAAACTCCCACTTGGTCGCCATGTAATGCGCCGCGCTCAGGATGCGCTGTTCCAGCGTCTTTCCGGCAGAGCGGTGATACTCCCGGAAGGCCCGCCCCATACCAGCCGGCAACGCCGAAAGTTCCGGCTCAAGACGCGATGCCACCCATTCGTCCAGCCGGGTCTTTGTCTCAGGGTCCTGCATCAGCTTGTGAAACACGGGCGGCCGTATATCCGTTACCACAACGCGATAAAGGAACTCGAAGATGCCGCCCCGGATAAGGGCCTCCCAGTCCACGCTCTCGCCCCGGTCCTCCTCGCACTTGCCCAACACCCACGCTGCAGCCATTTTGTGAGCCTGCTTGCCCAGCTCAGTGAAGACTGCGGGGTGGGGGTGGTCGTTCCAGCGTTCCATGCTCGCGGCGGAGAACACCCGTTCCAAAAGCGTCCGCGCTATCATGATATTTTGCCTCCCTTGTTTTTATCCAGTGACTGATGGGCGGCGGCAACGATTTCTTCAACGTTGAAGGAAAAGCCCCGGTCGTCCTGCGTCAGGTGACAGAGGAACTCAAGGTTGCCCTCCGGGCCCAGGATGGGCGACCACGTGAGGCCCGACACATGCAGCGCCGTCTCATGGCGGATGAAATCCGTCACCTCCCGGAGTATGGCTGCATGGAGAGCCGGGTCACGCACAACCCCCTTCGTTCCGCTCATGCGCTCGCGCCCTGCCTCAAACTGCGGCTTGACGAGGACAACGGCCTCCCCCTCCGCCGCAAGGAAACCGTCAATGGCTGGCAAAATCAGCCGCAGGGAGATAAAAGAGGCGTCGCAGACAGCCAGCCTGACAGGGTCCTCAAAATCTGCCGCTGTGAGGTTCCGCGCGTTTGTCCTGTCCCTCACCACGACACGCCCGTCCGAGGCCAGGCGCCAGATAAGCTGCCCATAGCCCACATCCACAGCGTAGACCTTTCGTGCCCCGCGGGCCAGCAGCACGTCCGTGAAACCGCCCGTCGAGGCCCCCAGGTCGGCGCAGACACGGCCCTCCGCCGTCAGGGAGGGGAAGGCCTCAAAGGCCCCCAGGAGCTTGTAGGCTCCCCGGCTGGCCCACCGTGCCCCCTCGTCGACGGATATCTTCGCATCCAGAGGGACAGGAGTCCCCGCCTTTGTGACGGAGTTGCCCGCCCCATCGCCTCCTGAAGGGGCCGCAACGCGCACTCTGCCCGCCATGATCAGGGCCTGGGCTCTGTTCCGGGTTTCAACAAGCCCCCGGTCCACCATCAACTTGTCCAGCCGTTCGCGCGAGGCGTGTTTTTTGCCCTTCCGCCCACCAGATTCCCCTTCAATCTCTGCTGCCACGCTCTCCGCCCCCTTCCCCTACGCGCCTATTTTACACGACGCGGAGACCCCTGTGCGGAGCCTCCGCGCCAATGTTGTTTAAAACCTCCTCAGCAGGGCCGCCGCAGGGCAGCTTCCTGCTTTCTCCGGAGTGTGTGCCCTTCAGGTAAGCAAAGGTTGTCCGGGGAAAATTTGATATAATAAACATCAATTGCGAGACTGACCATTTATCGGGAAGAGGGGGAAAAATAATCCCAATGAGAATAAAGAAATTTGGGCTGCTGATGATGGTTTTATTGTTATTGTCAGTGGCCTGTGCGGCCGCGCACGGCATCTCGCCCAATGACTCCTCCGGGTTCGTCGATCTTTCGGAGGCGGTGCCGGACGCGATGCTGGAGATCCGCTATTACTCGGACTACAACTTCGCCGGAGAGAGGATTGACGGCTACGAGGAGCCCCGCGCCCTGCTGACGAAGAAGGCCGCGAAAGCCCTGAAGGCCGTCAGTGACGAGCTCATCACGAAGGGATACCGCCTGAAGATTTACGATGCCTACCGCCCCCAGCGGGCCGTGACGCATTTTGTGAGATGGGCTAAGGATCTGAACGACACCCGCATGAAAGAACATTTTTACCCCGAGCTGGACAAGTCCATCCTGTTCAAAAAGGGGTATATCAGCAGGAAGTCCGGCCACAGCCGCGGCAGCACTGTTGACCTGACGCTGTTTGACGTGAAAGCCGGAGAAGATGTCGACATGGGCGGAACTTTCGATTATTTTGGTCAGAAGTCCCACTGGGACTACAAGGGGCTCACCCGGGAACAGCGTGAAAACCGCGTGATTTTGCGCAGGGCCATGATGGCCCACGGGTTCAGGCCCATTTCCACCGAGTGGTGGCACTTCACGCTGAAGAACGAGCCTTATCCCCACACATATTTTGATTTCCCGGTGAAGAGCTTAAAGAAAGGCTCTGGCCCGGCCGCCATTAAAAAGAGGAGGAATCCCCGATGAAAAAGTTTTTTTTCGCGTTTCTGCTGATTCTGTCCTTTGCCGCGGGGGGACTGGCAGCAGCCCCTGAACCTGAGGCGGTGAACGCCGGAGTGCTGACGTATCTGGGCACAACGGAGGAGGCGTTTCAGCGGGGCCTCGACGGTCTGCGCAAGACTCTCGCCGCATTTATCCCCGCAGACGGGAAATTTCCCGAGGACGAGACACGCGAATTTGACGAGTTTCAGGGTTTCCTTTCCTCCCTGGTGACGCAGCGCCGTATCATCCGTTTCTACGACTCCCTCCTGTCCATGCAAATGGCGCTCCGCTCCGGGAAACTCGATGAGATATCTCTTCCGGAATGCGTGGGTCTGTTCCTTATAGACCGGAACCCTCACTATGAAATTCAGTTTTCCCTTAACATGGAACCCTCCACCATCTCCTTCGGGTTCCGCAGGGAAGACACCGCCCTTCAGAAGGAGTTTAACGACGTTATCACCGCAATGAAGAAAGACGGGACGCTGGCAAGGCTGGAGGAAAAAAACATTCTGGAGCTGGGCTCAAAGGAACCGGCACCAGCAAAATTCCAGAATTTTAAGGATGCCCCTGTTGTCAAGGTCGCCGTGACGGGCGATATGCCGCCCATTGACCTCATCGCCGCGGACGGAAGGCCTGCGGGCTACAACACCGCTGTTCTGGCCGAGATTGGACGCCGTCTGAAGAAAAACATTCGCCTCATCAGCGTGGACACGGGGGGCCGTTCTGCGGCTCTGGCGTCCCGCAGGGCAGACGTCGTGTTCTGGTACCGCTCCACTGAGGGAATGAAGATGCCTCAAAAACTAAAGGAGAACCCAATGAAGGACCTCATGAAGGACACCCTGGAGGGCGTCATCCTCTCCATCCCCTACTATGAGTGGGAAACGGACCTCATCATCAGAAATACAAGAAATTAAACGAAACTGACGCCAAACAGGGAGCGTGCCATGAAAAAAATAATCACGGACGAGGGGCTTTTTAACGTCGCTGACACAATCGACCGGCTCATCAACGTGGATATTTCCGCGCGAGGGGCCATCGGAGTGTTGTTTGAGGCGGCCCGGGCGCAGTCGGGCGGAAAACCCATGTGCCTTGCCGCCGTGGAACTGCTGAAAAAGGCCATCAAGCCAGGGGATTATGTGTTCATCACCACAGGCTGGGCCGAGCAGCCCTCCAACATCCCAGACAAAAGCGAGACCGATGGGCCCGCCGGGGCTGCCGCCCTCGCCCGCGCCATTCGTCTGACCCTGGGCGGCTTGCCCGTCATCCTCACCGACGATTACCTGGTTGAGGGGATGAAGCCTGTGATGACCGCTGCGGGGTTCCACGTGACAGCGCCGGAACAGCTTCCCAAATCCCTCTCGACGGAGCTGGGCTTTGCCTGCTGCCCTACCCTCGCCATCGTGGGCCTTCCCGTCGATGTGGAGGAGGACCGCCGTATGGAGTCGGAACTTCTGGACCGTTACCGGCCCTCCTGCTGCATCAGCATTGAGCGCGGCGGCATGAACCGGTACGGGCGTATTCATGGCATGGGGGGCTACGACTTCTCCGGCAGCCAGGCGAAGATGGACTTCCTCTTCACCGGGGCGGCCGAGCGCGGCATCGCCACCCTCGGCATCGGCGACGGCGGCAACGAGATAGGCATGGCCAACATTGAAGCGGCTATTCGTGGGAAGATTCGTAACGGAGACCGATGCAAGTGCCCCTGTCAGTCGGGAATTGTTCCCGACTTTGCCAAGGTCGACGTCCTGGTGACAGCTACAATTTCCAACTGGGGAGGTTATGGCGTCGCCTCCCTGCTTGCCCTTGCCGGGGGAAAACCTGACGCCATGTGCAATGAAGAGTTGGAGGCGCGTGTTCTCAATTCTTATCTCCTCGCCGGCTTCCATGATACCATCAGCTCCTGCGTAGCGCCCAGCGCTGATGGGTGTGAGGCCGCCGTTCAGCTGGCGGTGATCACACTAATACGCAAAAGCATTTTTATGGGGCTCAGCCATTTCCCGGTCCCTGATTGTGAGTGAGACGCTGATGAACTTTGAAGAGATAGAGGAGTTGCTTTATAAGCTTTTGATCCAGGGCGGTTCCTGGCTGACGATTCTGAAGGGGCTGTGGGCGACGGTGCGGATATCCGCCCTGTCGGTCTTTTTTGGGACGCTGCTGGGCGCTCTGGTGTATACGCTGCGGATATCGCGGGTGACTCCTTTCCGGGGACTGGCGAAGGCTTACATCGTGATTCTCAGAGGGTCACCGGTGCTGATGCTGCTGATGCTGATGTACTACGGCGTTTTTGCACGCAGCGATCTGGATGCGGAGACGATTGCGGTCATCACGTTCTCTATGAACGTGGCGGCGCATGTTGCAGAGCTTTTACGCGCCTCAACTGACGCGACGGACCACGGACAGGTGGAGGCGGCCCGGACCCTGGGCTTCTCCGCGTGGGACGCATTCCGCCTGGTGACTCTGCCGCAGGTGATAAGGATTGCCAAGCCGGTCTACCAGTCCACAGTGATAAACCTGATTCAATGGACCAGCGTTGTAGGCTACGTGTCCATCACGGACCTGACCCGCGTCATCAATAACATCGCGGCGCGGACGATGCAGCCGATGATGACCATCATCATTGGGATGCTGATTTATCTTATGCTGGCGTATATCGTTCATGGCCTGTTCGCCCTCTCGGACATAAGGAAAAGGAGCAGAGAGGGGGCCGCGGCATGAGTCTCATCGAGGTGAAGGGCCTGTGCAAATCCTTTGGATCACTGCAGGTGCTGCGGGACGTCAATCTCTCGGTAAAGGCCGGGGAACGCATCGCCATTATCGGCGGCTCCGGCTGTGGAAAGAGCGTTTTTCTGCGCTGCCTTGAACTTTTGGAGAAGCCCGAAAAGGGGCAGGTCTTCATCGACGGGGAGGAGATTACGGCCAGAGGCGCGGACGTGAACAAAATCCGCCGGAAGATAGGGATGGTCTACCAGAAGTTCAATCTGTTCTCCCATCTTGATGTGATGGACAACCTGTGTCTTGCCCCCGTTAAACTTTTGGGCATATCCAGGAAGGCGGCGGAGAACAGGGCCATGGAGTGGCTGTCTATGGTCGGCCTGACCTCCAGGGCCCACACAATGCCCTCCGTCCTTTCCGGCGGCCAGCAGCAGCGTATCGCCATCTGCCGGAGCCTCATGATGGAGCCCAAGGGGTTGCTTTTCGATGAGCCGACGAGCGCCCTTGATCCCACCATGGTGGGTGAGGTCCTCGCCCTGATCCGTATGCTGGCCAGGCGGGACATGACCATGCTGATTGTCACCCATGAGATGAACTTTGCCCGCGAGGTGGCAAACCGTGTCCTGTTCCTGGCGGACGGCGGCATTTACGAGCAGGGAACGCCGGAAGATATCTTCGACTCTCCCAAACGGGAGAAGACCTCCGCTTTCATCCACAGGCTTAAGTTTTTCAACTACGCTATCACCCGGCGGGATTTTGACCTGCTGAAAATGCAGGGCGGCATTCACCTTTTCGCAGAGAAGTACGGCATAAACTCAAAACTTTCCTATCATTTGCAGCTTTGCTGCGAGGAACTGGTCTATGAGATGCTCGCCGGATGCTACGGAGTTTCAGGTGCTCTCCCCGCAGGAGCCACAGGCCCTCTTCCTGAGTGGAATGCGGAACCGGTGGATATCGATATCGATGTTTCCTACGCGGAATCGGCCAACTCGACAGTCATCGTCCTCAGCAGCGGAGGGAAGGAGTTCAATCCCTTCCTCAACGTCGGGCAGGACGATGAGAACTTACACCTTGGGATAAAGATGCTGAAAAAGATTGCCCAGAATATAGAATACCGTTACACTGACGGGAAGAACCACATCAAGATCACCCTCAGATCCGAGGAGACACTCTCTCCAAAGGAGCCCTGAAGGACAGAACCCGTGGGGTAGACAGGCCGTCAAAGCGGATCAGGTAAGCGGAGCGTCCCCTGTCCACCTCCAGGATGACCCCTTCTCCAAAGGTGCGGTGCGTCACCCTCTCTCCTGCCGGAATAATCTCCCCCTCCGCGCCCTTTTCCAGCCAGTGTGCGCTGAAGGCGATATACTCCCTTGCATCGGCAATCAGGCTGTC
Organism: Fretibacterium sp.; assembly: GCA_024681935.1. GTDB lineage: Bacteria > Synergistota > Synergistia > Synergistales > Aminobacteriaceae > JAFUYV01. The sequence continues at coordinate 10,958 of JAIKZX010000178.1, forward strand.
CCCGGGCCGTTGAACAAAATTCAGGAGCGGCTCGTCAATATCCAGCAAAAAGCGTGAGGGATAACGGGTTGAGCCATCCAGATTCCGCCCTCCGGCCTCGGAGAGGTACAAGCCCTTTTGCGCCCTCGTCATCGCGACGAACGCCAGACGTCGCTCCTCCTCCATCCCCTCCCGCGTCCGCGTCTTTTGTGATGGAAAGATTCCCTCATTTAAGGCGCAGAGGAACACATAGGGGAACTCCAGCCCCTTTGCGGCATGGACAGTCATGAGCTTTACCCTGTCCCTGGCGTCGCTGGCGTCAAAACCGGTGAAGAGCGCCATGCGCGCAAGATAGTCCGAGAGCGCCGTCTCCTCCCCGCACGCCGCCTCGTACTCATGCACGGACTGCTCAAGCTCCGCAAGGTTGTCCAGGCGGTTCTGGGATCCCTCCGTGCGGAGCATCTTCTCATAGCCGCTCACATCCAGCGTTTCAGCCAGCAGTTCCGAAACGGGCCGGGACTCGCTGTCCTTCGTAAGCTCCTCAATGAGGGTGATGAACTGCGCGGCGCGCGTCCCTCTGAATATCTCCCGTTCTATGGTGAGGTTCAGCGCCTCCCACAGTGTGCAGCCGTTTTGAGCCGCAAATTCGCGCAGAAAATTCATGCGCCGCTCCCCCATGTTGCGCCGGGGCACATTGATGATACGGGCAAAGGACAAATCGTCCCGAAACGCGATCATCCGCAGATAGGCCAGGGCGTCCCGAATTTCCTTCCGCTCAAAGAAGGGAACACCGCTGTAAATCGTGTAGGGAATTTTTTCCTTTATAAAAACATCCTCAAGCGTCCGGGTAACATAGTGCGCCCGGTAAAGGACGCTCATATCCCGATACTCTGTCCCGTTTTCGTGAAGCCTTTGGATTTCCCCGGCTATCCACGACGCTTCGCTCCCGGAGGTGTCCGCATGATAACAGCTCACCGGCCTGCCGGAGGGCAGGGAGGGAATCAGTTTTTTTTCCATCCTTACGCTGTTTTTGCTGATGAGAGAGTTGGCAACCGCGATAATCTGCGGTGTAGAGCGGTAATTCCGCATCATCGTGATGGTTTTGACCTCCGGAAAGGCCTTGTCAAAGTCCAGAAAATAGCGCACGTCCGCGCCGCGCCAGGTGTAGATGGTCTGGTCCGGGTCTCCGACAATAAAGAGGTTTTTGTGATACCCACACAGCACTTCCATCAGTTTATATTGCAGCCTGTCGATGTCCTGAAACTCGTCAATCATGACATATTCAAGACGCTGCTGCCATTTCAGCCGCGTCTGTTCGTCCTTGTCAAACACATGGAGCGTGAGCATAATCAGGTCGTTATAGTCCAGCCCAAAACATTTCTTTTCCTGATACAGATAACCATAAAAAATGATGTCCGAGGGCCCGGAGGCGCTTTCATACTTTTGGCGCAGCGGCTTCAACGGCATACCAATCATGTCCCGGTAATAGTCCGTCTCGGTGATTGTCTTGCGAATCTCTATCATGTCCCGCGCATTGGAAAAACTCATGTGCCGCAGCGTCAGGCCACGTTCCTCGTAGATCATGCCCAGCATGGTGTCGATGTCCGTGTTGTCCAGCACCATGAAATTTCTGGGGTATTGGATAATATGTGACTCCTCCTGAAGGACGGAGAGGCAAAAACCGTGAAAGGTGCTGATATAACCCGTGTCGTTGTCGCCTATCAGGTTATGGATGCGGCGCTGCATCTCCCCGGCGGACTTGTTGGAAAAGGTGACGCAGAGGATATTCCCGGGCAGGACGCCCAGCTCGTTCACCAGCCACGCAAAGCGGCGGGACAATGCGCGTGTCTTGCCGGATCCGGCCCCGGCAGCCACACGGACAAAGCCCTCGGTGGACGTCACCGCCTCGCGCTGTTCATCGTTAAGTCCCTCAAGAATGTCCACTTATCTTCTCCTCGCCGGCAACCGCCGCTCTGCCAGAACAGCTCCATTTTACCAGAAAACGCGGGGGCCCCTTTGTGGAAGCCCCCGCGCCATCAATCAGCTGCAGCACCTGGTTAACTACGCAACCCAGTGCAGCATTCCCTCTTCCAGGTCGATACGGAACTCGTCTCCGGCCTCCTCCGGCTCCTCGCGGGTCCCCACACGGCCCCGTCGACGGCGTCCCCCGTCCTGACCAGGCTGCCCCTGGCCCTGCTGGCGCTCGCCATTGTCCTGTTGGACGTCCACAGCAAACTGCGTCACCTGCACTCCCTGTTGTTCCAGCGTTATCCTAAGCTGAGAAATCTGATCCTGCACAAGCTGGCGAACCTGCTCGCTGGACACCCGGATGGAGGCCTCCACGCCGCTCGTGCTGGTCGTGAGCTCCACCGAGATTCTCCCCAACGCCGGGGGATCGACAATGACATTTGCTCTTCGCACCCCGTCAGCACGCACAAAACGAACGACATTCACCAGTCCGTCGCGCAACACCTCGGCCCGCGGGGCGTAGGCTGCATCGGGCGTGTTGGGCGCCAGGCTCATCGGCGCGGGAGATGCCCCTGTGCGGCGGCTGCTCAGCACCCCTTCAAAGAAACTCTGAAAGCTGTGCCCCCGTGTGATTTCCTGGTTTTCCCTTCGGTTCGCTGCGTCCTCCCCGGCGACAGACGCATTTCCGGCAGAGCGGCGAATACCTGTTTGCGCCGTCTGCTGGCCACGGCTGTTCTGGCTGCCAGCGTCCCCGGCGTTCCCGTCATTGCCGCGGGACGTATCGGGCTGCCTTTCTTCCCCGACGGGCCGGGCAACAGAGGACTGGGCCGGGGCTTCTTCTCTCTGAGGTGCAACGGACTCCCGCGGAGCAGCCTCCTGTACTCTGGGCTGAGAGGCTGCCGCCGCCGCCACCGCCGCTTCCTCATCGGGCTGGCTCATTTGGCGCTGAAGCCTGACCTCACGGGGGGATTGATCTTTTTCTCCCTCCGGCAAATGGGGCTTCCCGGTTTGTGCTGACTCCAGGGCAGCTTCAGAGACAGCCCCCTCCTCCTGAGAGTCGTTATCGGGCTGAAGGGTGTCCACGGCCTCTGCCTGCGGCATGGCTATACCGGCAGCTGCGGAAAGGGCATCATCGGGTTCTGTTTCCTCCGGCTTCTCCTGGGACGCAGATATTTTTTTGCCGGAAGCGGGCTTTACAGCTTTTTCCCTCACATCTGAGGGCGCGGAATCCGTCTTCTCTCTCTCAGGCTGACTGGAGAATAGAACTGCAAGCTGCTGTTTCAGGTCTTCCGCAACATCGGGTTCCAAAACCTGGGAAAGCTCCTCCACTGTCTGAAATATCTCCTCACGCAGGGAAGGCAGTTCCTCCGGCTTCGCCGTCTTCAGCTTCGAAAGCAGGGAAACCAGTTTTTCGCCCACCTCCTGACTCAGAAGCCCCTTATCCATCAGGGTCTCCATTTTTTTCAGAAGGGCGTCCACTGCCTCAATATTCACTGTCTCAGTATTCACTGCCTCATTATCCACCACCGGGTCAGGAATCGGCTGGAGCATTTCCTCAGCCGTGTCCGCGACCACATCCGGCCCTCCTTTTTCAAGGGGCACAAAACCGCTGTCCTGCCCTGTAGCAGAGGAGGAGATGTCCTCTGTCACGCTGTCTTTCATTGAGACCACAATCTCAAGCGCGGACTCGGCAAGAAGCAGAGGGGGATGAAGGGGGACGTCTTGTTCCTGCTCTGCCGTTTCCACCAGCGGCATGAGCTGCACGGGAGTCTCGGGAGAAAGCTGATCCCCGGGCTCCTGCGTACTGGCAAACTCCGCAACGATACTATCAAAGAGACCGGGCTCCGCCATCTCTCCGTTTTCGCTGCGGGCTCCCGCCCCTGTCCCTGGCGTCTCGCCGCCCTTGGGTATGTTGACCTGAACAAAAGGGAGAGCGTCTGCCATTGTCCCCACGTCCTCTCATTCTAATCTAAGATTTATTTCTATTATTTTGGCCTGGCCATGAGCTCCGTCAGGCGGGCTGCCCTCTGAGGCTTCATCTTGCCAAGGATCGAGGCCCTGGCCTCGTTGGGCAATTTCAACAGCAGTTCCACCGCCAGATTTTCCCTGAGCTGTTCCACTATCGCGGCGGCATTTCGGGCGGACATATCCTGATAGGTGTGCGCCACCTGATTCATAAGATCCTGTTCGCTCTGGGTCGGTTTACCGCCCGAAGCGGCAATCTCTTCCGCCTCGGCCACCAGCCCCTCCCGACGCTGAACCTCCGTTATTCGAGTGCCCAGATCATCGGACAGGGTGTCGAGATTGAAGCTGCGGTCCGTCAGGGTGCGTTCCCGCTCATCAAGTCGCCTTTGCCATTCCATGAGCTCGATTGCACGGCGCTCGCTGACCGTCAGGGAGTACTGCTCCGGGATTTTGAAGAACTCTGCCAGTGGCTGCCCCACATAGGGTATCTTTGGGATAATGCTCCAGAACAGGGGCCGTCCGTCCCAATACCCGCTGAGGTGGAGTCCCACCGCCGTTCCCACCCCCAGCAGGATTAACCAGAAGAGCAGGGAAATCTTACCGTGTTTTTTCTTCTTTTTCTTTTTCGACGGGGCCGCCGCCGCAACTTCTGCCGCTGCCTCGGGCGCGCGTTCCTCTGCCATTTAGCCCTCCTCCAAAATCAACCCTGCTCCCGAATGCGATGGTAAAGCGCCATCACATTTTTTACGTAGCGGCTCGACACAGATGGAATCTTCCCCGAGTCCACACGGGCCGGGCCGGCGTTGTAGGCCGCAAGAGCCTTCTCAACGTCCCCTTTGTATTTATCGGTAAGGTCGGAGATATATTTGACCCCGCCCTCGATGTTCTGCTCCGGGTCAAAGGGGTCGGTGACGCCCAGCATGGCGGCTGTCCGCGGCATAAGCTGCATGAGCCCCCGTGCTCCCTTGTTTGAGACCGCATCCGTCTTCCAGCCGGACTCCACCTGAATCATCGCGCGGATAAGTTCCTGGTCAACGTTATAGCGTCCGGCACAGCGGTCAATCACGTCCTGGAGCTCCGCATAGGAGACTTTTCCAGTCACTGGAGCCACCTGAGCTTTCTTTTTGCTGACCTCGTCCAGCACATCGACAAAGCGGTTTTTTACAGGCTGCGCTGGAGGCATATCCGGCATAGACTGCTGCACAATCTCTTCAATGCGGCTCAGAACCTGGTTGACTCTCGTTAAATCAGGACCAATCATGCTATGCTCCCTTCCTCTGCTCCCGGGCATACTGCATCGTGGCCACGTCGTCCAGCTCAATCTGCTCGGCGTCCAGCTCCTCTTTAAAAGCAGCTTCCTTCAAATGTTCGATGTAAGCTTCCATGACACGCACATCCTTGTGACGCTCCACAAGACGCGCTTCCGTGCCCGCAATTCGCTGACGGACATCGTTGAGAGAAACTCGTCCCTTTGAAATATCCGTGTCGATAGCGTCTATAAACTGCCGCTGAAACCAGAGCTGAGTCCCGCTCATCCCCTGCTCGCCCGCCTTGCTGAACTCCTTGACAGCCGTGCTTTTCTCAGTCTCAAGAGACGCAAGGCGATCCAGTACATCCAGTTCCTCCCGCCGCTCCGACGCAAGGATGCTCTGTTCCTCCCGCCGGCTGTCCTCGCGAATCTTCAGAATGCGGTTAAATCTTTTCACGCGCTGATACATATCGGCAAAACCTCCAGACACTCACCAGGGAACGGCAATCTCTCTTTCAGACTTCGGCCACAACGTCAGCCTGCTTTAAGACGCCATGGCCTCCTTTTCCGGTTTCTGCTCCGGCATGGGGGCCAGGGCAAGGAGCCGTCGGTCTGTTTCCTCAAAGGAGGTGGGGTCCTCCACACGCTGAGACAGGAAGGCCCTCACACTCTCCATGTTCTCCATTGCCCAGTCCACCCGCGCGTTCGATCCGGCTTTATAGGCTCCAATGTTAATCAGATCCTCAGACTCCGCATAGGTCGCTAAAAGATCGCGCACGCGCCCCGCGGCGTCCTTGTGCTCCTGCGAGACAAGAACCGGCATGACGCGGCTGACGCTGTCAAGAACGCTTACGGCAGGGTAAAAGTTTCGCGCGGCAATGCGGCGTGACAGCACGACGTGTCCGTCCAAAATACCCCGGACGTTGTCAGCCACGGGCTCATTCATATCGTCACCGTCCACCAGAACGGTGTAAATCCCCGTGATGCTCCCCTTCTCACCAGCACCGGCACGTTCCAGCAGACGCGGCAGCATCTCAAAAACCGATGGCGTATAGCCTCTCGTCGCGGGAGGCTCCCCAATGGCAAGGCCAATTTCACGCTGGGCACGGGCCACACGGGTCACAGTGTCCATCATCAGAAGGACGTCCTTGCCCTGATCCCGGAAATACTCCGCAATGGCCGTGGCGGTCATGGCCGACTTGAGACGGATCATCGCCGGCTGGTCCGACGTGGCGATCACCAGCACCGAACGAGCCAGGCCTTCCGGCCCCAGGTCGCGCTCCATGAACTCCCTCACCTCACGGCCACGCTCGCCAACCAGTGAGATGACATTGACATCCGCCGTCGTGTAACGGGCCATCATGCCCAACAGCGTGCTTTTCCCCACTCCGGATCCGGCAAAAATGCCAATGCGCTGCCCCTTGCCCAGGGTCAGCATCCCGTCGATGACGCGGACGCCAACGGAAAGCGGTGTATCCACCATCTTACGTTTCAGGGGATGAGGCGGCTGCGCATAAAGGGGGTAAAAATCCGTTGCCACAATGGGCCCTTTATCATCTATGGGATTTCCAAGACCATCCAGCACGCGTCCCAGCAAGGCATCCCCCACTCCAACCTCAAGGGGATGATTGGTGGATATCACATCACAGCCGGGCCCCACCTCCTGAAGTGCCCCAAGGGGCATGAGAAGAACCCGGTTCTCCCGAAAACCCACCACCTCGGCCGCCAGTTCATGGGAACCGTCACGGAAACAGATGTGGCACAAATCTCCCACACGGACATCAGGGCCCTGAGATTCCGCCACCAGTCCCACAACCTGAACCACCCGGCCATTTACCTTGACAAGCGGGGTCTGAAGCAAATCCACCGAGAAGAGCTGAAACAGGTTGATCTCGTTCTCAGATGTGATATCTTCTGCCCGGACCGCCGAGTCCTCGCTCATGCCTCTGCCTCCCCGGCCTCTTTTTCATCCTTCCTCTCGTCCTTCACGATCTGCTGAAAGACGTTGTCAACGACGGACTCCACCTGGCCCATCTGCGTCCGCCAGCGGGCGTCGTAGACTCCCAGAGACGTTTCCACAATACAACTCCCCGGCTCAACGTTCAAATCCGCTTTTATGTCCAGATGGTGGACGCCGCGCAGAACCTCGCGGAACTCAGCGTCCATATCGCTCTCAAGGTGCGCAACGTCGTCGGGGGCAACATAAATAACAACCTGATTCTTATCACTCAGACGGGACAGAAGGTCAGACACGACGATTCCGATGGTTTCAGGGTGCAGATTCACCTGCCGATGCAGCATCCGACGCAGCATCTCCGTCCACATGCGAATCATGTGGGGCTGGTTGAGTGATACCAGCTTTGTGAAGCTCTCCTCCAGCCGTTTATTGATGCCCTCCAGAACGGAAACAAGCCCCGAAAACTTATCCAGGTACTCCTTTTTTACCTCGGTCTGGGCGGCGGAAAGCCCCTCGGAGTGCCCGGTGTTCCAGCCCTCATCCTTTGCTTTGGCCCGCGCCTCTTCGGCCACCTTGGCGGCCTGGGCGGCGGCACCCGCCTCAAGCTCCTTTTTTCGACCCTCGTAGTCTTCCCTGATGCCGTCAATCTCAGACGCCAGTTTGTCCCTCTCCTGGGTCAAAGCGGCATTCTTCGCCTCCGCCTCGTTCAGCTTCTCCTGGAGCTCATCGATCTTCTGAAGCAGCTCCCTGTTGGGGTTTGGGGGGGGCGGAGTGCGCCTCGCCGTTCGATTCACAGGTGCGGAGGGGCGAGAACGCGTGGAAACCGAGGGACGAGGACGCTCCTCCTGTTGTTTGGGTTCATCCTCCGGGGAATCCGAATCAGCAATGCCGATCTTGACTGCCTGAGGGAGGAGGCGCACCGCGCGCAGCACCCTCTGATGAACCCTAGACAACAAGGTCGTCCTCTCCACCAGAGGCGATTACGATCTCTCCCTGCTCCTCCAGTCCCCTGACCACGTTGACCACCTTCTGCTGGGCCTCCTCCACATCCTTGACGCGGACCGGGCCCATGTAATCCATGTCCTCCTGAAGCATCTCGGCCGCACGTTTGGACATATTCTTGAAGAACTTCGCCTTCAGCTCCTCCGTTGCACCCTTCAGGGCCAGGCTGAGTTCCTTCATGTCCACCTCGCGCAGGATGCGCTGCAGCGAGCGGTCGTCCAGACGCATGATGTCCTCGAACACGAACAGGCGTTTCTTGATCTCCTCGGCCAGCTCCGGATCGTTCTCTTCCAGGTACTCCATAATGTTGCGCTCCGTCGTGCGGTCGGCGCTGTTGACGAGGGCAACCACCGCATCGATGCCGCCGGCCATGGTGAAGTCCTGGCCCATGACCGTGCTGAGTTTGCGCTCCAGCACGCGTTCCACCTCCCGAAGGACCTCCGGCGTGATACGATCCATGGTGGCGATGCGTTTCGTGACCTCAGCCTGCATCTCCGGCGGAAGGCCGCTCAAAATCATCGCCGCCTGCGGCGGCTCCAGGTACGACAGGATAAGAGCAATGGTCTGCGGATGTTCGTTCTGGATGAAGCCCAGTATCTGCGTCGCGTCGGTGTGGCGCATGAAGTCGAATGGCTTAACCTGAAGGCTGGCCGTGATGCGGGCCAAAAGGTTCTGTGCCCTCTCCGGCCCCAGAGCGCGCTCCAGAACATCCCGGGCGTAGTCCACACCGCCGCGGGCCATGAACTCGCGCGCCATGAGAACCTCCTGGGCCTCCTTCAGGACATCCAGCTTGAGCTCCGGCGACACCTTGCGGAGGTTCGCAATCTCAAGGGTGATCAGCTCAATGGTGGCGTCGTCAAGCTTCTTGTAAATCTCGGGGGCAATATCATTGCCCAGCGAGACCATCAGCACCGCTATCTTCTCTCTTCCGGAGATGTTTGAGGCAGAGCTTTGTTTTGCCATCACAGAACTCCTTTATTCATCCGATGACAGCCACTCGTTGACGAGGTTGGCTACCTCTTCGGGGTTGTTCCTCGCGTAGGCCTTCAACTGCTCCTCAATAACAGCCAGCTCACCCTGGAAGGCCAGCAAATCCGGAGATGTGAGCATCTCCTGAATTGTGGGCACCTTCTTACCCTCCGCCTCGACGGTTTCAACAGCCAGACGGGCACGGCGCCGGCGCAGCCACCACAGGAACAACGCCCCCACCAGAAGCAGGATGGTGAAGAACACCACCGAGCCGGACATTATGCGCCACAGGCGTTCTTTTTTGATCTCCTCGGCCATCGCGTCGGCAAAAGCTGTCGAGAACTTCATCGCCTTCACGACAAGCGTGTCACCCCGCGCGGCATTATAGCCCACCGCCGAAGAGATAACCTCACGCAATTCGGCAAGCCTTTCGTCGTCAAGCTCGCCGTTGACAAGGACGGACGCGGACAGCCGCCGCACGCCCCCTGGCGTGATAATCTGGTCGCCCTTCCGCGTCGTGATTTCGTAATTCGTTGTCGAGTTTGAGCGGTTGTACTCGCTGTCGACATTCTGGGTGTTTATCGCGTAGCCGGGGATGTTCGTTGTCGTCCCCGGCGTCCCGGTTACGGGTTGCCCCTGGCCGGTGTAGCTTTCCTCCTGGCGCTCATTGCTCCGCGGAACACCCTGTCCCGTCTCCGGGTTAGGTGTGTACTCCACGTAAGATGTGGAACGCTTATCAAAGTCCAGGTCCACCTTCACGCGGACGACGGCCGTCCCGGGGCCGAAAACCTGCTCCAGCATAAGGCGGACCTTCGTCTCCAGCTCCCTCTCGTGCTGGCGCTCCAACTCGCGCTGGACGGAGGTCACAGAGTTGTTGCCGTCCTGCGAGTAGATGAACATGGAGTCAGAGATCATATCAGACAGGACATGGCCGCTGGTATCCACAACGGTCACCTGATCGGGCGCGAGCCCGTCAACGCTGTGGGAAACCAAATGGATGATGGACTTTACCTGCGTGGGGCCAAGCGTCGCTCCGGGGCGCAGACGCAAAAGAACCGAGGCCGTGGAAGGCCTCTGCTGCTCCAGAAACAAACGCTGCTCCGGGATGACCACGCTGACCCTGGCGGAGTCCACCGCGGCAAGCTGGGTAATCGTACGAGCCAGCTCGCCCTCAATGGCGCGGGTGTAGGCGATCTTCTGCTGGAACTCGCTCATTCCCATCTTTGAGTCGTCGAATATCTCAAAGCCCGTGCTTCCGCCCTTGGGAAGCCCCTGCTGAGCCAGAGCCAGACGCGTCTCGTAGACGTTCCCGCCCCCCATAAGGATGGCGTTTGATGCGGGGTCCAGCTTGTAGGGGATGTTATTTTCCTTCAGATAGTCAACGATTGCGGCCTGATCCTCCACCTCCAGGCCGGCAAAGAGCGGTTCGTATGTGGTGCGTCCGGCCATGAGAACAAGAGCAACGAGCCCTCCCAGGACCAGAAAAGTGACCACGAAAAGGGAGGCCCGCTGCCACAGCTTCAGAGCAGCCCAGAAATGAAGGAAGGACCCCAGCCAGCGCTTTAATGCATCCATGATTCCTTAGATATTTTTACCCAGTAATGCGCGACAGGGCCTGGTAAGCATCCAGGAACTTGTTGCGCAGCTCCATCAGCATCCTCATGGCAACATCTGCCCGCGAAGAGGCAAGGACCACCTCCGAGATGTCCTCCGCCTCCCCTATTGCCAGGCTTCGTACCTTATCATCAGCCTCCAGCTGAAGTGAGTTGACCTTTCGTATCGATGCAGAGAGCATATCCTCAAAGGACATCTCCGGGGCTTCGGGAGCGGAGGTGAAGATCCTTCGGGCTATAGGCGCAGCAATTTCTTCCGTCCTCGGCTCCTCCACTTTCGAAAAGTTCAACATCAAACTATCCACCAAAATCAAGCCCTCCAGTCAGTGATAAGGACTTCGCTCCATCGATACCCCACTCCGGGGTCTCCATCCCATCCTAAACCTCTTTATTTTACCTCAAAACTATCAAATTGTCCCTTTGAAACAAAAAGACGGCATGGAATCCATGCAGTCTCAAAATCTCTTTATTGTTGTAATATACATTTAAATTGTTTTTTTGGCAAACGTTTCGGCGCGCCGGAGACAAATCTGAATTGTATAATCCATTATGGAGGTTGATTTCATGGCGTTTGGACCGGAGTTCATTCACGGCCTCGAAGCCGAGTTGAAGGCAAGGCTGCCCTGGCGTGTCTCACGGGTTGAGGGCGGCGAATCCTGGGTGGCGTTGAAGGTGTCGGCCAGACAACCGGGCTCACGCTCTCCCGAAGGGAGAGCGGCGTCCGGTGGGTCGGCTGTGCCTCCGCAAGACGCGGGGCGTCTTGCGGAGGCACAGGACCATTGGCTGCTCCTCTCCTGGGGGGCCGGGTCCGCGGGCTGCTGCCTGGCGGGGTCCGACGAGGTAGCCGCGCTGAAGGAAGGAGCCCCCGCCCGCATGCCCCTGGCCGAGGCGCTCAAGAGCCGGGCCGTACGCGGGGACATCACCGCGGTCCGCCAGCTTGCCCATGACCGCGTCCTGGAGTTCAATCTGAACCGCCGCGTCGCGGCCGGAACCTCCATTGGGTACTTCCTTGTTCTCGAGGCAACAGAACCCACAGGCAACCTCCTTCTTCTGGACGGGGGACATAAAATCGAGGAGGCTGCGCGGCACTCCGCTCCCGACCAGAACCGTTACCGGACACTCCTGCCGGGTCACCCCTACGTCCTGCCTCCGGCCTTTAAAGGGCCCCTGCCCGGCGAGTCTCCCTTCCTGCGTTTTGAGGATGTGCCCAATCTGATGGGAATTGGCCGTCCTCTGGCCCGTCTGATTCAGTCTCATTGGGAGGAGCGGGACCCTGACACATGGCTCGCGGCCCTGAGCGGGGCCGCTGCCGGGGACGTCCCGCTCCTCTGCCAAAGGACGGCGAAGGGTTACCTCACACGACTGAACTACCCTCTCCCGGAGGCGGAGCCCCTGGGGAAGGACGCCCTCGCCGCTGCGGCGCGGGGTGTCCTTGTTCCCCTGCTCCAAAGGGGACGCGACCGGCAGCTCCATGAGATCAGCGCACGGCTGAAGCGCACAGCCAAGGCCCGCGAAAGGCATCGTGACGGCCTGCTCAAGCAATTAAAAGACTGCGAGGCCGCAGACGTCTTTCGACAGAAGGGCGAGGCCATTCTGGCCCACCTGACGGAGATTCCCCCGCGGGCAGAGGAAGCCGTCCTGACGGATTGGATGGGAAACACACTCACCATCGCACTGGACCCGCGTCTGTCCCCGTCGCACAACGCAGAGAGGTACTTCAAAAAATACAGAAAAGCGAAGGGGGATCCCCAAAAGATTAAGGAGGAGATTGCCGCCCTGGAGGGGGCAATAAACGAAATTCTGGAACAGCGCGACCTCCTGGAGTCCATCGGCAGTCTCAGAAACTTTGAACAGGCTGTGAAGGACCTGGAGGAATGGCTCTCCCCGGAGGAGGGGCACGGAACGGGCACAAAGCGCAGGGGAAAGGGAGCCAAAGAAAAGGACGCCCCCCCGCACCTTGTCTTTATGCGGGAGGGACTGACCATTCTTGTGGGGCTGTCGGCGCGGGGCAATCGTTACGTCACGTTCCGCCAGGCCCGTGGGGAGGACATCTGGCTGCACGCTCACGAGCTCCCCGGGGCTCACGTCATTATCCGAGGCGCGCGGGACCGGCAGGAACTGGAGGAGGAGCACCGCGCAGTGCTGGAGTTCGCGGCCTCTCTTGCGGCAGGACATTCTAAAGGAAGAAACTCCGGGTCCGTCCCGGTGGACTACACGGAGCGGCGCTACGTCCGCCCCGTTCCGGGGACGGTGGCCCTCGTTACCTACACCAACCCGGGAACGCTGCGCGTTGCCCCTCAGACGGAGGAGGAAGGCCGCTGAATGCGGCCCATCCGTTCACTCCCCCCTTCGGACGCTCCCCGCCCCCCAGGCCGGGGAAGGAGGGTAAGGCTATACCATCCAGATGGGCAGAATAAAGGTGTTCCTGTCAATCGCGGACAGCGTTTCCCTGAGACAAAGGACGGCCCCTGTGCCTCTCGGAACCGAGCCCTTGTCAAGGATTTTGAACGCCGCCGCTATCCCAACTCCAGGGTTTGTGCTCTTCTTGATTTCTATGGGATGAAGTTCCCCGTCGCTCTCCATGATGAGATCAATTTCGTTGGCATCCCTGTCCCGGTAATAGTGAAGCAAACATTCTTTGGCATTATTCAGCCACGTTTTCCGTATTTCCGCCACGGCGTAGTTTTCGAGAATAGCTCCGTTGATTACGCCGCTCATCACAATCTCCGGGCTGGAGTATTTCGTGAGCCAGGCCACCAGTCCCGTGTCGAAGAAATACAGTTTGGGCGTCTTCACCGTACGTTTCAGCAAATTATTGGAATAGGGTCTCAGGTAGAAAATCACCTCTGACTTCTCCAATATTTGCAGCCACCTCCTGGCCGTGTCGTCTGAGACGCCAACATCCTGCGCAATATCATGCATATTCAGGATTTGTCCCACACGACACGCCGCCGCCCGGATGAAATCGGCAAAGAGCAGTTTATCGACGCCGGGTATCATGTCGGAAACATCGCGGTTGATGTACGATTGAACATACGAGCTGTAGAATACGTCTCGATCCCTGTATTTTCCGCTCCTGTGGCCAGGCATCCCGCCCAGCCAGATCCGCTCATACATTTCTGCGGCAGAGGCGGGCGCAAGTGCGTTTCCCCGCCTGTTCAGCGCATCCAAAGACAGCGATAACGGCTCAGACTCCGCGTTTCCGCAGAGCTCCGCCTGCGACAGCGCGGACATGTGAACGATTGCGGTTCTCCCTGCCAACGACTCCTGGGCCAGCTCCATCAACTGAAAGGACTGAGAGCCCGTCAGCCAGTAGGAACCGGGGGCCGCGCCGCTGTCAATCCTGATTTTGATGCAGGAGAAGAGCTCCGGGGCATACTGCACTTCATCAATCATCACAGGCGCTGGGTACATCTGCAAAAAAAGCTCCGGGTCGCTCTTCGCCAGGCGGCGGTTTTCCGGATCATCCAAAGTGACCTTCGCCCTGTCCGTCCCCTCCATCAGGTGCTCCAGCATTGTCGTCTTTCCCGTTTGCCTCGGCCCCATGAGAAGCAGACAACTGTAATCCTGATTGATTTTGAGAATGCTGCTTTCAAGTGTTCGTTTGATGTAAGCCATTTGTCCTCTCCGGCAAAAATAAGATTGAATCGTATTTTAGCCGAAGTCCGTTGTTGAGTCAATTTACCCGTACAGTCCCCGCCTGCGCCGCCAGGGGAACACGGCGCACCGTCCCACAGACGGAGGCCGAAGGCCGCTGAGGGAATATCAAAAAAAAGGCCCCGCGGCCCTGCTGCGGGCTGCGGGGGTTGCTGAAAGTCCGTTCCCTGTTTAAATCCTACTTGCTGTACGGCGACTGGACAAACTTCAGCGTCACCTTGTCCCTGCCGGAGGTCACGGTGATGTAGCCCGTCCGGATCTTTCCCGTCTCGTTGGGGCTGACCGTGTAGTAGAAGGGCTGCCCCGCCGCTTTGCTGCCGGAAGATGCTTCCAGCTTAATCCAGCTTTCTGCGCTCTTGTCAACGGCAGCGCTCCATTTATCCTCGGTGTAGAGTTTGGTGCTGTACATCTTTCCTTCCTTGCCGCCATCCTCTGAGGTTTTCTCCAGGGCAATGCGCGGGGGACGGGGGAGGCTCAGGGTTTTCCAGCTGCCATATTGTGTCACGCCGCACTTGTACCATGAGTCCCCAAACAGAGTATCGTGACACCATGCGAACCCTTCAACCCAGCAGGCCCTGCCTTTCAACGCAAAACCTTTTTGTGTCGTCTTCCAGATGGACTCGGTGTTCAGAGTGACAGAGCTTTCGGCTGCCGTGGAGATATGCCACCCCTTTTTGTAATCCGGATAATCAACGTCAAGAAGCCAACTTGCCCGCCAGTTATCACTGGGCTTAGGGATGATTTGATAGTCCTGGCCCTGCCATGTCGTGGAACTGGTGTGGCTCACGGAAGTCGAAAAATTGACCCCCGCCTCGCCGGACAGACCCTTATCGTTTATCCCGCCCTTGAAGGATAAGCCTCCGCCAAGGGTCCAGCCGTCGGATTCCGTATAGCTTTTGCCCCTGTTTACGGTCTGATTGGGAGTGTGACGCACAAGATCGCCATTTTTATACACCCGCTGAACGTCAGTGTAGAGCCCTTTGGTATATCCCAGTATAACAGCGTAGTTATACGCCCCTGCTCCGGGAACCTCTCCGCCGTTGTTCTTCCCCTTATCGGCCCTGATGGCAAGGCTCCCGGGCTGAGTGTTGGCCTCGCTTATCACCAGATAATAGTCAGTGTCATTCTCAAAGGAGTGCACACTGACCACCCGGTACCTGGAGAAGGTGTGACGGCTCACCTTAAAACCGCTCCAGTACTTGTTCAGCAGCCTGGGGTTATCGAAGTCGCACTTATCGGCAAAAACCTTGAAATATTCATGTTTTTTTCCGAATTTTTCGTAGTAATCCTTAAAGGACCAGGAAACATTGTCCGCCTGCGTCGTCGTGACGCCCGACGCAAGGGACAGGATGTCCTTCCCGCTGTCCGCGGCGGCCCGGAGTTTTGCCTCCGCCTCCGCCACTTCGTCCCCCATGTTCCGGGCTTCCTCGTCCAGCCCGGCGGACCATTCCAGCAGGGACTGAACACGGGAGGCGTGCAGCGCGGCCTCAACCTCATTCGTGGTCAGTTCCGTCCCGCCTGCAGAGGTATCGCCGTCATGCGTATCTCCATTAACGTCGGATGTCAGATTAAGGTCGCCGCTCTCAGGCAACACATTGTAGAAAGGATCTTTATCGCCGGATTCCCCCTCATTGCTGTCGCTGTCGTCCAGATAGACAAAGATGTGAGGGGAGCCATTGGGCAGAGTGCGCCTGGCAGCGCCCAGCAGCTCAAAGTGTGGATCCTCGGCTTCCTGGTCGGGGCTGGCCAGGTCGATGTCCGTGCCCAGCAGCTCATTCAGGGCTTTCACATCCCCCGAGTCCGGATAAACGGCCACCATCGCGGCACCGTTATTGTAGGCTGTAAGCAGAGCGGCAAAAAAATCCAGATACACAGCGTCCTCGGCCTCCGGCAAGTCCTCGTCGGCGTTGCCAAGGAACACGATATCCCTCGCCGTGAGGCTGCTGAGGACATCCGCAGCCTTCTCA
>JAIKZX010000080.1 GCA_024681935.1 Fretibacterium sp.
CCTCCGGAGGGGGCCGGAGAAACCTCCATCGCGGAGTGGGACTCACGCGTCAATCCTCCGGCGGATGAGACCGTCGTTCTTCCGATGAAGGCGGTCTGCATCGTGAAGAATAAGGGCTGATGAGATGGGAATGAGCTGTGAGCTGGAAGGGCACGTTGTGCTCTGCGGCTGGAACACGAGAGCCCCGCATCTCCTCGCTCAGCTTTCAGCCTCCGGCCAGCGGGCGTCCGTGGTGGCTGATTCGCGCCCGGAGGAGCTGCCTGAAGAAGTCTTTTTTGTCAGAGGGCATCCCTCAAAGCAGGAACCTCTGCTTGAGGCGGGGCTCAGAAAAGCAAAGGCGGCCATTATCCTTGGCGGCGGGGAGGACGCGCAGGCCCTCATGACGGCTCTGGTTGTGGAATCCATCGCGCCTGAGGTTTACTCCGTCATGGAACTCCACGACCCGGCCAACGCCCGCTACGCCCGATACGCCCATGTGGACGATGTCCTCTACCCGGACAGCCTTATCGCGGACATCACGGGGATATGCTCCCATTACGAGGGGATGTCCGTCTTCATCAGGGATATCCTCTCCACCGCGGACGATGGGCACAGCTTTGCGTCCTTTGATGTCCCGGCGGAGTTTGCGGGGCGGACCGTGGGAGAGCTCTTTGAGCACTATCAGGAAAAGGGGCTGCTTCCCGTGGGGGTGATTGTCCCGCCGGAGGGGGACGGAGAAACCCCCTTTGCGGACTGGTGTTCACGCGTCAATCCTTCAGAGGGAGAGATTGTCGTTCTTCCGATGAAGGTAGTCTGCATCCAGAAGAATAAGGACTGAGGTGATGGGAATGAGCTGTGATTTTGAAGGACACGTCGTGCTCTGCGGCTGGAACACGAGAGGCCCCTATCTCCTCGCTCAGCTTTCAGCCTCCGGCCAGCAGGTGGTGGTGGTGGCGGATTCCCGCCCTGAAGGGCTGTCCGAAGAGGTCTTTTTCGTCAGTGGGCATCCCTCAAAGCAGGAACCCCTGCTTGAGGCGGGGCTCAGGAAAGCAAAAGCGGCCATTATCCTGGGCGGGGAGGAGGACGCGCAGGCCCTCCTGACGGGGCTGGTTGTGGAATCCATCGCGCCTGAGGTTTACTCCGTCATGGAGCTTCACGACCCGGCCAACGAACGCTACGCCCGTTACGCCCAGGTGGACGATGTCCTCTACCCGGACGGTCTCATCGCGGACATCGCTGGGATATGCACCCACTATGAGGGGCTGTCCGCCTTCATCAGGGATATCCTGTCCACCGCGGACGATGGGCACAGTTTTGCGTCCTTTGATGTCCCGGCAGAGTTTGCGGGGCGGACCGTGGGGGAACTCTTTGAGCACTATCAGGGAAAGGGGCTGCTTCCCGTGGGGGTGACCGTCCCTCCGGCCGATAATCCGGAAGCCCCTGTGGCTCAGTGGCAGTCCCACGTTGACCCGCCGCTGGAGGAGACGGTCTCACTGCCGATGAAGATTGTCTGCATCCAGAAGAACAATTTCACAGCCTGACAGGAGTGACAATAATGAAGAAAGTGACTTTTTTCTATCTTGAGAAATGCCCATACTGCAGGCAGGCGCGCAGAGCGCTGGACGAGCTGAAGGTCGGAGACGCCAGGTATGGGACGGCGGAGATTACATGGGTTGAGGAGAGCCAGCATCCCGACGTCGCGGAAAAGTACGATTATTACAATGTTCCTGCGATGTTTGTGGGGGACGAAAAGCTGTACGAAGCCAAACCGGGCGAAAAGTACGAGGACTGCAGGGAAAATGTGAAAAGAGTGCTGGACGCAGCGTTGGCGTAGATGAAAGAAGGGCGCGGAGTTTTTCCGCACCCTTCATTTTTTTTGTTAACGGCTGGGGTTCTTCAGGAACTTTGAGCCTGGGACCTTGCAGATAGGGCAGACGTCCGGCGCGGACCCCTCATGGACATAGCCACAGACCGGGCAGACATACCAATCTGTGTCCTTCCCTTTGAGCGAAGCCAGCTCATTCAGAGTTTTCTTGTAGAGTGCGCCGTGGGCCTTCTCAGCTTCGTTGGCCATATTGAAGCCTCTCTTGGCTGCGTCGTTGCCCTCAGCCTCTGCATCTTTGATAAACTCCGGATACATGACGGTAAACTCGTAGGTCTCGCCCTCCAGGGCGCTCTTCAGATTCTCCTCTGTGCTCTTCACGCCGCCCATCGTGCGGAAGTGGGAATGTGCGTGAAGCGTCTCTGCCGACGCGATGGCGCGGAACATTTTGGCGACGCCTGGAAAACCGTCTTTGTCCGCCTGATCAGCAAAGGCGAGATACTTCCGGTTGGCCTGGGACTCGCCGGCAAAGGCCTCCTGCAGATCTTTCATGGTCTTCTCTGACATGGTGAAACCCCCTCTAAGAATAGATAGGCCAAACTTACTCTGGAATGGCCCCGTGGTTGTATAAGTTTACTGTCTTTGTCCGCCGACAGCAATCCAGAATGTTACTCAAAAACGTTCAAACAGCTCCCGCCGGAGTCAGTGTCAAAATGATGCTCCTTTAATCATCGGAATCAAAAACGCCTCTGCGACCTTCTCCGCCGCCGCCCGGCCGCAGAGGATCTCCAGGAGCCTCAAAGCGAAAAAGGGCGTGATTGCGGGGCCCTTGGCCGTCGTGATGTTCCCGTCTGTCACCACATTGTCGTTCCCGATGATTGCACCCTCTAACCAGGACTCCATACCGGGGTAACATACGGCCTTCCTTCCCTTCAGTATGCCCGCCTTGCCCAGCACAGCAGGAGCCGCACAGATGGCCGCGATGGGCTTATTGGCGTCGTTGTATTTCCTCACCAGCTCCAGCAGCCCCGCGTGTTTTGTGTGCTCCGTCGTGCCGCCGGGAATGACCAGCATGTCGAAGGGCCGGTCCTTGGCGTTTTCGAACATGGCGTCCGCTCGCACGATGATGTTATGGCTGCCCGTCACCTCGGCCCGGTCCGTCAGGGAAACCGTTGTGGCCTCCACGCCCCCGCGGCGGAGGATGTCCACCGTCGTCAGGCCCTCCGTCTCCTCAAAATGACTGATTAAAAAAATGGCTGCAGTTTTCATATTTTAATCACCTCAAAATAATTATAAGCCTCCGACGGACCGACCTGCAAGGCAGACCCGGGGCGCATCAGGCGGGGGCCGTATCCTGGTTCTGAAGAAGAAAGAAAAATGCTAAAATATACTAAAGATTCTATTCAGGAGGCAGAAAAAATGAAAAAGGTTTTCGCGTTTGTTTTGGCTTTCCTCCTTGCGGCTCCCGCTGTCTGGGGGGAAGACACACTGCCCGCTCCAGAAAAAACGGGCGGGATGAGTTTGCTTCAGGCGCTTTCCGAACGCCGTTCGACGCGTGAGTTTGCGGATACAGACCTCACGCCGCAGCAGCTCTCGAACCTGCTTTGGGCCGCGGCGGGCGTCAACCGTCCCGATGAGAAAAGGGTCTATCCCACCGCTCTCGGCATTCAGGACACTCTTGTCTATGTGCTGAACCGCGAGGGAATTTATAAGTATAATCCGGTGGCCAATACCCTGACGATGGTGGAAAAAGGTGATCACCGCATGGATACGACTCAGGGACAGGGTTTCGCGGCAAGGGCCGCTGTCAATCTGGTCTACGTTCATGACGCATCTGTGTGGGACTCTCTGCGGAATATGAAGGGATGGACCACTCCGCAAGAGCTCGTCATCCGGTGGGGATATGCGCATACCGGGGCCATCGTGCAGAACGCCTACCTCTATGCGGCATCTCAGGGCTGGAACTCCGTCGTCCGTGGTTCCTTTGACCAGGCCAAACTGTCAAAGCTGCTGAAGCTCTCTGAAGGACAGGCCGTTACGCTGGTTCAGTCCATCGGCCCCAGGCCTTGACCGCAGCAGAATAATAAGGAGAAATAATTTCTCTTGACAGGGCTCCGTGCCCTGTTTTTTTAATTGGTTCGGGGGGTACTTCCTATCATGAACGGGCGAAAAGACGATGGAGCGGTCCCCCTCCCGAAAACGCCGCCGTAGGATTTAACGGATTTTGATGTTATAATCCACTGGAAAAGGCTTGATGGCCTGTCTTATAAAGGGGTCGATGAGATGGACGATAAGGGAAAGATTGTCGGAAGCGCCGACGTGGACGAGAACCTGGCTCTTCAGGTTTGGACGAAGGATCACTCCCCTCGTCTGGTTATTTTCAACAAGAACAAAAACACGAAAAAAATGATCCACTTCAGCTGGATTGAAAAAAAAGACCGCAAACTCACCATCAATGGAGCGAAGCGGGGGCAGACCATCTCCTACCTGGTAGAGGACTTCCTTCCTGTCATTCGGCAAATCATAGTTGAGTATGCCCAAGCCGATCAGAAAAGATTTCTTCAAAAGCTCAAACAGTTTGTCGTCGATTTTGACAGGGTCGTTCACTCCCCGGAACTGATTACGAACAAGAAGGACCTGGCCATGCTCTCCGAGGACAAACGCTCCTCCCTATGGCTGGCAGACTGCACGGGTGAGGATAAGCGGACGGGAGTTTTCCAGCCCTTCTTTCCCTATGACTCAAAAGAGGCGGAAGCCCTGACGGAGGAGCGGCTCACCATCGGACCGGATGGCCACGGGGCCGATGTGCTGCTGAGGTCCGGAGTTGTTGCCCTCCTGAAGAAAGCAAATCCCTTGCGCTGGCACAACCCGGTGCGTCTGATGGCGGCCGCGATGCTCATGGGCTTCTCCTTTTGTGATGAGGACGGCTCGGAGTTTGGAGATTCTCTCTGGGTTGATAAGGCCCCTCAGGCCACGGAACCGTCTTTCGCGGCATCGGCGACTCCGATGAAGACGCCTGTGGGGTTGTCAGCCTTTTCGCTGCACACCCCGGGGCTGATGCAGATGGGGCATAAGCTGGTCGCCTACATCCGTCACTTCGATGCGGTGGATGGGATTGAGTCCGGGGAGGCGATGGATGGCGTCAAGGAAATGGAGGGGCGGGGTTACACCCGCACACGGCGTTTCGATTTTCAGGAAAAAACCATCGGGGACGTTCCCTACCGCGTCACCTTCTACGAGAATGCGGAGGAGGAGCGCATGGGGCTGAGCTGTGAGCCACGGGCAGCCACCGCGCGGCATAAGGGCGAGTTGCTCTACACCTTTCCCACGGCTTCCTACAAGAAGGCACTGAAGGAGGACACCAGAAATGCTACTGAGGACGATTTCTACACGATGACTCAGCTTGTCTGGGCCCGCCAGTTCCGAAACTGGTATGACAACGTGTCTCCCTATATCGGAAAGTTGATTGGTCTGGTATAACCCAGCGATTTGGGATAAAGCGGAGGGGGGACTTGTCCCCCCTCGTTTATTTTCAACCTTTTTTCTGTGATTCGCAGGTCTCCCGGTAGATTGCACACGTTTTGAGAAGTTCATCGTGTGTGCCCACAGCGCTGACCGTCCCACCCTCCATCACCACGATACGGTCTGCGTCCTTCAGGGACAGAATACGCTGCGCGATGATAATCTTTGTCGTGTTGGGAAAGCTTTGGCGGAGGGCTGCGCGTATGCGGGCGTCCGTACGGGTGTCCACCGCGCTGGTGGCGTCGTCCAGGATGAGGATTTTTGGCCGCTTCAGCAGCGCGCGGGCGAGGCACACCCGCTGCTTCTGTCCGCCCGAAAGGTTGGTCCCGTTCTGCTCAATCCGCGTATCGTACCCATCCGGCATTCGGGACAGAAACTCGTCCACGCACGCCAGGCGGCAGACCTCGTCCAGCTCTGCGTTTGTGGCATTTGCCTTGCCCCAGCGCAGATTGTCGCGCAGCGTGCCGGAAAAAAGCTCATTCTTCTGGAGAACAACGGCCACCTGCTCCCGCAGAGCGGCGAGGTCATAGGCTCTTACGTCCGTGCCTCCCACGCGGACGGAACCCTCCGTCGCGTCGTAGAGACGGGGGATGAGCTGAACGAGCGAGGACTTGGCCGAGCCCGTCCCTCCAAGGATACCCACCGTCTCGCCGGAGCGGATGTGTAAGTTCACATCCTTCAGCGCCATGCGTGCCCCTGCGCCGTAACAAAAACTCACACCCTCAAAGTCGACTGTCCCGTCGGACACGGTTCTCAGCCCGTCCGGCGGGCTAATCAGAGTGCTTCGCTCCGTCAGGACCTCCGCGATTCGGACCGCGGACTCCCGCGCCATGGTAATCATCACAAAGATCATCGACAGCCTCATCAGGCTGCCGAGTATCAGCACGCCATAGGTCAAAAGCGACGATATCTGCCCCACGTTCAGGTCCAGACCCCGGCTCGTCACAACGGTGTACGTCCCGTAGTACAGGACGAAGAGCATCACGGAGTAGAGGCAGAACTGCATCAGGGGATTGTTGAGGGCCAAAATGCGCTCGGCCTGTGTGAAGTCCGTGCAGAGCTCGCCCGCTGCCGTTCTGAAACGTTCCCGCTCATAATCCTCCCGCACGAAGGCCTTGACGACGCGGATATTGTGGATATCCTCCTGAATAGAAGTGTTAAGCTGGTCGTATTTTTTGAACAGGCGCCTGAATGTGGGCATGGCCCGGCGCGCGATGGCGTATAGCCCGGTGCCGAGAACCGGCACGACAAGCAGGAAGATGAATGCGATGGGCCCCCCCATGACGAAGGCCATGATGACGGAGAAGATCAGCATCAACGGCCCGCGGATGGCCGTGCGGACAAGCATCATGTAGGCGTTTTGCACGTTGGAGACGTCCGTTGTAAGGCGCGTAACCAGCGAGGCGGTGGAGAAGCGGTCGATATTCTCAAAGGAAAAGCCCTGTACCGCACGGAAGAGGTCGCTGCGGAGGTTCTTTGCGAAACCGCAGGACGCGGTGGAACAGGCGTTGCCGGCCAGGATACCGAAGGTCAGGGACAGGCACGCCATGAGGACGAGCAACGCCCCGTCCTGTGTCAGATCCCACAGGCTGGTCCCGGTGCGGACCTGGTTCACCAGCCGCGCGACGATGAAGGGGATGACACACTCCATCACCACCTCCAATGAAACAAGGAGGGGGGCCTCAAGGGACTCCCTCCTGTATTCCCGGACGCTTCCGGCAAGGATTTTATAAACGGACATAGATTCCCTGACGGGGCTTACCTGTAACGCCTTGCCTTTTCCAGCATCTTGTTGCGATCAAGAGGCTTGACGTTCTCCACAATCCAGTCGCGCATCGAGGCGCCCTCCGCCGTGTCCTGCGAGGAGGAGAGGAACTCCAGCTCAATGCCCAGCTCTTTGGCCACGTCGTGTGCCAGCACCGGCCACGCCTTGCCGATATCCCCTATGATGGGCAGGCTGCCCTCATGCCGGGCAAAGGCGGACATCTCCATACGGAAGGGGATCTTTGCCACCTTGGTCTTGGGCAGGCCTTTGTCGATGGCCTCCTGAACTGTCTGGTTCAGCTCCGTTGCACGGCGCAGGTTCTCGTCCAGGTCGATGCGGATAAGCGCCTTGTCCCTCAGATTGTAGGTGGCCTGACCGGACCAGGAGGCCCAGATGCCGTGGCCGGTGTAGCACTCAAAGGGGCCGTCGTGAATTTCCTGGGTCAGCGCCACGGCCGATTCGATGATGACGTCGCTGGAGGCCAGCATCCGTGAGATACGCATGGAGCGTCCGGAGATGGGCAGACTGTCGCCGATGGACATGCCCACGGCCCCTCCGCCCACAAGTTGTGGGATGGTAACCAACACGGGCACGCCCCCCCGCAGGTTCGCCGCGCCCAGCATGGTCCGCGGGTCGCAGCCCCAGCCCGCTACCTCCTCAAAGGGCAGACCGTACATCCTGGCCAGGGCCAGTATCTCTTCGGCAATCTTCTCGCCCCGGAGACCCATGGGGTAGGCCATGTTTCCCGCCGCCTTAATGATGTCGCTGTGGACCGGCAGCTTCTTTCCGCGCTCCCGCAGCGCGTCGTCAAGGGGCATCTCGCGCTTCAGAGCCTCCCACTCCGCGTCCGTCATGCGTGTGAACTCAAACAGATCTCCCCGCGGCATGGTGTTCATATCCATGCCCAGAGCCGCAGCGTCCACACGGAACACACGATCCAAAGCTCCCCCCATCTCGTGAGAGATGACCGCTGAGCTGGTAGACACCGCATCCACCAGACCTACACGGATAAGCTCCGCGATAAGCGTCGTTACCCCTTCGTGGATGTTGGGCCCGCTGCCCGTGACGACCATAACCTTCCCGCCGCGCTTTTTGGCTGCAACGATGCGCTTCACGGCCTCTGCGAGCGTCGCCCGGGACCTCTCGTCCAACGCCGCCCGGAAGTTCTCGACCTGTGCCGAGCCAAACAACGTACTTTTTTCCATTAAGTATCCCCTCCTCCGAAGCTAAGCAAAAAAAACATAAAATATCATGCTTAACTTTATTTATATAATAGACTAAATGAATAAATATGTCAATTTATGCACATTGATCGTCTTGTTTTACATATTCCCGAATGACTTCCCACGTCCGGCGCGCCGCACCGCCCAGCGTGTCAAAGTATGCCTGGCAGGCCGTGCGGGCCTTCTCCCGTGCTGCCGGGGTCAGGGCCTCCTCCCAGGCCTGGGCCAGCTCCATGTCGTTATGGATGCAGCGGGCCGCGCCCATGCGGTCCATGCGTTCCGTGTCGGGGAAGTCTGTCATGCAGGGGCCGTGGGTCATGGGGATTCCGAACAGCGTGGGCTCAAAGGGGTTCTGTCCTCCCTTCAGGACGAGGCTGCCGCCCACGAAGGCCGCGTCCGCCGCCGCGTAGAGGTCAAAGAGGACGCCGATGCGGTCCACCACCGCGATGTCCCAGTTTTCAGCCTGAGCTCCGGAGGAACTCAGGCGTGAGAGGAGTTCCGCCTGGAGATCCGGGTAGGGCAGGGCAGCCGCCACCACCATCAGTGCCCGCTCCGGGTGGCGCGGTACAATCACCAGCCGCGCGTCAGGGTGGACCTGGTGCACACGGCGGAAGGCGGCGATGATGGCATCGTCCTCGCCGGGATGTGTACTGCCTGCAACGAAAAGCGGCGTGCCTTCCCCCCGGCGGAGGTGTCCCCATGTCTCTGGGGAGGTGGTGCGGCGGCGGTCCAGCAGAGTGTCCACCTTGCAGTCGCCTGTGACGGTTATCTTCTCTGGCGGGACACCCAGGGCAAGGAAATGGTCGCGGTCCTCGTCAAAGCGGACAAAAAGCCGCGTGAAGCAGGAAAGGACACCGCGCCAGAACGACGTCTGACGCCGGAGTCTTTTAAAGCTGGCCTCTGAAATCCGTCCGTTGGCCAGGAATGTGGGGATTCTCCTCTCCCTGAGCTGAGACAGAATCTCCGGCCACAGCTCTGTCTCCATTGAAATATAGGCTGCGGGGCGGATGGCGTCCAGGGCGGAGGTAATAAAACGGGGGGTGTCCCACGGGCTGTAGATCATTCTTTCCACCGTTCCCTCAAGAATCTGCTGGGCCATCTTCCGTCCCGTTGGGGTGACGGTGGAGAGGACGCAGGGACGGGAACAGTCCTCCTTCATCTTTTTGATAAGGGCGCTGGCGGACTGCACCTCACCTACGGAGACCGCGTGGACCCATATCCCATCTCTGGGAATGACGGAGCCGGAAAAATTTCCCATGCGCTCGTCAATGCCCTCCCGGTACTTTCGCTTCAGCCAGCTCAGGCCGCCGACCCTGAAGAAGGTGTTGATGCTGAAGCGATAGGCGGACATCCCGGCCCGCCAGGCCCAGGTCCGCGCTGGACGCAATTCAATGTTTTCTTTCATGGAGCGCACCTCCAGGAATTGCTCGAATAAACTGCGGGGTAAACCCCGGATATGTCCGTTATTATAGCTCAGACTGCCGGAGATAAGGGAGAGGGGAACCGGCCGGCCTTGTGTTGCTCCCGCTTGCACGTGGCGTCTGTTCCATCAATAAGATATAATTATGTGCGAAAGAAACGCCGGTTTCGGCCAGATCGCCGGACTCACTCAGCGCTTCAGCGGCGCGGCGTTCGGCAGGTCGGCTGTGCCGGAGCAGGCGTATCAGCCTGCGAGGCCGGCGGGGGAATTTCCCCCCCGGAGCTCCAATTTAAGGAGGCAATCTGTTTATGGGTAAGAAAATGGCGAATATTGGTATCATCACGTCGGGTGGTGACTGCGGCGGGCTGAACGCCGTCGTGAGGGGTGCGGCCAAGACCGCAATGTCCCGCGGCATCGGGACCTACATCATTCCCAACGGCTACGCGGGGCTGTATAACCTGGTGGACTTTCAGCACCTGGTTCTTCTGGATGAGGAGCGTACGGACCATGTGAATTCCTCCTTCGCAGGCAGCGACGCCGGCCACAGCCGTGTGAAGATATCGAAGATTGCCGACCCGGATAAGTATGATCGCATTTTGATGGGGCTGCGTAAGTTCAACATCAGCGGCCTGCTCATCTCTGGCGGCGACGATACGGGCAGCGTTGTCGTTGACCTTGCGGAGCATGGTATTCCCTGCGTTCACGCGCCCAAGACGATGGACCTGGACCTTCAGACCTACTCTGTGGGCGGTGACAGCGCCATCAATAAGATCGCCAACATCGTGGATGACCTCAAGACCACGGGCACGACTCACAACCGCATCATGGTCATTGAGGTGTTTGGACGCTACGCCGGCCACACGGCCTTCCGTGGAGGCATCGCGGCCGACGCGGACTGCATCCTCATCCCGGAGATCCCCGTAGACTTCGATGCGGTGTACGCGCACCTGAAGCACTACTACATCCGGCGCATCCTGAACTCCGACGTGCACGCGGGGACCTATGTCATCGTTGTGGCGGAAGGTGTGAAGGGCGGAGACGGAAACCTCTTCTCCGACGGTGGCTCGGGCAAGGACTCCTTTGGTCACGTTCACCTGGGTGGCGCGGGACGCTATGTCCGCGACCGGCTGGAGGCCATGAT
Organism: Fretibacterium sp.; assembly: GCA_024681935.1. Taxonomy (GTDB): domain Bacteria; phylum Synergistota; class Synergistia; order Synergistales; family Aminobacteriaceae; genus JAFUYV01. The sequence goes on from JAIKZX010000080.1 coordinate 10,873, forward strand.
GAAGGACGATCCGGAGATTAAGCAGTTCATGAAGGCGTCCGGGATGTACGTTCCCGGCGTGTTCGAGATTCCGGAGATTCGTGAGATTGTCCCCAGCCACATCGTTCGCAGCGGTTCCACCTCGGCCTACGACGTGAACTTCGGCAAGGAAATCGGCGCGTCGGCGGTCATTCTGCTGGATGAGGGAATCAGCGGGGTCACGGTCGTCAAGGTCCACAATGGCGCCATTCGTTATATGCCCACGGTCGAGGCCATCAAACAGCGTTTTGTGAGCGTGGACGATATCGACTTCTATGAGCAGATGGACGTCTGCTTCGGCCGGAGGCGCGAGACCTATGAGGCCAAGATGGAGGAGCAACAGGGCCCCGTGGAGCGCCATGTGTAACGTTCCGGTGTTATAACAGACAACGTGTTTTGAGCTTTTTGCTCCGTTTCAGGGGGGGAATTCCCTGAGGCTCGGGGTGAATGATTTAATTAATCCTTTGATTTGAAGGGAAGGTTTTTAATTATGAAGAAATATCTTGCAGAGTTTATCGGTACCATGGTTCTTGTTCTCTTTGGCTGCGGCACAGCCGTTGTGGTGGGCTGCAATGGCGCGGAGCCCAACGCCGCCTACCTGATGACGGCCCTTGCCTTTGGCCTTGCCATCGTCGCCATGGCCTACTCCATTGGCAACGTTTCCGGTTGCCATGTCAATCCTGCCGTCTCAATCGGCGTACTCCTGACCGGCGGCATGGGGGTCGTGGACTTCATTTGCTATGTTATTGCCCAGTGTGCCGGGGCTCTGGCCGGGGCCGCCATTCTGGCCTGGTTCGTGGGAACCGGCAGCGGTCTGGGGACCAATGCCCTCTATCAGGGTGACGTGGTCAAGAGCCTGGCCATTGAGGGCGTCCTCACCTGCGTTTTCGTCCTGACGATTCTGGGCGTCACCTCCCGCTCCGGTCACAACAAGTTCGCCGGACTGGTCATTGGTCTGACTCTGACGCTGATTCACATCTTCGGCATCCATTTCACGGGCACCAGCGTCAACCCGGCCCGCAGCTTTGGCCCCGCGTTCTTTGTTAAGGGCGCTGCATGGACGGACCTGTGGGTGTTCGTGGCCGCTCCCCTTGCGGGTGCCATTGTGGCGGCTGTCATCTGGAAGATTATCGAGCCGGAGGATTAACCCTCCCTTTATCCGGCAAAAGTTTAGCTGGAAAAAAAAAAGAGACGGCCCGTGAGGGCCGTCTCTGCTGTTGTTAATCGTTTCCGGCGCGGGGCTGCCCAATATCAGCCCGAAATGCTTCAGGATACTTCTTCCTACCCGTGATGGGCTATCCTGTCGATAATTTCCTTCTTCAGGGAGACAGCGTCGATTTTTCCGTTGGCGAGGGCCGGCAGCTTTTCGTAAACAAAGAAATACGTCGGGATTTTGTACTTTGCCAGTTTCGACATAAGAAAATCGCGCATTTCTTCCTCGTTAAAGGCCGCTTCGGCCTTCAGCACCACCGCAGCTGACACCGCCTCACCGTAGGTCTCGTCCGGAACCCCGATGACCTTCGCGTCGACGATGCTTTCATGAGCGGAGATTGCGGAAGCCACTTCGTTTGGCATGATGTTCTCGCCGCCGCGTATAATCAGTTCCTTGGCCCGGCCCGTAAAATGCAGATAGCCGTCCTCGTCCAGGAATCCCAGGTCTCCCGTGTGCAGAAATCCCTCTTCGTCAAAGGGCTGCTTTTCCACTGGCAGCTTGTAATAGCTGCACATCATGTTGCGTCCCTGCACGACGATTTCCCCCTGAACGCCCGTGGAACAGAATTTGCCCGTCTCCATGTCCTTTATCCTCACGTCCGTGCCCTCGAGGGGTTTCCCAACGGTCTTAAGAGTGTGAGCGATGTCGTCGTCAAAGCCCGTTGCGCTTACGGGCGTCATCTCGCTGAGGCCATAGCGCCGCACAAAATGATTGTTGGGGAATTTACCCATCAGCATCTGCAGCTGCGATTCTGAAACCGGCGCTCCGCTGAGATACGAGGCTCTGAGGCTCGACACAAGCTCCGTTGAAAAACCGGGCGCGTTGACCAGTCTCAGCAGCACCGTCGGCACCGAATGAAGGATGGTGCACTTCTCGCTGCTGATGACGCTCATCAGCTCGTCGGGTTTTACGCTGCGCGGCAAAACCAGTGAAGCCCCGCTGATAACGCTGGCCAGCAGCGCCGCCGTCAGGCCAAAAATGTGGAACAGCGGCAGAATGGCACACATCTTGTCGTCCTCGGTCATGTGAAGATTATCCACACAGTAATTCGAAGAGTTGAATAAATTGAAGGCCGACAGCAGCACCCCTTTGGGCGTCCCGGTTGAGCCGGACGTGAAGATCATCACACAGACGTCATCCGACATAACGCGGACGTTGGGATATTCCCTCAGCGGCTTTTCAAGGAAATTCACGTCATCTCCGATGTCAAGAACTGCCTTTATCTGCGATTTTTCGAGGGTGGTTATCTGAGCTGAAAACTGTTCTCTGTCCTTTGCCGGCGTTTTTCCAAAACAGAAATGCGTGATGTCCCCCAGGCAAGAGATTGTCGCGATTTCTTCCGGCGTGAGCTGCGGGTTGAGCAGCACCGCCACCGCGCCCAGTTTCTGGACAGCAAAAAATGTCAATATCCAGTTCACGGAGTTCGCACCGCAGATGGCAACGTGTGAGCCCTGCCCCGCTCCATGAGAGTGCAGCTCCGAAGCGATGGCTGAGGCTCCTCTGTCGATATCCCGCCAGGTGTATTCAATGCCGCGGGACTTCACAAGGATTCTGTCACCGTTTTCCTGCACCTTATACTCGAGGAGGTCCTTGAAGGACATAATTTTTATGTCGCGGGCGGTGCCCTTTGTCCTGTATTGAAAGATATCCGTGAACCCGGTTACCTTCAGTATCTCTTCCACTTCAGGCTGTACGTTGTCTAACAAAAGACCCTTTTCCCCCAGTTTTTTTGCCGCAATCAGAAGCTCGCGAAGCCCGCTGGAGGAGATGTAGCTCACATCGGAGAAATCAAGAATAAGTTGTTCCCTCTCCTGCCCTTCGTTTTCAACCTTCGCCAGAGCGCTCCGCAGATCAGGTGAAGTCAGAGTGTCGATTGTTCCGCTAAGGAAGAGCGTATGCGGATTGTCATGCGAAGTCGTCACGGTTAAGCCTTCCATTTTCGTTATCCTCCTTTACAGGTAAAAAAAGGATTCTCCCGCTATTGTTTGAGAAAAGATATAATACATATTATACATGCTTCCACGAAGTGGCTTGATGACTGGCCTTGCCTCTTCAGAAAGAGACGGCCCGTGAGGGCCGTCTCTCTGAATTTTACCGCTCACGCGTACCGGGATTTGATCGTTTCCGGCGCGGGGCTGCCTATATCAGCCCGTAATGCTCCAGACGGCGTTTCACCTCGTCGCGGCCAAGGTGGACGGCCACCTCAAAGATGCCGGGGCTGACCTTCATCCCCGTGAGGACGAACCGCAGCGGCATGGCGTAGTCCTTCATCCTGACACCACGTTCCTCCGTCCACTTCCGCGCCTGCGCCTCCAGGGAGTCCGGCGTCCACTCCGGCTCCGCCAGAATTGCCGCGAAAAACTCCCGGAGCCCGGGTTTTCTGTCCTCCGCAATATCGCTTCCATTCCAGCGGGCCTTGACGGGCTCGAAGGAGACAAAGTAGTCCGAGAACTCCGCCATCTCTTTTGCTGTGCGGCCGCGGCCCTCCATAAGGGTCAGGGCCTCTGCCAGCCAGGTGTCCTTATGCTCTGCCACGGGCAGACCCATTTCCTCCCAGAAGGGGCGTACCATCGTCAGACGGGTCATGGGGTCCAGGCGCTTCAGGTGCTCCTGGTTGATGAAGTTCATCTTGTCCGGGTCCAGCACGGCGGGCTTGCGTGTGACGCGTGACAGCTCAAAGAGCTTCGCCGCCTCCTCACGCGTGAAAATTTCGTCGTCCCCGGCTGACCAGCCGAGAAGCGCCAGAAAGTTGAACACGGAGTCCGGCATGTAACCCATGTCGCGGTACTCATAGACGCTGGTGGCTCCGTGGCGCTTGCTGAGCTTCTTTTTGTCCTTACCCAGAATCATGGGCAGGTGCGCAAAGACAGGCACATCCCAACCCAGCGCGCGGTAGAGCAAAATCTGCTTTGGTGTGTTGGAGATATGGTCTTCCCCGCGGATGACGTGGCTGATGGCCATCAGGTGGTCGTCGACGACCACGGCGTAATTATAGGTGGGCATTCCATCGCTCTTGATGATGACAATGTCCTTCAGTTTGTCCGAGTCCCGCTCCTTCAGCGCATCGCTCATAACCTCCACCCGGCCGTAAACCATGTCATCGAAGGATATGTCCTGTCCCGGTTCCACTTTAAACAGCACTGCGTCCCCGTCACGGTAGGCCCTGCCTTCGTCTGTAAGCTGCTGCGCGTACTTCCGATAGAGGTCCAGCCGCTCGGACTGGCGGTAGGGGCCGTAGTCCCCCCCCTTGTCCGGGCCCTCGTCCCAGTCCAGTCCAAGCCACGTCATGCCGTCCATAATGGTCTGCTCGTACTCTTTCGTTGACCGCACGAGGTCTGTGTCCTCAATGCGGAGAATGAACTTTCCACCCGTGTGCCGGGCCCAAAGCCAGTTGAACAGGGCTGTGTGCCCGCCACCGATATGCAGGGCCCCTGTGGGGCTCGGAGCGAATCGCACGCGCACAGCGCCCACTCCGACGGACTTTACGTTTGTATCCTT
>JAIKZX010000016.1 GCA_024681935.1 Fretibacterium sp.
CAGCTTCTCATGTTGTACTCACCCGTCCGCTGCTCCGCTCATCCCTTCCATGTCTCCACTTCAGAAATGTCGTCGCTCAACTTGCATGTGTTACGCACGCCGCCAGCGTTTATCCTGAGCCAGGATCAAACTCTCAGTTAAAATCTGACGTTAGCATTGCATGATATCTATACGCTGTATTCTTTTGTCAAGTTACCGACGATTTTTCATCGCCTGCCGCTCCGCTGAGCAACAGAAGGAAGTATAACAGGGTCTCCCCAAAAATGCAAGAGGGAATTTAATCTTGATAATCCTAATAGGGTATGTTATCCTTTACTGGTCTTCAGCAAGGCTGACGAAGGGGGATAGTAAATGAAACTGTCAACTACCACCCGTTACGGGTTAAGAGCACTCTCTGATCTTTGCTCTCAGGAAAGGGGTCCTGTCTCCGTCAGCGACATTGCCAAGCGTCAGGACATTCCGCTCAATTATTTAGAACAGCTCTTCGCCAAACTCCGCCGGGGCGGGGTTCTCAAGAGCATCCGTGGAGCGCAGGGAGGATACCTTCTTGCCCGTTCCGCTGGTGAGATATCCATTGCGGATGTCATTAACGCACTGGGAGAACCTATCACTTTTGGAGACTGCCAGATGGATGAGGGATGTGTCAACGCCCCGACCTGCCCCACGTTCAAACTGTGGCGCAAGGTAAAGGGTTCCATCGACAATATTCTTGCGGAGACAACACTTGAAGATATTTTAAAAGATAAACTATCTCTTCTTGAGTCGGACGAACCTGACCCAATAAGGGAAGAAGTTAAAGAACGGGCGCTCAGGCGTCAGCCGGCGCCCGCTGGGGGAGTAAACAAGGGGAGGTCCTTTTAATGGAGAATGTTTATATGGACTACACAGCCACGACGCCGGTAAGCCCGGAAGTCCTGAAGGCTATGACACCTTATTTTACGGAGCTGTTCGGCAACCCGTCGTCCGTCTATTCTTTCTCTCGGAAGAGCCGCGAGGCTATTGAGAAAGCGCGCAGGCAAGTTGCCGCGGCACTGAACGCTGAGCCTGGCGAAATATTTTTCACCAGCAGCGGTACTGAGGCCGATAACTGGGCTCTGAAGGGGACTCTGGAGAAAGCGCGCAGAACAGGGAAGGATCACCTCATCACGACGCAGATTGAACATCACGCCATCCTTCACACGTCCGCATATCTGGAGAAAATCCACGGCTTCCACGTCACCTACCTGCCTGTAGACTCTGAGGGACGTATTCGCATAAAAGATCTCAAGGCCGCCATAACGGACAAGACGGCGCTGATATCCGTCATGTTTGCCAATAACGAAGTGGGGACCATTGAACCTGTAAAGGAAATCGGGGCACTCTGCCGCGAGCGCGGAATCCTTTTCCACACGGACGCAGTTCAGGCTACGGCACAGCTCGATATTGACGTCAAGGCGATGAACATCGACATGCTTTCCCTGTCGGCTCATAAGATGTATGGCCCGAAGGGAACGGGGGCCCTCTATCTGCGGAAGGGCATTCGGCCGGAGAATTTCATGCACGGCGGAGCGCAGGAGCGGGGGCAGCGCGCCAGTACGGAGAACGTCGCCGGTATCGTAGGGCTGGGCGCAGCCATTGAAATTATGAAGAACCGTCTGAGCCAGGACAAACCACGCATATCTGCCCTGCGCGATAAACTCATCGACGGCATTCTGGCGCGTATCCCACACGCAAAACTGAACGGACCCCGCGGCGAAGAGCGTCTGCCCAACAATGTGAACTTCAGCTTCATCGGCGTCGAGGGTGAAACGCTGCTTCTGGATCTGGATGCAAAGGGCATTTCTGGCTCAACGGGGAGCGCCTGTTCATCTGAGTCACTGGATCCGTCGCATGTCCTGTTGGCTCTCGGGCTGTCTCACGAGCTGGCACATGGTTCGCTGCGGCTGACGCTGGGGCGCATGACAACAGAGGAACAGGTCGATTACGTTCTGGAGGTGCTTCCAGAGATTGTGGCCCGGCGGCGAGCGATGTCCCCCCTGTGGGAGGACTACCTGAAGCAGCAGCCTGCACCTCGTGGGTAGGAGAGAACTGTTTTTCGGACTTCTTTGGGGAGGGAATGAATCATGGCACTAGATTACAGTCAAAAAGTAATGGACCACTTCATCAACCCGCGCAATGTCGGGGAGATTGCGGATGCAAACGGGGTCGGCGAGGCGGGGAACCCTAAATGCGGGGATATCATGAAAATCTACCTGAAGGTCAACGACGCGGGCGTTATTGAGGACGTAAAGTTCAAGACCTTCGGCTGTGCTTCAGCCATTGCCTCGTCAAGCATGGCGACAGAGCTCATCAAGGGCAAGACCGTGGACGAGGCCTGGGACCTGACAAACAGGGCCGTCGCTGAGGCGCTTGACGGACTTCCCCCTATCAAGATGCACTGTTCTGTCCTGGCGGAGGAAGCTATCCATGCCGCGTTGAACGATTACCGCGCCAAGCACGGTCTGTCTGTCATCCCGACGGAGAAGCATGAAGAATAAGTCTCTATCTTAAAATAAAAGAGAGGGCCTCCCTCTCCCTGTAAAAGCAGTAAAAAACGGGGCGACTTCGCCCCGTTTTTCTCTCTTTTTACATCCTTATTTCTCCTGTAAAAAATCAACGGCAAACTGGGCCATTACGGCCGAGCCGCGTTTCAGCACACTCTCATCCACATCGTAGTGCTCGTTGTGGTTTGTGTAAGTGAGGCCCTTGGCCTCATTCCTGCTTCCGATAAAGGCAAAGAAGTACGGAGTTTTATCCCCAAACCAACTGAAATCTTCGCTGGCCATCATGGTGGGCAGGTGCCCCACGCTTTCCTCACCGTAAAGTTTCACCACCGCGTTATGCGCAAGGCGGTTGAGCTGCTCGTTCTCGTTGAGCACCGGCGGCGTAAGACGCTTGTAATTCAGCGTCGCCCTGGCATTGAAGGCCGCGGCCGTATCCTCGACGACTTTTTTCATCACCTTTGCGGTGTTGAGCTCCTTCTCAAAGGTGCGGACAGTTCCCTCCATTGTGACGCTGCCAGGGATGGAATTCCAGCGAGAGCCGCCGTGAATGGTCCCCACGGTCAGGACCAGAGGATTCAGAGGATCATTCATGCGTGAGACACATTGCTGCAGGTTGTTGATAATGGCCGCGGAGATTGTAATCGCATCCAAACCAAGGTGCGGCGCGGAACCGTGGGCCGTCGCCCCCTCCACCTCAATGGAAAACTTGTCGCAGCAGGCCATGCGGCTGCCGGGCGTTACGTCAACGAGCGGCGCGTTAAGTGTCCCCCAGATGTGCGCGCCATAGATGGCGTCGACCCCGTCCAAGGCCTTCTCTTTCAACATATCCAGCGCACCCGTGGCAATCTCCTCCGCAGGCTGGACGACCAGACGCACATTGCCGCACAGTTCCGCTTTAACCTCGTTCAGTATCTTTGCCGCTCCCAGCAACATCGCGATATGGTTGTCGTGTCCACAAGCGTGCATGAGGCCTTCATGGGTGGAAGCAAAGGGCAGACCGGTCTTCTCCGCAATCTCCAAGCAGTCGATGTCCGTGCGCAGGGCTACTGTCTTGCCCGGTTTGCTGCCGTGGATATCCGCCACCAAGCCGTAACAATTTTTCATCTCACGAATATCCGCAATGCCCAGAGCCTCAAGATCTTTCTTAATCTGTGCCCGCGTCTCCTTCTCCTGACTGGATGGCTCAGGGCAGGTATGATAGTAGCGGCGGCGCTCAATAATGTAAGGCTCATACTTTTCTGCAAGTGTCTTAATATCCATCAAAAACTCTCCTTTCAGAGGTCAGCTCCCGGCGGGAACATACTTTCCAAAGCAGTATAGCACATTGAGATATCCTGGAACGTTTCAGGGCAGCTGGGACATGACAATCAAATTTAAGATGATTTTTAGGGAAAAATGCACTATAATAGAATATAAAGAATCGCAGCATCAAATTCATCAATTAGTACTATTGTTAAATGGAGAGATGGTTCATGGACGTTCGCAGTTTGGAGAAACAGATTCACGAAAGAATGGCGACCTTTCCTACCAAGACCCGCCGCGTGGCCGAGTACATTCTGGCGAATTCATCCGAGGTGGCGTTCCGGTCCATCAGTGAGGTCGCAGACACGTTGTCGGTATCCAAGGCACAACTGGTCCGCGTCGCGCGGATGCTCGGCTTTGACGGGTATGCCGGGCTCAAGAGCATCTTAAAAAAAGATCTCCTGGAACAGGTCGCTCCCTCCGCCTCTATTATGGGGAAGATTGGAGAGGACACCCACATTCCCCAGGAACTCTGCCGGCTGGAACAGGCCAATATTGAGGAGACGTTCAAAGGACTTTCTTCAGATTCTATCGTCTCTTTCTGCGAAGCGTCAAAAGAAGCAAAGGCTATCTACTGCATGGGGTGGGGAATCTCCTCCCTTGTGGCGGAGTGGTTCTACACACGCTTCACAGAGTTAGGCCTGAAGTCCGTCCTGATGCGAAGAGGCTCTCTTTCCCTTTTGGAACAGTCACGGGGAATCGGTGCAGAGGATATGTTGATTGTCTGCGAGCTTCCAAGCTACGTCATCGAGGTGACAGAGGCCGTCAAGAATATCGCCGAAAGCGGAGCCCGCATCATCACCTTGACGGACAGTCCTGCCGCTCCCATCTGCGCTCACGCCAGCCTGCGATTCTACGCAAGCGACCACTCCCCCACCTTTGGCAGCAGCCTTCTGGGCCCCATGTTCGTTGTCCACATCCTCACTTCCGTGCTTGCCTACAACATGGGTGAGGCTGGACAGCGCGCGCTCGCAGCTCAGAAGGAAGGGCTAAGCGACCAACGGGTCTATTATCCTGCCTATGGGCTGAGGTACTGAACAAACTCAGGAGCGCCTCACTCCTCCTGGCCGGATCGGGTGAGGCGCATTCCCCCCAGCGACAGAACAAAAAACGCGGCGGACAGAATGACAGCACTACCCCGCGGGCTGATTCCCTGCCGACGGAACTCCCGGTCCATCTCAGCCACGGCCTCACGGCCGACAGGTGTGAGCATTCCCCCGGCAGCGAGAACATCCTGTGCTGTTCCCTGCACTTTAAGCAGTTCATCAATCCCGCCCCTCGCGGCCAAGGATGCGTCTGCGTTCTCACTCATGATATGGATCAGAACGTGCGCCGCTCTCTCCCTCAAAGAAAGATGTCCATGCGTATCCTTAAGATTCTGCAGCAGGTTGGCTGCACGCAACGTCAGGGGAAATCCGCGCTCCGCTTCCCCGCGGCACCCATCTATTCCGTAAAGGACGTAAGCTCTCTCCCCGGCCGTTTTGTCTTCATCTTCTCCTTTACCCTCCAGCGGCCATAGCTCCCTCTCCGAGATCCCCCGCACAAAAGCAGCCCCCGTCAATCCAAGGGCCATAGGAGTCAGGTTCCGCCTCTGAGCAATCAGGCGTCCCGTGGCGGCAGCAAGCAGCCCAATCAGGAAGAGAGTCCCCTTGAACGCCAGGCGTCCCCGCGTAGCCTGCAGGACCTCCCGCTCCCCCTGCTCTCCAACCGGACATAGCAGGGTCATAGCGTCTTCCGGCTTCATCTCCTCCGTCTCATATCCCACAGAGGTGCAGTTGACAAGGCAGGGAAACATTCCCATCGCGCCATCGAGAAACGTTGGGAACTCCGTCCCGTCCAGAGCATCCTTCTCTAAAGGAGTTACAAGACCAGGTCTGGGATGAATCGAGACCGCGTTCAGAACAGAGCTGACAGCACGTCGGGCAACATTAAAGATAAAGATATTGTCCATGTTACCTCTTTTCCCAAAGGCAGAGCGAAGGTTTCCTCATGCCTTCCTCCCAAATTGGATTACCCTGTCATAACCCTCAGAAAGGTACTTATAGGTGAGGATATAAAGTGCGCTGCTGAGACGATTGAGGACCTTGATGAAGTCCGGACGCGTTACGCCGTCTACTTCATCGGAACTGGCAAAAGCCCGACACGCACAGAGCTCCACCTTGCGCACAAGTGTACGCAGCAGATTGAGTTCAGCAGCCCATCGTCCCATGTCCGCGTGAGGTAAGATGTGGCCCAGACCGTAATAGCGTTCGGGGTGATGCGACCGCTGGTGAATTTCCTCCTCCGAAAGGCCCCACAGGCAGAGCTCTCCGCACGGCATATCACGCACCTCGCAGGCCATGAGATCTCGCACCTTTTCCCGCAGTTCCTCCAAGTCCGCCTCCAGAGAGTTTTGCCCCACCTCTCTGGCCTGGGTCTGCAGCAGGATGATACGGGCGTTGAGTTCGTCCAGCTGTCCCCTCAACTCAATACGCGGGTGCGCCTTGCTTACAATCGCCGCGCCCAGGAGGTTTGTCGTGTGCTCCTGTTTCTCCGCCATTATTCACATCTCCGGCTCAGTGGCAGTGACCGCAGGAACACCCGCCGCCACAGTTCCCACTGCACCCTTTTGCCCCCTTCAGTGACGGTCCCTCCATCAGAATGAGGGTCTTACCCCAGCACTCCGGGCAGCGCATACTTCCTCCCTCCTGCTCAAACACGTGTGAGCAGGACGCACATTTGAAAACACGTTTCTGTTCCATTATATCTGTATCCTCCGTCTAAGCTCCAATCGTTGCGACCATGACCGCCTTGATTGTGTGCATCCTGTTTTCCGCTTCGTCGAAGACCTTGGAATATGGTGATTCAAAGACCTCCTCTGTGACCTCGGCACCCTTCACCGCAGGAAGGCAGTGGAGGAAAATGACGCCGTTATTGTTCGCCGCTTCCATAAGCCCGGCGTTGACCTGCCAGGGGGTCAGAAGCTTATAACGCTCCTCTTTCTTATCTTCCTCCCCCATGGAGACCCAAACGTCCGTGTAGACAGCATCCGCCCCACGGACAGCCGCTTTGGGATCATCCGTCACTGTTATCTTCGCACCGCTGACCTGAGCGACCTTCTTGCACTTCTCAAGCAGGTCGGAGGCCGGGAATAGCTCTCTGGGAGAACCAACAGTGTAGTTGACCCCCATCTTGGCGCAGCCAATCATCAACGCATTGGACATGTTGTTCCGACCATCTCCAACATAGGTCAGGTTCAGGCCCTTAAGATGTCCAAAATTTTCCCTGAGCGTCAGGAAGTCCGCTAACACCTGAGTCGGATGGTCTGCGTCCGTCAGGCCGTTCCATACAGGCACCCCTGCCCACTCCGCCAGTTCCTCCACCATGCTCTGCTTAAAGCCGCGGAACTCAATGCCGTCAAACATCCGCCCAAGTACGCGCGCTGTATCCTTCACGTCCTCCTTGCCCCCAAGGTGAATGTCATTCCTCCCCAGAAACTCAGGATGAGCCCCCTCGTCGATGCAGGCCACGGTGAAGGCGCAGCGGGTACGCGTGGACGCTTTCTCAAACAGCAGCGCGACGTTCTTCCCGGCCAGCGCGCAGCCGCGTATCCCGGCACGCTTCTTTTCCTTCAGGTCTGCCGCAAGATTCAGAAGGTAGTCAATCTCCGCAGGTGTAAAGTCCATCAGAGTTAAAAAACTTCTTCCCTTTAAATTTACAGGCATTATCCAACCACTCCTTACCCAATATTTGTCTATCATACCTCATTTTTATCTAAAAAAGCCAAAAGGAGGCCATAGTGCCCGCCAACGTTAATAAGACTGTGCGTCCCGCGGAGAACCTAAGATAACGGCAAATCAGCAAAAACAGGGTGCCCGCTCCTGTCCAGGCAATGAAAGGAATCCAGGGAATTGTCCATGGGAGAAGAGAACGCAGCCACTCCGCCAGCCATCCCCACAGGACAAAGCCCCCTTCCACACAGGACAAAAGCCAGGGCATGAATGGACATTCTAAAAAGCGGAGAAGTGCAAAAAGTGAGGCAACCGTGAGGGCAGCGGAGAAGACAACCGTCGCCAAAAGATTGAGCAGAAGCCCAACCACTGGATACTCCCCAAAGGTATAAGACACCTGAGGAAACGTGACAAGGGCAATGGCAGGGCTGATTAACAGCCATTTCCAGGAACTCCTTTTCTCATCAGCATAAAGTATCGTTATGGTCAGGGTTGCGAGAACCGAGAGCCGCCAGCCCACATCCCAAAACAGGAAAGGCGAGTGGAATAAAAGCAGAACCGCGGCGAGGCAGACATTATTCACAGGACTGGAAGGACGGCCCAGAATCCTTCCCAAAAGCGCAGACTGGACCATCAACCCGGCACGCAAAGCACTTGGGGCCGCGCCGGTCAGAAGGATGTAAGCCCACAGCAGGACGGAGAGCATCAAGGCCCCCCTTCGCCCAAGAAAAAAAGAGAGGAAAAGAAGGATTATCCCCACATGAAAACCCGACACGGCAAGAAGATGACTGGTTCCCCAGGCTTGATGGGCCCTGTAAAGCTGTTCGTCCCGCTGCCCCGTCCAGGCAGCACGAAGGTAGGCTCCTGTCAGAAGCGGCATATAGATGACCAGCCTTCGATAGAGATCATAGCGAATTTTGGGAAGACTCCACTCAGGGGGAAGGGGCTCTACATATGATGGCAGGAGCCACGAACGAACACCGCGGGCCTTCCAGTAGCGCTCTTCATCAAAGCCTCCGGCTCGTCCTGCAGATTTCAAAGGCCTCGTGATTCCCTCCACCTTCAGCCGCATCCCCTCTGTAAGCGTAGCAAAACGAAGTTTCATCAAAAAACTTCCTGACGGGGTGTCCAGTACCGCAACATAGTTTCGTTTGCCCCAGGGCCTGACCAGGAAGACCGTTCCCTGCACCTGAAGATTTTGTGGGTTTTCCGCCGGGGCTGTCAGGACACAGAACATCCTCAGGGAAAATATGAAAGCAAAAGTCAGGACGACGGCAAGGACAGACCATTGTCCTCTGACTTCCTCTTTATAAGAAAGGAAACAAAAGCCAAGGACAAAGACAGGAGCAAGGAACAGGGTCCCAGGAAAACCTGTTCGGTCAAAGAGGGCAAGAGAGGCTGTGAACGCGCCCAGGACCGTGAGCACAGGAGCGTGAATGAGGACAGACATAAGAAACTACGGATTTACCGCCGCCTGTCCACGCAGCCCATTAATCTTTGCAGCCCCAATCCCCCGCACCTGGATAAGTTCCTCCACACTTCGAAAGGGACCATGCTGCTGGCGATATTCCACAATACGCCGCGCCAGAGTGGGACCAATTCCCCGAAGATGCACAAGATCACTTTCCGGCGCATGGTTGATATCAATCCGAACGCGGGAGTGAGGACTTCCCGATGCCTGCCCCCCCCAGTTTGAAGGGGCCATCCCCTGAGTGATAATTACAGTTTCCCGACTTTGAGCACCCAATCCCACGGATGTGTCAGCAGCGCGGTGCTCCCTTTTATTGGGAACATGAACATGTTGTCCATCTTTCAGCGGCTCCGCCAGATTCACCGCAACACGGTCTGCAAAACCATCAAAGCCTCCGGCGGCATCAACAAGCTGAAAAAGTCTCGAGTTCGGCGGCAGTTGATAAACGCCTGGGTTACGGACACATCCCGTTATATAAAGATACCAATCTGCTTTGGGTTCCGGCTGGGGAACAGGGTCTGGGAGGACACGAGAGAGACTATCGCTCGTCTGTTTTTTTTCGCCGCCGGATAACGGTACATTCTCCTTGCGGGTCAAGGCCAGGTCCATCTTGTTCCAGGACTGTGGGTCCCCTTGTCCGGCGCTGCGCACGGATGAGTAAAAAGACACCGCCATCCCCGAAACTAAGAAGAGGATTGCCCCTGCTACAGCATAAATCCCGGACCGGTGTTCCTCCCAAAGCCATTTCCACATTCCTTCCCGCCTCCTTAAAGATCAAATATCCGCTTAAAGACGCAGCAGTGACAGTTCCGATTGGACAAACCAGTAAAAAGCCTTCAGGTATTTTTCAGAGGATGTATCATAAAGGAAGTACAGGCGGGTCAGACGCCGGCAAGCCTGAGCGCTGTCTGCTTCAGCAGCCTTCTCATACCATTGAATTGACCTCCTGGGATCCTTATCCACCCCCACCATTCCAGCAAAAAAGGGATCATACATCTCCCCCATTAAAAACTGCATCACCACATCCCCATGTTCCGCATAATCCTCAAGGAGCTCCTCCGAATCCCCACCGTGTATCCGCGCCAAAGCCACGGGGTCCTCACACAGCGGCCGCGGCAGAACGAAGACATTTTTTACATTATAATAGTGCGCAAAACTGTCATTTACCCAATATGAAGGCCACGGGCGGAGGTCGTTGAAAAACAACAGTTTTGGACGCGTCTCAAATCCAGGAAGAAAGATAATGTGTCTCCCGGCATCTCTCTGCTGTATTGTTAATCTATCCCGTGCTCTGCTTTCCGCAGCAAAACGGGGTGCCTCTTTTAAATCTCCGATGAGGTCAATAAGGTTAAAACTGACTGTAAGCGAGAGAATCAAAAGCCCCCATCGCCAGGCAAAGAGCCGCGATGAACGAATTTTATCAAGCATCTGTCCCTGACGGTATCCAAAAGCCCAAAGGGACATCCACACGGCTCCCATCATCCAGACAATTAAAGTCTCTCCCCTCAGTTCCAAACCTGACCCCTGAGCCCAGCCCCCTATAGCCTGCATCAGGGGAGCGATCAGTATCGTAAGCAGCACGATATGCCAGGCTCGAACCCGCGATGTGAGCCCTTTGTCAAAAACAGGCCAGTTTTCCGCCATGACGGGGAGAAAAAGCAGCAGGACCCACACAACCGGCTTAATAAAAAACTTAATGACCGTGAAGAATCCAAAGGCAGAGGCCACCACAGCCGTGCGCAATAGATGAGGCAACAGAGGCATTTGAGCAAGTTTCCCCATCCGAACCGCCGTACCGGGGGCCAGATACATTGCAAAAAAAGCCATGACAGATGCAAGCCAAAACCCCGCGGACATTGCCGCCTTGCTTCGTTCCCCGCGCCAAAGAAAATAAAGAGCGGCAATAAAGGCAACGATGCCCTGAAAGACGCATGGCAGTTCTAAAATTGTTCCGTTCAGAAAAACCAGGAAGAGGCAAAGCCAAAAGGCAATGCTCCCTCCCCGAAAGGCCCTGATGGCCAGAGAGGCAATCAAAACCAGCAAAGCGGTTGTCCAGAAATAAGGCATACCCGCCCGCCAATACAAAGTCTCATTGAGGTGCGGCAGGACAGCAAGCGTACAGGACGCCCCGATAAAGCTCCGAAAGATCATTTCTTTAGCCGTTATTTCAGGGAAAAGCGTGCGCAGAAAAAAACAGAGAGAAATAATATAGGAGACAATAGTTATTATTGGGAAAACCCAATATAGAGACTGCAAGGGCAAGAGGGAGGCAAAAGCGATCAGAAAAGCGTTAAATAAACGCCCGTTTAATTGATTATAGCTTCTGATTTGAAATGTCCAGAACCCCTGTTCCGAAACGGATCCGGCATAACTATAATCATCGGCAGCTGGACAAGCATAGATTCCAAGCCAACAGAATAAAAAGATATAAATTGTACAGAAGATAAACAATATGATTTTAAAGTCAAAAATTTTTTTCTCAAATGCCGGCATTCTCATTTTTCCTCTTTTTCATACAATTCCCGTACCACATAGATTGGACGGTGTTTGCTTTCTATGTAGGTCCGGCCAAGATATTCCCCAAGAATGCCAATACCCAAAAGCTGCAAACCGCCCAGAAATAGAATCAGACATATTTGTGAAGCATATCCTGGCAAATCTACGCCAAAGATTAAAGTTCTGAGAAAGATGAAAAGGCCATAGAGGAAAGCTCCCAGGGCTGTAAAAGTCCCCACATAAGACCAGATGCTCAGAGGGAGAGTGCTGAATGACGTTATCCCTTCAAGAGCGAGATCCCAAAGTTTAATAATGTTAAATTTTGTTTTTCCTGCGCTTCGTTTCTCACACTCATAATCCACTGTACAAGTTTTAAAACCCACCCATGCAAAAAGGCCCTTCATGAAACGATGAGATTCTTTCAGACAGCCCAGCGCATTGACAACACGACGATCCATTAAACGAAAATCGCCCACATTTTCCGGGATTTGAATCCGGGAAATTGAATTATGAAAACGATAAAAAAGTATTGCCGTTATTTTCTTTAGCCACGCTTCAGAATCGCGATTCTTTCGCTGTGCCAGCACGACTTCATACCCCTCCCGCCACCTCTCCCACAATGTTGGAATCAGTTCTGGAGGATTCTGCAAATCCGCGTCCATGGGAATCACGGCATCCCCTTTTGAATAATCCAATGCGGCGGTCAGCGCAGCTTCTTTCCCAAAATTTCTGGAAAGGTCTATAACTTTAATCCGGCCGTCTGATCTGGCAAATGTCTTCAAAACCTCAAGAGATCTGTCCTGACTGCCGTCATTAACGCAGACAATCTCAAAGGGTTCTCTCATTTTCTCCATAACCGTTAAAACACGCTCAAAGAAAAGGGGAAGTGCAGTTTCTTCATTATAACAGGGGCATAAAATCGAAATCATTATATATCCCTCACAGCGTTTATATGATACCTTTTTATTATAGCAAACCCAGACTCATTATCCCGGCCTCTCCCTTTGCACACCGTGCAAGACCGGCTATGCACTCAACCGCCGCGTCCGCGGCCCCGGCAAGGCGAACATGGAGCCTTCCCAAAAGACGACGGTAGTTCTCCGTCACTTCATCATAGGCAACACCGTCAGAGAAGATGTCGTCAGAGACAATCAGCAGATGACGGCAGCGTTCCTTCAGCGCCAGCGCCGTTCGAAAGATTTCCTCTTCCAGCCTCACAGCTCCGATTATACTTCCATCCTCGGGAAACATCTCGTTGGCCAGCCAGTTAGGCAGGCACTCCAGCAAAACCGCCGCGTTCGCCGGAATGGCGTGAAAAATACCCCACAAATCCCGGGGACGCTCCAATGTCAGAAATCCCCGTCCACTGCGGGCTTTTTGATGCCGGGCCACACGGCAGCGCATATCCTCATCAGCAATCCGGGCAGTAGCAAGATAAATCCGCGGGTTGTCGCGGGACAGGATCAGAGCCGCTTGCTCGGCCCACTCGCTCTTGCCGCTGCGGACTCCCCCCGACACAAAGATAAACATCACAGGCCCCTTTTCATGTAGAATAAGGGGGATTTCAGCATTACAAACAAGGGGGTGTGTACCATCGATATCATCCGTTCTTTTTTAATTGCCTGTTCCTTCCTTACAATTTTACCCGTTCCAGGGGTGGAGTGGAAGGAGCAGAACATCCGTTTCTTCTGCCTCGCGATTCCCGTTGTAGGGTGTCTCCTGGGAGTGCTTTGGGCGCTGGGCTTCGCTTTGCTCCTTTGCTGGGATGCCTCACCACTCCTTCGGGGCGTGGTTATGACGTTTGGAACCCTGACGCTGACGGGGGGACTGCACATGGATGGGCTCATGGACACCTGTGACGCTATCCTCTCCCGTCGGGACAGCGAAACGCGGCTGAAAATTTTATCCGACACGCACGTTGGCGCGTTCGCCGTCATGGGGTGTGTCATGACATTAATCCTAAAGAGTACAATTTTTGCGGAGTTTTTCACAATCTCATCCTCCAGACTTCCACTATTATTGCCCCTCATCCCCATCTGGTCGCGGCTGGGCATGGCGCTGCTGTTGAACATTCTGCCCTTCGCCCGCCAGGACGGTCTGGCCCGAACGCTTGGCGCATCCCGAACACCGCACCATTCCGCCCTCCTCATCATTGGGGCGTTGGTCCTTGCAGCGGTGAACCTGTGGACAGCTGCGGCCTGGGTCCCCATCGTCTGTGGCGTCTTGTTTCTCCTTTGGCGACGATGTTGCCTCTCCCTCTTCGGAGGGATCACGGGAGACCTCCTCGGGGCCTTTGCTGAGCTCTCTGAGACGGCGCTGCTCCTTACATTAAGGGAGGCCCTGTGATGCACCTGATCCTCGGCGGACGGTACATGGGCAAGCTCGCCTGGGCGGAATCCCTTTATGGGCCCTTCAGAACTATTTGCGACCTCGCGTGCGAAGCCCCGGAGGGCATCGAGGGAGCCATGGCTGTTCTCAACCTCCAGGCCGGAGTCCGGACGCTGCTCTCACGGGATGAGGATGTGCAGAAGTTCTTCGACACGCGTTTATCCTCGCTTCGTGATTCCGTTCTGATTGGCGACGAGGTGGGAGAAGGAATCGTTCCTCTGGATACTTTTGAGCGGCGCTGGCGGGATGAGGTGGGGCTTCTCTATCAAATGCTGGCGCGTGAGGCCGACATGGTAGATCGTGTCTGGGCGGGGCTTGCTATTCGGCTGAAAGGTTAGTACAGGTTCATACTATGGAACATAAATATATCTTCTTTGACATTGACCATACGTTGGTCAGTCACGTAGGCAAAAGTCACATCCCACCGGAAACGCGGGAGGCCGTACGCCTCCTTCGTGACTGCGGGCACATCCCTGCCATCGCCACGGGACGCGGGGCGTTCCTCGCCCAAAAGGTTGCGGACGAACTGGGAATAGGCCTTTTAGTTTGTGCCAATGGAGCACAAATACTGAATGGAGGGAAAACACTGTACTCGGTTCCGTTTCCTGTCCGCCTCCTCGAATCCTTCCGTGAGGTGGCGGGACGTTTCCCTGAGTCAGCGGCTGCACTGGATGAGCGCTTTCTCTATACGTCCAGTAAAAACCAGGAATTAAGAGAATACTTCAACACGCAGGCGGGCTACCCCTGTGTCCGTCCTCTTGAGGATATGACCGGCGCTCTGCTTTGTTATCTGATGCTGCCCCCTCCCCTGCCTGAAGGCTGCGGTCTCTTCTCAAGCCCGCCAGGCAGCGTTCTGCTGGAACCCATGAGCCACTTTGTCGAAGCCCGTGCTGCGGGGACTTCAAAATGGCTGGGGATAGAGCGCGTCCTCGAACACTTAGAGGCAAGCATTCAGGACGTGGTTACTTTTGGCGACGGGCCTAACGACGTGGAGATGCTGCGCAGTGCTCCTGTGAGCGTAGCTGTCGGCAGGGCACAAGATCAGGCAAAGAAAGCCGCGAAGTTCCTTGCTGAGGATATCGACGAGGGCGGCATCCTGAAGGCTTGTCAGGATATTGGGCTCATCCCGGCATAAAATGGCAGCATGCACTATAATGGAGAAGTGGAACAGGCTCATAAGTTTGGAGGAGGCAAGATCAATGAAACGCACTGTTGAATACAGGGACCTTCTGGATTTTCACTTTCTGGCAGCCACAGCGTTCTCGCCGGACGGCGGCAGGATTGCCTATAAGGTCAGCCGTGCAAATGTGGAGACAAACGGATACAACACGGACATCTGGCTTTATGATCTGGCCGGAAACGAGAACCGCCGTCTCACCTCAGGGGGGGATGTGGACTTCTTCTGTTGGGGGCACGATGGACAGAAAATTGTCTTTGCTTCAAAACCGGAGGGTCCAAAGTGCAGCCACGCACAAAATCCCTGTGTCACACGCTTCTACACTCTCACCGCCGCCGACGGCGAACCTGAGCTTTTGTTCGAAATCCCCCACAAGGCCACAGCTATTCAGGCACTGGATGCGGACCGTTACCTCATTACGACGGTTTTCGAGGCCATTCCTCCAAAGAATCCGGAAGGCGCGAACTTCATGGTCTTTGATCAAATTCCCTTCATGGCCAACGGAAAAGGCTACGTGGGACAGAACCGCACCGGTTTAGGCCTCTTCGACGCAGCAAAAAAGGAATTTAAGCGTCTGACCTCCCCCACTCTGGATGTCTCATGTGTTACGCTGAACAAGGAGAGGAACGCGGCGTTGCTCGTCGCGGCTGACTATACAGATGTAAAGCCACTGAACAACGGTGTTTACCGGCTGGATCTCGCATCAGGAAAGTGCGTGCCGCTGTCGTCGGGCCTGGACGTCACATTCAGCTGCGCCATCTGGGACGAGGCTCAGGAGCCTCTTCCAGAGGAGGAGGACATCCTTGTTACGGCGACGGACAACCAGACTCAGGGAGTCAACGAGAATCCGGCTGTCTATCTCTTGGAGAACGGAGAACTGATTTGTCTGACGGCTCCCGACGTATCCCTGGGACACGCCATCGTCGCGGACACAAGCTACGGCTGCACCGACCGCGAAGGGGCTATCACCTCCAGCCCGCTGGGGCCAGTTTGCTGCGCCACTCAGGGTTTCAAAACACGACTCTGTGCTATCAGGAGGGATGGAACCCTTGGAGTTTTGACCTCAGCTATCTCCTCGGTCATCGACTACGCAGTTCATGGGGAGCGTATCGCCTTCGTCGCTTATCAGGACCTGCACCTTCCTGAGCTCTTTCTTTTTGAGAAGGGGACGGAACACCGGCTCACCGCCTTCAACGACTCCTTCCATGAAGAGCACTCTCTCTCACAGCCCATCCACATCACCTTCAGGGCAAGCGGCGGTCTGACCCTGGACGGCTGGTACATGCGTCCCGTGGGCTACCGGGAGGGCGACCGCTGCCCCACAATCCTCAACATTCATGGAGGACCCAAGGCATCATTCGGTGATATCTACCACCACGAGATGCAGTGCTGGGCCGCGAAGGGGTATGCCGTTGTTTACTGCAACCCCAGGGGAAGCGACGGACGCGGGGGAGAGTTCGCTGATATCCGTGGGGTCTACGGAGAAACGGACTATCGCGACATCATGGACTTCACGGACTGGTGCGTGCAAAACCTGAACTTCATCGATGCTTCGCGCCTTGGCGTGACTGGAGGCTCTTACGGCGGGTTCATGACGAACTGGATTATTACGCACACCAACCGCTTCCGCGCAGCCGTCTCTCAGCGCGGCATCGCCAACTGGATCTCAAAATATGGCAGCTGCGACATTGGTTACTATTATGTGGAGGACCAGCACCTGGGCACTCCATGGAAGAATCCTGACAGGCCCTGGCGCGATTCGCCGGTGGCCTACGCGAACAGCGCCAGCACTCCGACGCTCTTCGTCCACTCTGCGGAGGACTACCGCTGTGAGCTGGATCAGGGTTTCCAGATGTTTACCGCTCTCAGGGTGAACGGCGTCGAGGCAAGTATGTGCGTGTTCCGCGGGGAGAATCACGAGCTCAGCCGCTCCGGCAAGCCCAGGAATCGTCTTGCACGCCTGCGCGTAATCGCGGAATGGTTTGACAGCAAATTATAATGTGATGATGAATACGATGGACAATCGCACAACTATCACTGCCCGTATTGAGGACTACCTTGAGGAGCTTTTCCTGCTGGAGAGCACAGGATGCAGCGTGACGGTGACAGATCTGGCCGACCGCCTGAAAATCACAAAAGGCACGGTGACGGCTACCGTCCAAAAGCTCGTGGAGCTGGAAATGGTGCAACATGAACGTTACGGTGCGCTGCACCTGACACCGGAGGGCCGCCGCAAGGGTATGGGCGTGTTCCGGCGGCATGAGGGATTCCGGGCCTTCTTCCACGAGATGCTGGGCCTAGACCGCGAACACTCTTCTGAGATGGCATGTTGCATGGAACACTACGTCGACTCTGTGACGGAGGAGCGCCTCTACGCTCTGCTGGAGTATTTCCGTCGCGCCCGGGCTGACCACGAGCCCTGGGTGGATGAGGCCCTGCTCGCTATTGAGAAACCCATTACTCTGATTCCCCTTCCACTCACTCTCTGCCAGGAGGGGGACCGAGGCTCTGTTCTGCGCATGACCGCCGGAGAGCCGCTGCGTAAAGAGCTGCTGGACCGCGGATTCAGTACGGGAGCGAGCCTCGTCCTTCAGAAAATTGACGATTCGGTCTACACCGTGCAGTTGGGACAGAAGACTCTGGAGCTGCCACTGAACGAGGCCGCAACAATCTGGATACAACCGAAGTAATCTCGAAGGGAGAAAATACATCATGTACAAAGCGCTCCTGGTCAACAAGGATACCTGGTGGGTCGGGGTCAACGATCTGGAAACGGACATGTTTGAGTCCCTGTGGACGCTGCCTCAGGGAGTCGCCTACAACGCCTATGTCGTGAAGGGGACATCCGCAACAGCCGCCATTGACACGGTGAAAGGCCCATGGGTCGATGAGTATTTCCGCAAGGTGGAGGAGGCCCTGGAGGGCCGCAGGCTGGATTACCTCGTGGTCAATCACATGGAGCCTGACCACGCCGGGCTTATCTCTCAGCTCAGGAGCCGGTGGCCTGGATTGAAGGTTGTGGGCAACCCCAAGACCATGCCCCTGCTGAAAGGCTATCACGGTGTTGAACAGGATACCGTGACGGTGAAGGACGGAGACACGCTGGACCTCGGCGGACATGTCCTGCAATTCTTCACCGTCCCCATGCTGCATTGGCCGGAGAGCATGGCCACCTTTGACACGTCCACGGGCGTGCTGTTCTCCAACGACGCTTTCGGCGGATTCGGAGTTCACGAGGGAGGGCTCTTTGACGACCAGAAGAACCGCGCGCGCTGGGAGGACGAGATGCTGCGCTACTACGCGGCCATCGTCGCGCGTTACTCCAACATCGTCCAGGTGGCACTCAAAAAGCTCGGCGGGCTGGACATCAAAAATATCTTCCCCTCACATGGTACGCTGTTCCGGACGGACGTCAAACAGGTTATCGGTCTTTACGACCGCTGGAGCCGTTACGAGGCTGAACGGGGAGCTGTAGTCGCCTACGGCTCCATGTATGGCAACACACGCCGCATGGCCGAGGGCGTGTGCGCCGGGCTGGCGGAGGCGGGGATTGAGGATATTCACCTCTTCGACACCGCGCGGCAGGACCTCTCCTTTATCCTGCGCGACATCTGGCGTTACAAGGGTTTTGCTCTCCTGGCCTGCACTTACAACACCCAGCTCTTCCCCGCGATGGAGAGCCTGTGTTCTAAACTGCTAAACCGGATGCCAAAGAAACGCGTTCTGGGTATTGCTGGAAGCTACAGCTGGAGCAAGGGGGCTCTTACCGCGCTTCAGGAGTTCGCTGAGAAGGTCAAACTGGAAAAGGTGGGACCGGAGGTGGAAGTCTATACTTCCCCCACGCCGGAGGACCTTGCCCGCTGCGCTGAGATGGGGCGAAATCTTGGCGCGGCTATCCTGGCCGGGACCGTGGAGTCCCCGAACTGAGACATACCACTCTCCGTTGAAGATGAAAAAATACTTGGGGGGGTTCCTGCGTTGGGGAATATCTTTGCTGTGCCTGGTCTACGTTTTTCACGGCGTACCCCTGAGCGATCTGTGGGAGGCCATGCGTCGCTTCCCTGTGATACCGATGCTGGCAACCGTCCTCACAGGTTTTGTGGCCTATGCCGTCATGGGCGTACGACTCATGTTCATGAACCCGGAAGGGCACCCGCACCTGGCCTTCCGCTCAACCTTCTGCGCCTCTCTGGTGGGGCTGGCGCTGAACAACGTCCTGCCCGCAAAGGCAGGTGAGATTGCCAAAGCGGTGTGGGTTGGCCGGGACCATGGACTCTCGCTGAATACCTCTCTGGGAATCGTCTTCATGGAGCGCTTCTTTGACGTTAATGTTCTGGCTCTGCTGAGCCTCTGGTTTCTGTGGGAACAGGGGCAGGTCAAGGTTATGTCCCTGTTCCTCCTCTGTCTGGCGGGTGGGTGGGGCCTCCTGTTCCTGTTCCGTGCCCGGCCGGAATGGGCTCATTTCTGGGAGAGGTTACCTCTGCCCTCGAAAATTACGAACTTTCTGACGCGTTTTACCCTCTCCCTTGTGGAACAGATGTCACCGCGCCGCATTGCGTGGATGACGGTCAGTTCCCTTTTTCTGTGGTTATTCTACGCCCTGCAGACAGGGGTGTGCCTCAACTGGGCCGCAGGTTTGGGGTTTAGCTGGACGGAGACGGTGGCCGTGTTCGCCCTCAGCAGCCTGGGAATGCTCCTCCCCTCCTCGCCGGGGGCGGTTGGAGTTTACGAGGCCGTCATGCTCACGGCGCTGACGGCCTATAACGTTCCCCGCGACCTGGCTTTAGCCGTAGCGCTGTTCGCTCACATGGCGCAATTTATCCCCGTTACAGTAACAGGGGGGCTTGTCTTTCTGTTAAGCCCCCGCAATAAGATTCCTCAATTGTCCCCTGCGGCTGTGGACTAAATCTAAAACAGTCCGGAGATTTTTCCGTTCTCGTCCACGTCGATGGAAAGGGCAGCAGGCTTCTTCGGCAGACCGGGCATCGTCATGATAGCCCCTGTAATTGCCACGAGGAAACCCGCGCCCGCAGATATCCGAACCTCCCGCACCGTGATACGGAAGCCCGAAGGACGCCCCAGCTTTGCCGTGTCATCCGAAAGCGAATACTGCGTCTTTGCCATACAGACCAGCAGGTTATCCAACCCCAGCGTGTGGACAAGCTCCAGGTCTTTCTCCGCCTGAGCCGTGAAATCCACCCCGTCCGCGCCGTAAATCTCCCGGGCGATAGCATTCATCTTCTCTTTCGGGCTCATCGCAGCATCGTAGATAAACTTAAAACTGGACGACTTTTCACAGGCCTCGACGACCTTCTCCGCCAGGGCCATGCCGCCCTCACCGCCCTTTTCCCACACCTCAGAGAGCGCGAAGGAAGCTCCAAGCTCCCGGCACTTCTCTTCCACAAGAGCCAGCTCCGCTTCAGTGTCCAACGGGAAGCGATTGATGGCCACCACCACAGGCAGGCCATATTTCTGGATGTTCTCGATATGCTTCTGAAGGTTCGGGATTCCGGCAGCAAGGGCCCTCAAATCCTCGCGTCCAAGCTCCGTCTTAGCCAGACCTCCATGCATCTTCAACGCACGGACCGTCGCCACCACCACAACCGCCGACGGACATAACCCCGCCATACGGCATTTGATGTCCAAAAACTTCTCCGCCCCAAGATCCGCGCCGAACCCAGCCTCCGTAACGAGGAAATCCGCTGTCTTGAGGCCCAGGCGCGTAGCCTGGACGCTGTTGCACCCGTGGGCAATATTGGCAAAAGGTCCGCCGTGAATAAAGGCCGGAGACCCCTCCAGCGTCTGCACAAGATTAGGCTTGATCGCGTCCTTCATCAGTGCCGTCATCGCCCCTGCCGCGCCGATATCCGCCGCAGTGATGGGTTTTCCCTCGTAAGTGTAGGCCAGCACCATCCGTGAGAACCGGGCCTTCAGGTCCATTAAGTCGCTTGCCAGGCAGAGAATCGCCATGACCTCCGAGGCCACGGTGATATCAAAGCCGCTCTCACGCGGCACACCGTTCATCCGCCCCCCCAGGCCGATGATGACATTGCGCAGTGCGCGCTCGTTCAGGTCCATCACGCGGCGGAACACCACACGGCGCGGGTCAATGCCCAGCTCGTTGCCCTGTTGAAGATGGTTATCCAGCATTGCGGCACAGAGGTTGTGGGCCGTGGTGATGGCATGAAGGTCACCCGTGAAGTGCAGATTGATATCCTCCATGGGGATGACCTGGGCGTAACCACCTCCCGCCGCCCCCCCCTTGATGCCAAAGCTGGGGCCAAGAGACGGCTCTCTCAGGGCCACGCAGGCCCTCTTGCCGATTTTATTCAGCCCGTCGGTGAGCCCCACGCTGGTGGTGGTCTTACCCTCGCCCGCCGGGGTCGGCGTGATGGCCGTCACCAGGATGAGCTTGCCGTCCGGCTTATCCGCCAGTCGTTTTTGAACCCCCGGTGCCACCTTGGCTTTGTATTTTCCATAAAGCTCCAGCTCGTCCTCTGAAATGCCCAGCTTTGCCGCTATCTCTACAATAGCTTTCGGCTTTGCCGCCTGAGCGATTTCAATATCACTGGGTACATTTCTCATGTTTCCCCTCCTCAGCTATTCCACCAGGCTGTGATGCGCAGCCAGTGTTTCGATAATCGCCGCGTCGTCGCTTTCCTTTATTATCTCGGTCATCGCGTCGTACTCCGCCCGCCCCCCAAGGGAGGTCAGGATCTCCAGCATACTGTTCTGTTCTTCTCCAAATCGGCCGGAGAGCAGGCCAAACAGGATGACTCCCCGGGAGAACCAGTTAATCAGATCATGGGAAACGTTCCAGACATCCGCGTAGAGCGTCGCAAAGTTGAAATCCTCCTCCTCGACCTCTGAACTCTCCTCCGGCTCAGGGAAATACCCCAGCATGTAGAAGGGCACATTGGGGGACATAATCAGCGCGTCCCAGAACATCCGGGCAGCAGCCTGGCGCTCCTTTAGCATAAAGGCCGCGGCAAGACGGGAGTAGGCCCAACCCAGCTGATGATCACCGTCCCGCTCCGTCTCGTCCAGGATGCGCTGCCACTCGCCCTTTTCCACCAGAATCCGGTAGTAGAGGTTACGCGACGCACCGTTGTCCTCCAGTTCGTAGTGCAGCAGTTCCTCCGCCGCGTGAAGGGCTTCATCGTCCTCCCCCACGGAAAACAAGGTAAAGGCCGCCCGCTGGAGCAGCGCAAGGTAAACAAGACCCAGCTCATCCTCCGCGAACGCTTCCGGTTCAACCTCCATATCCTTAAGGACCACGCGCACGGCTTCCAGCGCGCCCCTGAGAATCGACAGACGCTCATCATCATCGTCTGTCAGGTCCGCGCGGAGCAGAAGCGCCTCAGGGTTATCAGGCTCCAGCTCCAGGGCCCTGTCTACCAGTGCCTCCACCTCAGCCTCGTCCTCGGACTCGTAGGCACGGTCCAGAAGTTCATCGGCGTCTCCCTCAAGATCAAATTTTCTGGAATGATTTTTCATTAGACTGTCTCCCGTCGTTAATCTTCCCCAACGTCCCAGTCACCACGGTTGTTGTTGCCATTGTCCGAAGGAGATTCAGAGGACGGGGTGCTGGACGTGGCTGTTGTCCTTTCAGAGCCATTGCCGTCTTCTCCGCTGTCCGGGCGATAGATGTTCAGCGTGTTCATGCCCAGGGAGCCTCCCCACAGCATTCCCCACTGGCGCGCCAGATCCGCCAGCTCGTCAGATTCCCCTCCGAACCACCATATCTTATTTCTGCGAAGCTCATCAGCAATCCACGCGCGGTGGCGTTTCAGCGCCTGCCAGGCGTACTCGCCAGAGTTGGGAGTGATTCTCTTCCAGCGGTCTCCCAGCCACACCCACAAATCGGGTTTCATTGTGCTCCAGGCAACGGCCGTCCTAATAAACGGATCGTTCAGGATACCCATGCGGTCGCAGCGATAATCCAATATCTTTCGAAACGCCGGGCTATCCAGAATCATTCTTCCCTTCCACGAGGCGGCAACGCGGACAAGCCCCGGAACATCCGACGGAACCACAGACCCCACCAGCACATCCGTCGGGACAAGGGCCCCATCCATTCCCACCTGCCCGTACACCCAACAGTTCTCCCTCACCTGCGCTACGGGGAAACCGTCGAAGGTGGCGTACCACCCAGCGGGGAGCCCCTCCGGTTTCCATATCTCAAAGTTCATGGCGTAGGGCCTTTGGTAGGCTGCCATGACGGCAGCATCATACATCAGGCCGTAGCCCGGCTGAAGCAAAATCTCCGGCTGAGCCGCCCCGGCCCCCCCTCCCGCCAGGAGTAAACAGACAAGGACTAAAACCGACCTCCCAATGAGAGCCGCGCCCCTTCCGAACCACCCTATCATTAATATCACCCTCCACGCTTGGCCTCTGCCCCCAATGGGGCGTAACGGTCTTTAGTCAGATCCTCAGTAAATCCTTCATAATTTATGGACAATACCGGACAGGATATATCCGCACTGCCACAGGCAGTTAATCCTGACAGGTTCCATAAACGCGGGCCTCCAAAGGATGCAGTACGGCACCAGCTTCCTCGCCATGGCTGCTCAAAAGAATCGCTCTGCCCCTGGTAATCTCCTCCGGCAGCTTCACCTCATTGAGAGAAAAGTTCACCACGGTGATCAGCCGGGAGTGCCCCAGCGTGCGAGCAAAGGCATAGACCTCCTCGCTCTCCGGCATCAGTTCCTCATAGTCCCCGGCGGTCAGTTCCTGATGTTCACGACGGAATTGCACGAGTTTATGGTACCAGGACAGCACGGAATCCGGGTCCCTCGCCTCCACCTCCGCGTTAACAACAGCGTAATCGTCGTGGACGGGCAGCCACGGTTTTGCTTTTCCGGACGTGAACCCCGCATTGACAGTAGCGTCCCACTGCATCGGAGTCCTCGCGTTGTCCCGGCTGAAGAGATGAACAAAGCCCATCGCCTGCTCCGGCGTAAAGCCCTCTTTCAGTGCGAACTCATATTGCCCGTGTGAAGAGATATCATTATATTCTTCGATGGATGGCCATCCCACATTGGCAAAGCCCAGCTCCTGCCCTTGGAATATAAACGGCGTCCCCCTAAGCGTCAGCAACACTGTCGCCATTGCCTTGGCCGCCTTCTTTGTGTCCGCGCCCTTTGGAAAGAAATGATTGACGCTCCGCGGCTGGTCATGGTTTTCAAAGAAGATGGGATACCAGCCGTTATCCCGCGTCGCAGCCTGGCTGGCTGAGAGCGCCCTTTTCAGCTCCGTCAGTTTCCAGCCATCCGATGGTGTCCACCCCTCCAGGGGCTTTCCTGCCAGAGGCTCGCGGGGATAACACCAGACCTCCCCCTCCTGGAAGGACAGCAGCATATGGCTGAACTCAAAAAGCATATCAAAGACGCCCCGCTCTCCAACCCAATCCTTCAGCTCATCCGGCGCAACGCCGTTCGCCTCCCCCACCGAGAAGAGATCGTGCCCCTTAAACACCTCGCGGCGGAATTCTCTCAGGAAGTCCAAAATGCCCGGTGTGTTGGCTGTCATGAAGTGGACGCCAGCCATGCCGTCCTTGCCATCCGGCTTCCCGTCCTTAAATTCCATGGGTTTCTTGATGTAGGTGATGGCATCGATGCGAAAACCGTACACGCCCTTATCGAGCCAAAAACGCGCCGCATCATATAGGGCCCTGCGGACCTCCGGGTTCTCCCAGTTCAGGTCGGGCTGCTGGGGCGCAAAGGTGTGGAGGTAATACTGCCCCCGCTCCTCACACCACGTCCACGCCGAACCACCAAAGATGCTCCTCCAGTTTGTCGGCGCACTGCCATTTGGCTTCGCATCCCGCCAGATGTACCAATCCGCCCTGGGGTTCGTCCGGTCCTTCTTCGATTCCAGGAACCAGGCGTGATGGTCGGAACTGTGATTGAACACAAGGTCCATCACGATGCGGATGCCGCGCTTTTTCGCCTCGGTCACCAGACGGTCGAAGTCCTCCATCGTGCCATAGGACGGGTCAATGCCCGTATAATCCGCGATGTCATAGCCGTTGTCCACCATAGGCGATGGGTAGACAGGCGTCAGCCAAACCGCTCCAACGCCCAGATCCCTGAGGTAATCAAGCTTGCTTGTGATACCGGGCAAATCCCCAGTGCCGCTCCCCGTAGTATCCATGAAGCTTTTGGGGTATATTTGATAGATGATGCCCTTTTGCCACCATTTTTGTTTTTCCAACACAGTTGTATCCTTCCTCGATGTCTCCAGTTCTCCAGCTCGCGCAGCCTCAATTTTTGGCAATCCAACAAATCCGCATGAAATAAACGCCAGACTCACTAAGAGTGAACATAATAATTTTTTCAACATGGAAAAACGACCCTTCATCCTTCTTCTTTCCCGGCCTACTGCGCCTTCTTAATGAAGTCGTCCAACGCTTTCGTGAGGGGCAGAATGCGTTTATCTGACGCCTGCACCGTCAGCGCCTCCTTCGCAGAGACCTTGCCGTCCCCGTCTTTATCCGTTTTTTTGGCACCCTTCCAGAACTCCTCGTTGCGCTTCACGCTGATACTGATGACGGAACCATCCAGCGAAACGCCGGCAAACAGCCCCCGCGTCATAGAGTAACTGTAAATGGACGCCTTCATCTGCGCATCCGTCGCGGCCTCAGCCGATCGGCCCATGGGACCGGCGGCCACAGAAAAATCTCCGCCCAGCTTCGTCTTACTGCTCAGGAACGCGTCCACTCCCCGCTTATTGATGACCACAAGGAACAGCGACGTGTCCTGCACGCCAATCTGGAGCCCCACGGAGCCACCGCCAAGGTTGTAGAAGCTGGGGCCATACCACTTCCCATTCTCCCTTTTGAGAATCAGCCCCTCGCCATATGAGCCACCCAAGACAAACCCCGCCTTGATGAACGATGGGACGATGGCCACCGCGTACGCGCCTTTCAGCGTTTTTGCCATGCTCTGTGCGTCCTTCTCGGAGGACATCTTTGTCAGCGCGTTCAAAGCCTCCCGAATTATTCCCTCCGCCGTCTCAGCACAAGAGATCCCTGAGCTCAAAACCAGAATACTAAGCACCAATGTCAGGGACAACACACGACAAAACATCTTCAAGAAAAAAACCTCCTCAAATTGAATTTTTCCTGTTTTAAGCTCCGGACAGGCAGATGCTGCCGGTCAAAAGCCCGTGCATCCTGAATATTCTATGTTATTATATCAATAAGTAAGATTATTTACATCGAACGCTTGAACAGGAGGTCTTTATATTGAAAAAAGCAGCCGTTGCCTTCCTTGTCCTGCTGCTTATTCTCAGCGCGTCCCAGCCTGCTCGCGCAGTGCGGGCCCGCGTGCTCTTTATTGGGGATATCATGACCCACATACAGCAGCTGAATGCCGCAGAACACAAGGGGAAAGAAGGACGTACGTGGGACTTTACGCCCCAGTTTCATCGGGTAAAGCCCCTTCTGGCAAATGCGTTCACCATTGGCAATCTTGAGACGACCTTTTCCGGTGAAAAGCGCGGTTATACGGGATATCCCGCATTCAACACACCAGACTCCCTGACCGCGGCGCTCCGATACCTGGGCATCGATCTTCTGACTCTGGCGAACAATCATATTTTTGACCGGGGGGCTGCCGGAGCGCGCCGGACGGCGGAGGTCCTGACCCGTGAGGGTTTTCCCTGGGTGGGGCTTGGTTTCGACGATATCCCCGTCAATAACACCGTTCTGCTGGAGGCAGAGGGACTGCGCTGGGCCTTTGTCAATCATACCTACGGCAGCAACATCATGCCCCAAAAAAGCGACGTCCACCTCAACATCATCTCCGAGACCGCCATCTCAGAGAGCCTGAAGCGCGCCAAAGCCCTGGACCCGGACGTCATCGTCGCGTGCTTCCACTGGGGAAATGAATATCATTACAAACCCAGCGTACACCAGAAACGGGCCGCGGACCAGGCTCTGGCACATGGAGCAGACCTTGTGATTGGAACCCATCCCCACGTCCTCCAGCCTGTTGAGGTGCGCATCGGGAAGAATGGGGCCCCAAGGGCGATTGCCTGGTCTCTGGGGAATTTCGTCTCCTTCCAGCGCACCCAGCCACGGGAAAGGACCTGTATCCTCTCTGCCGAATTCGAGAAAGACGAGGCGGGACAGACACGTCTGGTGAGGCTCGCGGCAGCGCCGCTCCAGGTTATCCTCATGCCGGGGCATCGTCCTAAGCCGCGCCGGACGGAGCCCGTATACGCAGGAACGGGAGGCAACTTCAACCACTTCGGCCTGTCAAAGTCCCAATTGCGCTCGATACATCAGACGGGGAAAGCCGTGCTGGATTTCCTCGGAGCGCAGGACGAGATAGACGAATACGGCTTTTATACTCTCTGGTCCTCCGCATCACCGGATATTCTTCCCCGCCCCAGGCGCAAAGCTCCTCTGAACTGATGCGCGGGACAGGACGGTGTGGGAACGCTTTCCTCCTGTTTTTCCTCTGCATTCTGACCTCCTCCGCGGAGGCCGCCCGCATCGATTGGTTTTTACAACCCGTCTGGGAACAAGCCTCCCGATTCAGCGAGGAACGGGCTGCTGTGCGCTCCGGCGGCCTGTGGGGTTTCATCAAACCCACAGGTCAATGGCTTATTGAGCCGCGCTATGCTGACGCCTCCCCTTTCCATGAAGGCCTGGCCGCTGTCGCCGTTGGGGAGGATTCATCGCTTTGGGGATTCGTCGACGGTCAGGGGCAGTTTATCATCCCTCCTCAGTTCGATTATACGCAGCGCTTCAGCGAGGGGTTGGCCGCTGTCCTGTCCGGCGACCGGTGGGGATACATCAACAAACAGGGTAAACTCGTCATATCCCCGGAGTATAGCCTGGCCGGGGAGTTTTACGAGGGGCGGGCCGTTGTCGCGCTGGGGGGTGTCAGTTCGTTTATCGACAAGACAGGCCGGAGGGTCTTTGATGTCTTTTTCGACCAGGCCAGCCCCCTCATCGAGGACCGCGCAGCGGTCACGCTGGGCGGAAAGATGGGCTTCATTGACGGGGAAGGGCGTATGGTCATCGCTCCAAGATTTCAGCCGCTCCCAGGGGGCAAGGTCTTCAACGAGGGCCTTGCCGGGGTCTCCCTCCGGGGGTTGTGGGGCTTCATCAAACTGGATGGGAGGTGGTTCATCGAACCGGCCTGTGAAGCGGTCAAGGATTTTTCCGAAGGACTGGGGGCAGTACGCCGTGGGGGTTTATGGGGCTTTATCTCCCTTACGGGCGAGCTGGTCATTCCCTGCGTCTTTGAGGACGTGATGCCCTTCTCCGAGGGAACGGCTTGCGCGAAGAGCGAGGGGCGATGGGGTTACATTGACCGTCAGGGAGCCTGGATGTCTGATCCCTCTTTTCTGGAGGCGTGGCCCTTCCACGAGGGATTGGCTCCAGCTCGCAACGCCTCAGGGCAATGGGGCTACGTTGGACGCAACATCGCCCCCCTCTTCGAAGGACGTGCCTTTGATCATGCCGGGTCTTTTTCTGACGGTTTTGCCCTCGTGGAACAGGGAGGGAGAAAGTTCTTTATCAACGCTTCCGGACAGGAGGCTTTTGCCGCTCCTAAGGCGGTGTTTGAGGACGCCCAGAGCTTCAGCGAGGGGTTGGCCGCCGTCAAAGCACACGACAAATGGGGCTACATCGACCGTACCGGTAATTGGGCACTCTCCAACCGCTTTGATAAAGCCGGTCCCTTCCGCGGAGGACAGGCGGAGGTCCAAACAGGGGAAAAAAAGTTTTACATCGACAAAACAGGGACTCGCGTCCACCGTGCTCCCCCTCCCGTCTCAAATGTCAGCGATATGTCCGTTATTCCCTTTCAATCCGCTTCCGGGCTCTGGGGGTATAAACGGCGACAGAACAATATCACCCTTATTCCGCCCTTCCTGGAACATGCGGAACCCTTTCATGAGGGACGAGCCGCCGTCTCTCTGGCCGGAAAGTGGTGGTACATTCCTCTGCCGATGGATTGATAACCTCTTGCGTCAAGTTTAAGCAGGGTCCCAAAGGAGAGCGGCCGTAAGTGAAAAAAGCCACATTCCTCCTATTTCTGTTCCAGGCTGGCCATAACCCCCGTAAAGAACGTCAGAAAAGCAATGTACATACAACCAATGGGCACCTCATTCAGTGCCTCTCAAATAATATAAACGCACGTTTAACGCATCGTCTCCTGCCATTCCGAACCTTCGACAGTCTTGACACCACCCCAAGCGAGTCAATCAATGAGATAAGCTCTCCATTGTTTTAATTCAAACTCTGAATCTCATGGGATTGGTTAAGCAGAAAAAAAGGCGCTCGCCCATATCCTACGCTTTAGGACGACCACAGTAGGCCGTGCTTCTTTTCAAACTATGCTACCTGCATTTCTGTTTGAGAAACACAATATTCGCCGGTAATCAAACCCTGAGATTTCACACAATGATTTTTTTACAACAAAATATATAACATTCACAATACAGGAAGCATCAGGACATGAGAATTTATTTTGTCGATACATCAAAGAGACAGACCCTATCCCCGCTCTTAACGAACAATGGGATGAATCCCACTGGCCAGCGGAAGAATAACGGAGAAACAACTTCCCCGGCTGTGCTGGTCTGCAGCCGCCATTCTGCCGGGGCTTGTGACAGAGATAGTTCCCCCGTGGGCTTCCACTGTAGCCCTTACAATGGCAAGCCCCACGCCCCGGCCCCCCGTCACCCGTGCGCGGGACTCGTCCGCACGGTAGAAGCGTTCAAAGACATGGGGCAAATCCTTTTCTGAGATTCCTATCCCTGTGTCCTCCACTTCGATAACCACGTCCCCATCGCGTGCAAGAAGCCGACACTCCACATTTCCGCCAGCGGGAGTGTAGCGCAGCGCATTTGAAAGAAGATTATCTATCACGTGACGGAATCGGTCGGGGTCGATGGAAACAACGAGCCCACCTTGAAGCTTCCGGCGAAGTGTAATGCCTGCCCTCTCAAAAAGCGGGGCGAATGCGTCCAACACAGCAGCAAGGAACGCCGCCATGTCCAACTCCTCCGGATGAAGCGCAAGGGTGTCGCCCTCAAGCCGCGTCAGGGACTCCACGTCCTCAATTAATCCGCTGAGGTGTTCCATCTCCGTGACACAAGAAGCCAAACGCTCGGGGCTGGCTTCCCAAACGCCGTCCGCAATAGCCTCAATCTGCGTCCGCACAACGGTGAGCGGCGTCCGCAGCTCGTGAGCAATGTCCACCATCAGCCGCCGACGCAGCTTTTCCTGTCCAGCAAGGGACCTGCCAAGCTCCTCAACCCCACGGGAGAGTGCGTCCATCTCGCGGATACCTGTCGGGTTCATGGGCTCCAGCTCGTACTCCCCCCGACTGATGCGACGCGTCCTCTCCACCGCCTTGACGACAGGCCGGCTCAGCCCTCCCGCGACGAGAAAGCCCAGCCCGCACGCCACGGCAATCATCACAGCCGCCCCCGCAAGGGTATAACGCATAAGATAAGAAAGGAAATCTCTCTCAAAGCGCGTTGAAGGAGTTTTGTAATCCACCTGCAGACTTCCCAGGCTTTTCTCTCCGGAGGACAGTTCAATGTCCAGATGATGGGTGAGTTCACGCACGTCACCTTGGGAGAAGTGCATCATCATCCCATGCCCGTGCCTTCTGTTTGCCGCTTCTCCCATCTGGAGGGGCCCCATGGTGAACACCACGTTCCCCTCTACGTCGCACAGAATGATGCGCATTCCCATCCACTGGGGGGCAGGGTGAAGAATATCCATCACCCGCCGTCGGGTCCAGCCTCCGTCCTCCTCGTAAAGCGCCGTCAAGGAATCCCCCAGAGCCTCCAGGTCAGCCTGCCTTCTCTCAACCTGATACTTTTGAAAGGCCGTGAGGCTCAGCCGGATACTCAGCGCCGGCACGACAATTCCACTGAGAACCGCCAGCAGGACGTAGAGCAGAAGCAGATGTACACGGAGCGAGCGACGCTTTATCATGTCTGCGCTTCCGTGTCGTCAAGCCGGTAGCCGAATCCGTAGACCGTACGGATCCAGCCATTCTCGTGCCCCTGTTCCGCCAGTTTCTTCCGGAGGTTTTTGATGTAGGTATCCACTGTGCGATCGAAGCCCTCGTAGTCATCCCCCAGCGCGGAACGAATAATCTCCTCCCGCGACCAGGTGCGGATAGGACGAGAGGCCAGGGTCGAAAAGATAAGAAACTCGCTTTTCGTCACAGGGATAGGCGTGCCATCCTTACGGAGCTCAACTCGCTCCGCGTCGACCTCAATGCGTCCTCCGGCGCACAGGAGCGGCGCGCCTCCCCCCTTCACCTTGGGGTGGTCCTCACGCACAGGGCGAAGCTGGGCCCGGATTCGAGCCATCAGGACGCGGGGACTGAAAGGCTTGGACACATAATCATTGGCTCCCTCATCCAGCCCAGCAACCACGTCGGACTCCGACCCCCTGGCTGTCAGCATAATAATGGGGACCTGCGACTGAGCGCGGATGCGGCGGCATACTTCCTCACCGTTCAGTTTGGGCAGCATCAGGTCCAACACCACGAGGTCTGCGCCATCCTTCTCCCAAAGCCCCATCGCCGTCTCACCGTCCGGAGCCCAGGAAGTCTCATAGCCCTCGCGCCTGGCGTAGGCTGCTACGACCTCCGCAATAGAGGGTTCGTCCTCTATAATCAATATCTTCACAATACCACCTCTATCGGGGACCGACCAGCAGAGATTGCCAACAGCTATCAGTCCTTGAAATACTATCTGTGTTTCAGCGTCAACGCCGCTAACAGCGCCAGGCTCAGGAGCGCGTAAGCGCTGAAGACCCGTTTGCATCCGCAGGAGTTTTTGCTGCATACAGGGCTGGACGTGCCGACGGGTTTCACACTGGATATCCCAAGCTTAGCCTCCTCCTCACTTCGAAACGCGATGCCATAAGTTTCCACTGCAATGGATTCCAGCGTAAATCCCCTGCCGGCCATTCCCACGCGGAGCTTCTCCATATTGTTCAGCGACGCACCCTTCACGTCCTTCCTCATCCTCAGTTCCACCCATAGCGCTCCCTCGCTCCTCCCGTCCCTGTGGAGCAGGGACGGTGATAAGGCAGCCTGAAATGAAAAGGACCTCACAGATGGTAAACAAACATCTTCGGGTCCAGTAATTCAGCCACAGAGTTGACGTAGCGGCATGGGCGACCGGTGCCTGAGTGCCGTTTCCGCGGAAAAGTGTCTCTGCTGTCACGGGCACAACAGAGAGTTGGGTTTTAAACCGCGATAACATCCCCACGCAGTTTGAGCCGCCACTGCCTCACACGACGTCAGAACCGTCAGGAACAGCGTGAGGGAAACTCCCTTCATCATAAATAAACGCTTTTCAGCATTATTTTATGCCATTATAACATTGCCTAGTTTTTTTCGCCGGAAAACCATAGGCCATCTCCATAACGGCAGAGTAATAGTTGCTCATAAAACAATTTACACCCTCATAATCATCCGGGCAATGAGAAAGTAGACCGTAAGGCTCCCGGCGTCCACAATGGTGGTAACAATGGGCGCAGCCATGAGCGCAGGGTCAAACTTCAGGGCCTTGGCCAGGAGAGGCAGCATCCCGCCGACTGTCTGGGCAAAGATGACCGTGGCGAAGAGGCTGGCCCCCACCGTCAGCGACAGAGCAACGTTTCCGCTCAGAGCATACTTGTACGCAGCATTGAAAATCGCCAGAGCCCCGCCCACAAGAAGACTTACGCGCAACTCCTTGAACAGCACCCTGAAGGCGTCCCCCAGCCTCAGTTCCCCAACCGCCATGCCGCGGATAACGAGCGTGGAGGATTGGGAGCCGGCGTTTCCCCCCGTATCCATCAGCATGGGAATGGCCGCGATGAGGGTGGGGACAGCGGCGAAAACAGCTTGATAATGCATGATAATCTCCCCGGACAGCGTGGCCGACACCATCAGCACCATCAGCCACAGAATACGCTTCCTCGCAAGCTCCAGCACGCCAGTATCCAGATAAGGTTCGTCAAAGGGGACCATGGCCGCCATCTTATGAAAGTCCTCCGTGCTCTCCTCCTCGAGGACCTCCATCGCGTCGTCAACCGTCACGATACCGACCAGGTGGCGCTCGGAGTCCACGACGGGCAGCGCAATAAAGTCGTACTTCTGGAAAAGCTCCGTCACCTTTTCCCTGTCGTCGCTCGTGGTGACGCAAATCAGGTTCGTGTCACTCATGATATCTCCGATACGGTCCCCATACTGCGAGAGAAGCAGAGTCCGCACCGTCACAACCCCAATGAGGACACGGTGGACATCCACAACATAACAGGTGTAGATAGTCTCCTTATCCATCCCCACCTCGCGGATGTGATGAAAAGCCTCTTCGACGGTCATGTTTGCCTTTAGGTCAATATACTCCGTGGTCATAATACTGCCCGCGGAGTCCTCATGGTACTGAAGGAGCTGATTGATCCCCCGCCGCGTCTCGTCGCTGGCGTTTTTCAGGATACGCTTCACCACATTGGCCGGCAAATCCTCAACAAGATCCGCCGCATCGTCCAGAAAAAGCTCATCCACAATGCGTCCCAACTCCGGGTCCGACAACAGAGCAACAAGCTCCTCCTTCGTATCAGGGGACAGGTATGAGAAGACCTCGGCCGCCAGATCCTGGGACAGGGCGCGGAACAACGCAACACGCTCCTCCGGGGCGAGGGCATCCATCACATCCGCCAGGTCCGCTGCGTTGATTTCTCCCGCAAACTCCCTGAGCTCCTTGATCCGTTTTCCCTCGATAAGATTCATGATCTGATCGAACATGGACTATTATCCCCCTATTTTCCGTAGAGCACCTTCGTAAGGGGGGAATCTTTGTCAAGGATTACCGTCTTGTTTTCTCCGGACAGAGATCTCTTCAGCGCATCGAGAGAGCGTATATAATTGTAAAACTCTGCCTTCTCCGGAGTGTCATAGGCGCTCTTCAAAATTCTCATATATTCCGCCTCGCCCTCCGCAATCAGGATATCCGCATTCCTCCTGGCATTGGCAACTTTAATGGCGACCTCTTTATCCGTTGCATTTTGTATCTTCTGCGCCTCAGACTTCCCCTCAGCCGCGTAAGAGGCTGCGATATTCTGCCGCTCGGAAATCATGCGCTCATAAACGGCAGCCTTGTTATCGTTGGGCAGATCAAGGGCCTTGATTTGCGTTTGAAGTATAACAATTCCATAACCACCGATGTCGCTGTTAGACTCCTCAGTGATTGTCCTGGAGAGGCGTTCACCCCTTGCCTCAATGACCTCATCCTGACTCATGGAGGAGATGGCGTTCTTCACGGCGTTATACACCGCTGCCTCAATCCGTTCCTGGGCTCTTGGCTCGACAGCGTTCAGCGTCTGAACGTACTTCACCGGGTCTGAGACGCGCCACATCACAAAGTTGTCCGCAATCATCGATTTCTTATCCCGCGTGATGACGCCAGAAGCAGGCATATCATAGAGGTGGATTTTCTTTGAGATATTCTGCGTGCTCTGAATGACGGGCAGTTTGAACTTGATACCAGGCGTATCCGTTACATGAACAATCCGGCCAAACTGAAACACAACCACATACTCGTTTTGCTGGACAACGTAAAACGAAAGCGGCAGAGATAATAAAACAATAATACCGACAAATCCCAAAGCAACCTTCAGAACAAAACCACGCATTATCAAATTCCTCCTCCCTTAGAATTTCTCCAGCGGTATGAGCTGCTGTGTCCTGCCATCCGTGATGATGACCTTCAGATCAGGCAGCGTCTCCTCCATCGCCTCATAAAGGAGCCTTTGACGTGTGATGAGAGGGTAGGCCTGATATTCTTTGTACATATTGTTAAAACGTGCGGCCTGCCCCTGCGCTTCCGAAATACGAGCCTGCTTCACCGCTTCCGCCTCCTGCAATATCTGGTCGGCCTGAGCCTCGGCCAGAGGAAGCTGTTCAGACTGGTACTTCTTAGCCACGTTAATGGTCGTTTCCTTTCCCTGCTTCGCCGTTTCAACTTCCTTAAACGCCTGAACGATTTCTGCCGTAGGCGGGGCAGCGTCCTGTACGGTGAGATTGACGCACTGGAGACCAACATGATACTCCCGAAGCATGCTTGTCAGAGCGTCCTTCACCTCCGCCTGGATACGACTCTTCCCCGTAGTAATCACATCATCCACTGTATAGTTCACCACCGTACTGCGTATGCAGGCAAGGACCATGTTACGCAGAATATCTTCCGGCGCGCTCGTCTGATAAAGGTACTCAATAGGATCGGATACCTTATACTCAAGGTAGAAATCCACGTTGACGAGATTGAAATCTGATGTAATCATAATTCCCTCGTCGTCAATGGTGATGTTTTGGCCATTTCCGGCTACGGTATACCCTATCCCCGTCCCATGTGTTGTCATATCAACAATTTTACATTTCTGGAGATAGGGAATCTTGAAATACAGTCCGGCTGTGTCCGTTCGAACAATATCTCCGAACATCGTGATAACGGCCTGTTCCTGTTCTCCAACAATATAAAACCCATCTAAAATTGTAGCTACAACAGCAAGAACAACTACTGCAAAGATGATAAAATACCGATTACCCCTGTCACGTAAGAATGAAAACATTCCTGGTTTCGCTCCTTTCAAACTTATTCTATTGATTACAAAATATCAATTTTCTCAAAGCAGGCAAGAAACTTGCGGCTTGGCGCTGGCAGCGAAACATCATCCAGTTCACGTAAAGAAAAGAAACGCCATGTCTCATCTGGTAACGTACCCTCCACGCTGCAGGTCACGACCTGAGCCCGGACATGGTGCGTAGTAAAAGAAAAACTTGTATATCCAACTTCTTTTGGAGAATTCCTGTCAGGAGAGAGGTTCAGGCCACAGGATACACACCAGGCATCGAAGTCCTCCCAGAAATTCCCGCTTCTCAAAAACCATGGGATTTCCCACATAGCTGCCCAAAGTCCCTTATTGGGACGGCGATGAAGCAAAATCCCCTTATGAATCGAAGAAACAGCCAAGACCCCCCAGGCCTCATCTCTGGAGATAGGAGCACGTTGCCGTGGCAGGGGAAGCTCCGCCTCTCGTCCTGTTTTACGGGCAAGACAATAGTTTTCCCACGGGCATTCTCCGCAGAAGGGAACACCTCCCCGCGAGGGCGTGCAGACCATTGCCCCAAGATCCATGAGCGCCTGATTGAATTCACGGGGGCTTATCCTCTTTCTGCTGCGGTTGTTTCTGTCATTCAGCATAGAGGAGACGGCCTCCGTGACCCTATGCCGGAGCGCTGCCGACCCTGACGGTTCCTCTATACCCAACAGCCGGGAAATAACGCGTTCCACATTTCCATCAACTGCCGGCACAGGAAGATTATAGCCAATGCTGGCGATGGCTCCAGCCGTGTACGCTCCTATCCCTGGGAAGGTGCGCAGCTCCTCCGCCGGCGCAGGGGGAGAAGTATATCCGGCTTCCGCCATGGCACGCGCGGCCTTTAACAAATTTCGGCAGCGGGAGTAATATCCCAGCCCCTCCCACAGTTTCAGTGCTTCTGTTTCGTCCGCAGCAGCCAAAGATCTTAAATCCGGCCAACGGATTATCCAGCGTTCAAAGTAGGGAATGACTGTTCCCACCTGTGTCTGCTGCAGCATGAATTCCGAGACGAGGATTTTGTAAGGATCATACCCATCACGCCAGGGGAGCGCCCGCGCGTGTGCCCGGAACCACTCCACGAGGAGCCAGGGAATCATCAGCCCTTCTCCGTCTCCCAGACGACCGTTCGGGAAATCGGAAAGCCGTTGAACTGTGTCGCGCTTGCCGTCGAGTATGCGCCAATATCTGTGATAAGCAAGGGGTCCCCCACCTCAAGGCGAGGCAGGGGAATGTCGCGATAGAGCACATCGATCCCATCACAACTTGGTCCCGCCACGATAGAGGGGATTGTCTCCCCCGAGGCAAAGCAGGTCAGAGGGTAAGTCCAATGATCAAAAAGGATGCCCGAAAAGGCGCCGTAGATGCCCTCATTTAAAATGTACCATGGCTTGCCGCCGCGATTTTTTATCCCAATAACGGAGGCGACGAGGTTCACTGCCGTTCCGCAGATGAATCGGCCGGGTTCGCACCAAACCGAAGTGTCCGGGAAAAGACGGTCCAGCTGCCCGTTAATTGTTTCCAGCATTTGTGTGATATCGGGAGCCACCCCGTTCGCTGGGGAAATGGGAAACCCACCGCCAATATCAAGATTCGTCAGGTGTATTCCACTGTCCTCCGCAGCGTCGAAGAGTTCGCGGCATACCCCCAGCGCCTCCTCATAGGCCTGAGAGGTCATCGACTGGCTGCCCACATGAAAACAAATCCCCGCTGGGTTCAATCCTGCCTGGGCCGCAGTCTTCAGGAGGTTCAGAGCCTCCTCTGGCTCTGTCCCAAATTTTGAGTTTAAATCCACTAATGCTCCGCTGTTGTGAACACTGATGCGCACGAGGACATCGGCACCAGGCACGTACTGCGCCATCTTGGGGACCTCGCTGACGTCATCGAAAGTGAAGCGCCGCACATGTAAATGCTGCGCTGTCCCCAACCCATCAAAATCCTTGACAGGGTTCGCGTAAATCATCCGGGAGGCCACTATGCCCAGCTCATGAAGCTGACGCATCTCACCCCCTGAGGCCACATCGAAGTTCGAGCCCAGTGAAGCCAAACGCCGGAGAATCGCCGTGGTTGAGTTTGATTTCATGGCATAACAAATCTGTGCCCTCGGAAGGTGTTGACGGAGAAAACGATAGTTCTCCTCGACCTTCTCAAGTGAAACCACCAGAAAGGGCGTCCTGAAGCGGGAAATCAGAAATTGTACTTCCTGTTCCGAGAGCTTGAAATTATCCATAACCGTCTCCATCCTTTGCAGCCATAATCAAGCTCGGTCCTCCTCCGTACTACCCATGGGACAGAGCTTAAGCGCCGGTAATATAGATTGAATCCGCGTCGCTGTCAAGGACCCCGGCTTGTTTATTTTGCTGCTATGATGACGTCTCAGCCGGCAATGGCAGGGCGGCGA
Source organism: Fretibacterium sp. (assembly GCA_024681935.1). Lineage (GTDB taxonomy): Bacteria > Synergistota > Synergistia > Synergistales > Aminobacteriaceae > JAFUYV01. Next base: position 38,103 of record JAIKZX010000016.1, read on the forward strand.
GAATGTGCGTTCCCTTGCCGGGTTCAGAAGTTATGGTGAGGGTTCCCCCCATGAGCGACATCCGCTCCGTCATGTTCGCCAGACCGCGGTGTCCCTGAAGACGAAGGGCCTCATGGCTGATGTTCGCGTCAAACCCCTTACCGTTGTCCCAGATATCAAGGTGAAGGCTTTCTCCCTCTCCTTTCGATCCCTCGTTCAAGGAGAGGGCTGTGCGGACCTCCGTCGCCTCCCCATGCCGAACGGCGTTCGAGACAGCTTCCTGAAGAATGCGTAAAAAGGAGAGCGTCGTCTCCGAACTCACATCAAGATTACGCACATCTCGTTGTCTGCTCCCGTCAGCAGGCTCTTCAATATCTAAGATTACGGGGATATCGTAATTCTGCGAAAGGCGCTCCACCAGTTCCGTAAGCGTCTCCGTCAGTCCCAAATCAACCCACGGCGGCGCCAGCTCATCGCAGAGGGAGCGCAGCTCGCGCACGACCGTCTTGGCAAGCCCCTCCACTCGCTTGATACGAGGCAGAGGAGAGGGCTGGTCCGAAGGCCCCCTGTTTTGGTTTTGCTGCTCCGTCTCATCCAATGTCATATGGATTTGCTGAAGAAGCGCTGTGATATCCTGAAGCGGCCCGTCATGGATTTCCCGCGCCATATCCACCCGCTCCTTCTCCTGGACCCGCACTATGTCCTGGACATAGCGGTTGCGAAGAGTGTCCCGCTCCACTGCTGCCTTGGCAAAGCGCATCAGGGCATCCTGGACGCTTTCGATCTCTTTCACTGCCCCGCGGTCCACCTCGCCCGGAACATCCTTGCCAACACGAAGGTTATTGATTTCGGCCACAATGGACTTCAACGGCAGGACAAGGCGGCTCCAGAGAAGGCGTATCGCCCAGAAGCTGCCGAGCGTCATGAGAACGATGAGCGCGGGCCACATGCGAGCCACCTTGACGAGTCCCCCAAGAAGCTGGTCCCAGGAGACGGCCGCAACAACGTACCCGTCCCCTCGCGTGAGGGGATAGATTGCGAGAGTGTACTGCGCGCCCTGCTTGTCCTCAACACGGACCGCTTTGCCAATAGGCAAATCCTTGCGCCAGATAGCAGCGATGTTCATTGCCCCAGGCGAGGCCATAATGACCCGGCCTTCCAGGCTGATGAGTGCCACCCATCCGGGAATGGACGGCCCCCAGGAGAAGAAGGGATAACCCGTCATATCGCTGAGGAAAGGCAGGGCTCCAAGGGGGGTGTTGGAGCTCATATGATAAGCCATGCTCTCCGCAAGGTCCTGAACGTAGGAACTTACGGCAGCCTCCATCGCGCGTTCCTGAGTGACCATGCCCGCCACCGCCACCAAAACGACGGCGACGGAAGGCAGGATCAGGGCGCAGAGGAGAAAGGCCAAAAAATGGTGCCTAGGTCGGAATGAGCCGTGGAGAGCACCCTTTATCCTCGACAGCATGGGACGTCTTACTCCTCGTCCTCCAGAATCTCCTCAAGGGTGACAACCCCATATTTGAGGGCCAACAGAAGGGCCTCGGTCTTGTTTTTCGAGCCCAACTTGTCGTAAATAGAGGCCAGATGAGTCTGGACCGTACGCTCGCTGATGAACAGACGTTTGGCCACCTCTTTGCTGGAGAGCCCTCTGGCAGCTAACAGCAGGACCTCCCTTTCCCGCGCGGACAGCTGTTCGGGGATAAAATCGCTCTCCCCCATCACGGAGGCAACCTCCGGATCAAGGTAGAGCCCTCCCTTGGCGACAGTGTTAATAGCGGACGTCAGTTCACGCGGACTCACCGTCTTGAGAACAAAGCCCCTTGCCCCCGCGCGAAGCGAGGCCATAACATACTGCTGAGCGTCATAGGAGGTCAGCATGACCGTTGCGGTGGAAAGCCCTTCGTTCTTCACCTTCTGGGCGACAGCAACACCGTCCAGGCCCGGCATACGGATATCCAGCAGGGCCACGTCAGGCTTTATCTCCTGTATCTGTTCCCACGCCCTGATGCCGTCCTCCGCCTCCGCCACAAGTTCAAAAGAGCTCTCGCGGCGAAGAAATTCCGCGATGCCCGCCCGGGTCAGCGGGTGGTCATCTGCCAAAAGGATTTTGATTTTTGTGCTCATCTTTCTGTCCTCTCCTACATTCCAATCTGTTTTTCAATGGGGCGCAGAGCTTTAATGGTCTCGTCGATCACCGTGTCCAGCGGCATCCCCATCTTCTCGGCCCCTTCTTTGATAATCTCGCGATTCACCCCGCGAGCAAAGGCCTTATCCTTCCACTTCTTCTTGACGGATTTCAGTTCCAGATCTGCCAGTGATTTCGAAGGTCGTACCAGTCCCGCTGTGATAACCAGCCCCGTCAGTTCGTCGATGGTGAAGAGCGTGCGTTCCATGGCGTTGGACGGTTCGACATCAGAGCATATCCCATAGCCGTGTGACACTACGGCGTGAATGATGTCCTCATCCACCCCCGCCTCGTGCAACATTTCCGGTGCGACGTGGCAGTGCCGCTCCGGCGTGTTCGTTGTCTGCTCCCAGTCAATGTCGTGCAGCAGACCCACAATGCCCCACAGGTCCTCGTCCTCCCCGGTGAGCTTCGCAAAATGCCGCATGGTGCCTTCCACGGCCAGAGCATGGTGGATGTGGGACTCTTCCTTATTATACTTTCTCAATATTTCAAGTGCCTGATTCCGGCTAGGTCTCACGGAACCTCTCCTCCTCATAAAGAACAATTTGTATTATTATATCTTCTAATTCTGGAACTTCCCTCTCATAGAAGGCTGATATTTGAGGGGAGAACTTTACGGTAAAGGAATGATGGCGTTGTTATACAGAAGGTTCATGACCGCCGTCCTCGCCCTGTTTCTCTGCATTGAGTGGGGACCGCTCAGCGAGGAACGGGGCCGTTGGGGTATTGCCTTTGGGAACCCTTTTCTGAAGGAGGTGGCGCTGACCTTCGACGACGGGCCTCGGGAACACGGGATGCAGGAGCTGATGGCCGTCCTTGGAGAGCAGGACGTTCACGCAACATTCTTCCTGGTGGGGAAGTTCGGCGAGCGTTACGCTCCAATCACCCTCTCCCTGGCCGCAGCGGGACACGAGATTGCCAACCACACCTACACACACCCCAAGCTCTATCAGCTCTGGGTGGAGAAGATCATGAGGGAGGCGGAGCGGTGCGATGAGGTCGTCGAGGCCCTTGGCCTGAGAAAGACACGCTTTTTGAGGCCACCCGGAGGAAGCTTTAATCTGAAGATTTTTAACGCTATGCGGCGTATGGGTCTGAGGCTGGGACTCTGGACCCTGAACAGCGCAGATTACACGGGTCGCCCTGCGGAGGAGATTATTCACCTCGTCATCCACAACGTCACCCCTGGGACAGTGGTACTGATGCACTCCGGCGTGCCCAACACAGTGACTGCCCTGCCGCAGATTATTCATGAGCTCTGTGCGAGGGGCTACCGCTTTGTCCGGCTGGAGGACTTGTGGAACGGTGGAAGAACATAGTAAAGCAGAAAAAGAGAAAAATACTTTATGCTAGAATAAGGCGGTTTGAATTCAGACAAGGCAGAAGGGACATCAATGCAGAAAATCTTGAAGGTTCAGGAGGCCTACCCTGGCGACGCACTGAAGGGAATCGTGCGGCTTCACCCTGACGACATGGCGGAACTGGGACTCTCCGAAGGTGAAATCATTGAACTCAAGGGGAAGACCACGACAGCGGCCCGGGTCAAAACCGGGGAACCGGAGACCGGCCGGGGCATAATTCAGATGGACGGATTGCTCCGGGAAAATGCTTCAGTTTCACTTGACGACAACATCAACGTCGAGGGGGCCGAGGCATACCACTTTGCAGGGAGTGCCACGCTCCAGCCTCTGACGAACACCAACCTCTCCGAAAAGGAAAAAGACGAGGCCTACATCCTGTCACTCCTCGTGGGACAGGTCGTGCGGGCCGGAGACCGCGTGCGCCTCAACCTCTTTGGGACGCGTGTCTGCGACTTTCGCGTCACGGCAACAACACCGGAGGGAACAGCGGTCATCAATCCGTCCACCTACCTCAACCTGCTCAAGCCTGCGGAGGTGACGCAGCAGCACAAGGTCTCTTATGAGGACATTGGCGGCCTGGGCTCACAGATACGTAAAGTGCGCGAGATGATTGAACTTCCGCTGCGCTTCCCACAGATTTTTGAGCGGCTCGGTATCCAGCCGCCGAAGGGCGTTTTGCTCTATGGACCTCCAGGCACGGGCAAAACGGTGATTGCACGGGCTGTGGCCAACGAAACCGACGCATGGTTCACGCACATCTCCGGACCGGAGGTCATCGGGAAGTTCTATGGGGAGAGCGAAGAGCGGATACGCAGCATCTTCGAGGAAGCTCAGGAACGTGCCCCATCCATTATTTTCATTGACGAGATTGACGCCATTGCCCCCAAACGTGAGGATATGGGTGGCGAGAAGCAGGTGGAGCGACGCGTCGTCGCCCAGCTTCTGGCCCTGATGGACGGGCTGGAGTCCCGTGGGCAGGTTGTTGTTATCGGGGCAACAAATATCCCCAACGCACTGGACCCTGCGCTTCGTCGACCAGGCCGCTTTGACCGGGAAATCTCCGTTCCTATCCCCGACCGCAAGGGAAGGTTGGAGATATTACAAATTCATACGCGGGGAATGCCCCTTGCGAAGGATGTCGATCTTAAAAAGGTGGCAGATCTCTCCCATGGTTTTGTGGGGGCTGATTTGGAGGCGCTGGCCAAGGAGGCGGCCATGGCCTGCGTCCGGGATATCCTTCCTCACGTCAACCTTCAGACCCAGGAGATTCCTTATGAGAAGGTCGCAGCGCTGGAGGTCAAGATGCGGCACTTCATGACGGCGTTGATGGAAATTGAGCCTTCCGCTGTCCGCGAGGTTTTCGTCGAGATACCCAATGTCTCCTGGCAAGACGTTGGCGGTCTGGAAGAAGTCAAGGATGAACTCATGCATGCTATAACATGGCCTCAGCAACATTCAGCTCTTTTTGAGAGTTATGACATCCGCCCGACGCGGGGCATTTTGCTGCATGGCCCATCCGGTACAGGCAAAACACTGTTGGCGCGGGCCCTGGCACGGGAGAGCGGCGTCAACTTCATATCCGTACAGAGCGCGTCCATCATGTCTCGTTATCTTGGCGAGTCCGAACGGGCTATCCGCGAGGTTTTCCGCGTCGCTCGACAGGCAGCCCCTTCTATTCTATATTTTGATGAGATTGAGGCGTTATTCCCTACCGGTGACGCTGCCAGTACCACAGAGCAGCGGGTATTAGGCCAGTTTTTATCGGAGATGAACGGCATTGAGGAACTTCAGGGCGTTACCGTTTTGGCAACAACGAATCGTTTAGAACGACTTGATCCCTCGCTCCTCACAGCAGGGCGATTCGACATGGTGTTGGAGCTTTCTCTTCCCAACCGAGAGACACGTGAGCAGATATTCCGCATTGAGCTCCGAAAAAAACCCCTTGCGCCGGATGTGCATCTGGACGAACTGGCGGAGCGCACCAAGGGGGCCAGCGGAGCGGACATTGCCCTCGTCTGCCGTCGGGCAGCGATGGAAGCGCTGAAGTCCAGCCTGGCCCACGAAAAGGAGACTCTGCTTATTGAGGCAGCACACTTCGAGACAGCGCTTCAGGGGAGACACTTCGCCTCTTAAACCCGGCACAAAAAGATCTTTTTTGATGTTCTTTGTCATTATGGGACTGACAGCACATCCCCAGACAGGAGATAGGATTTTTTCCGAGAAAGTCATGGGACATCGATGTCTGGAAGATTATACAGCTGAAACAAATCCCCTGATGTACTTCCTCTGCGTTGTCATCAGGGGAAAACGACAGGAGCCACACTGAATATAGTGCTCTGAACCAAACATCCGGTGGAACGGCAAAGTGCCCCTCCACCGGTTAAACTTTTTTTCTGTCAAACCTGATCAGGACTTTCAGCATACGTTCCAGGACGAATCCTATTGTGCGTCCATCCCTGAACCTGCCGTTTCTGAAGACTAAAACGACCTTACTGTTCCCCAGTTCCAGGATTTTTCACTCATTAGTCCCGGCTCCGGAGAATACGGATAAAACACTGGCAGAACGTCTTTTCCTGAGGCCTCACTGCTATGCTTTTACGTCCAGCCGTTCGCTCAGTACTTTATGAATCTGTTCAACCAGCTTCACGATATCATCGCCCGGAATCTTCCGCACAATGCTGCCGTCGTCCGTATTGACAACCTGGACCTGAACTATATCCGCTTCCTCGATGACCTCATACTCCAGGTGTCGGTGCGGCGTCAGGAGATCTACCACCTCTAAAGTCTTGTCCAGAACGTCCTTTAGTGCCTCACGGCTCAAGGTGTCCTTCTCCTGATCCGGGTCCCTCTCTCCAGCTGGGGTCTGTGTCGTATCGGGTCTCAGTTTCACCAACCCAAACTCAACCTGCTTAATCCGCTCAGGGCTGAGCGTCTGTGGCGTCCCCTCCGGCGGATATATCGTTCCCATCTTCACTTACCTCACCTGCTTCCATGCGATTGAACGGCACCCTTCCTCATAAGAAAGAATGCCACAAAGACATCCTCCATCTCTTGTCTCATTATAAATTAATTATCGGCACACTGCAAACGAAAAACAAGGGGTAAAAGGGAGGTTATCCTCCTCTCACTCATACTCATTTCTTATATTAAATAATGACCTCCGCGGATTATCAAACGCTGTGCTCGCGTCACGGCACAGGAGAGACGCGTGAACATTGTTACAGAAATGGATTTTCAATTCGCCAAATTTCTAATAAAATATTAAGGGTATCTAATCAGGGGCACTTTTGCGCTCCTGTCCATGAAACATGGTTTAGTGAAGGAGAGATTACAATGAGAAACAAACCAGTATTCCGTGGTGTGGCCACAGCCCTGATTACTCCGATGACCGAGGATGGGATTGACTTTGACGCCTTTGGCCGGATTATCGACTGGCAGATCGAGCAGGGCATCAATGCGCTGGTCATCGCAGGGACCACGGGTGAGGGATCCACGCTCACCGACGAGGAGCATAAGGAAGCCATCCGTTTCTCCGTAAAGCGCATAGCGGGCAGGGTCCCTGTCATTGCGGCAACGGGTTCCAATGATACTCAGTACGCCCTCGAACTTTCGAAGTGTGCCTGCGAGGACGGTGCAGACGCATTACTTGTCGTGACGCCGTACTACAACAAGGCGACGCAGAAGGGGCTCATCAAAATGTACACCACTATTGCTGACGCCTCCACAAAACCGCTCATTCTGTACAACGTCCCCTCCCGGACCGGCATAAACATTGAACCCTCAACCTACGCAGCCTTGGCGGAGCATCCCAATATCGCAGGCATCAAGGAGGCAAACAGCAACATCTCCAAAATTGTGGAGACGGCTGCCCTGGTAAACGGCAGGATGGACATCTACTCAGGGAACGACGATCAGGTGGTTCCAATCCTATCTATAGGGGGACAGGGCGTTATCTCCGTCCTCTCCAACATCATGCCCGCCGGGACAGTGGAGATGTGCAACCGTTTCTTCCAGGGCGACGTTGCCGGGAGCGCGGCTCTTCAGCGCGAATTTCTCCCCTTAATCAACGCACTTTTCTGTGAGGTCAATCCCATCCCGGTGAATGCCGCCATGGCCGCCATGGGGTGGTGCAAAAACTACGTGCGTCTGCCGCTGACCCCGATGGAGGAACAGCACTGGCAGCACCTTCGTTCATTAATGAAGGCCCAGGGCCTGTTGGGATAATGGGGGCCGCCTATGGATATCATCATCAGCGGCGCCAACGGGCGAATGGGCCGTATGCTGGCAGAGGCGGTGAAGGCAGCCCAGGTCAATGGAAACTCTTATCATGTGGCTGCACGGGTGGATATTAGCCTTGAAACAGACCCGGCGGCCGGTACTTACGCCGCGCTGGAATCCTTCACAGGACACGCGGATGTCGTCATCGACTTCTCCCACCACACAGCAGCGAAAGGCCTGACAGAATACTGCCTTGCTCGTTCATTACCTGTTGTCGTCGCAACAACAGGACAGACCGAGGATGAGATGAACCTGATTCACACGGCATCGACGAAGATACCTGTTTTTCTGTCGGCGAATATGTCACTTGGCGTCGCCCTGCTGGCCGACCTTGTGAAAAAAGCAATCTCCGTCCTTCCGGATGCCGAGGTTGAGATTCTTGAGCATCATCATGATCAGAAACTGGATGTCCCAAGCGGGACCGCTTTATTGCTGGCAAAACGCATTGTTGAAGCACGTCCTGATTCCCAGATTGTTGTGGGACGACATCAGAACGGCAAGCGTTCGCCCAGGGAGATCGGTATCCACTCCCTCCGCTATGGCAACGAAGTGGGGACTCACGAGGTCATTCTGTCCATGGGGAATGAGACGTTGACGCTTAAGCACAAAGCAGAGGATCGCTCTCTATTCGCCCGAGGGGCTCTGGCAGCCGCATCATTTCTTATCGGAAAGATGCCGGGGCTGTACGATATGCGGGATATCGTGATGTAAGGAGAACGCCAGATGAACGCACAGGAAATCATTCATTATATCGCCTCGGCTGAGAAAAAGACTCCTGTTAAGCTGTACGTCAGGGAAAAAGCTGCTATCGACTACGGCGCAGCGAAGGTCTTTGGAATTGGCGATAAGATTGTCTTTGGCAACTGGAGCGAGTTGGGCCCCATTTTAGAGGCAAACAAAGATCGGATTGAGGACATCGTCATCGAAAACGACCGTCGAAACAGCGCCGTCCCTCTGTTGGACATGAAGGACATCTCTGCACGGATTGAGCCGGGAGCAATCATCCGGGAAAAAGTGACCATCGGGAAAAACGCTGTGATAATGATGGGAGCTGTCATCAATATTGGGGCCGCCGTCGGAGATGGAACAATGATTGATATGGGGGCTGTGCTGGGCGGCCGGGCCACGGTAGGCCGCAACTGCCACATCGGAGCCGGGGCCGTCCTTGCCGGGGTCATTGAGCCCGCCTCTGCCGTTCCCGTTATCGTGGAAGATGACGTTCTGATTGGAGCTAACGCCGTCATCATTGAAGGGGTCCACGTGGGACGGGGCGCTGTCGTCGCGGCAGGGGCAGTCGTAATTGAGGACGTTCCCGATGAGATGGTTGTCGCTGGATGTCCTGCCCGCATCATCAAGCGAAAGGACAGCGGCACATCACAGAAGACGGCCCTGGAGCAAGCACTCCGCACTCTGTGATGCCGTTATGATACAGGATAGGCTGAACACAGCAATCTATGGGGCGAAACGAAGCCCCATACGGGAATTTTCCAAACTTGCGGCCCAGACACCGGACTGCGTGCGCCTCACCCTGGGAGAACCCGATTTCGAGACCCCAGAACCCATCCGTCAGGCAGTCAACGCAGCCCTTGCCCGTGGGGAGACCCATTATATTGAGAACAACGGCACAGCGGAGCTCAGAGAAAAGATTGCCGCGTTCGAAAAAAAACGTCATGGGCTGGAGTATTCACCAAACGAGGTCATTGTTACGGTGGGAGCGACGGAGGCTATTTTCGCAGCGCTGTTTGGCATGCTCAACCCGGGGGACGAGGTCATCGTCCCCATCCCCGCCTTTGTGTTGTACGAACGAATCATCAGCCTTTGTCGTGCTGTTTTCGTTCCTCTGGACACACGGGAGGACGATTTTCAGATTGATCAAAAAAAGCTGACGAATCTCCTTTCTCCCAGAACCAAGGCTATCATTCTGAACTCCCCTAATAATCCAACAGGTTGTATTTTAAACAACAAAAGCCTTAATTCTGTGCGCGAAGCCGTACAGGGAAAGGATATTTTTGTTCTGTGTGATGATGTTTACAATCAGCTCTGCTATATGGATTCCTATCACAGCTTCGCGGAATTCAA